>JAZOCW010000032.1:0-64752 GCA_045596705.1 Acutalibacteraceae bacterium
TTCATACTTGATTCCTCCTTCGTCTTTTTGTTGTGGTTGGCAAACCCTCTTCTATTTTAGACGAAGGAGGATTCTTTTGCTACTCATAGCTAAAGCTTTTTGGAACTACCGGCATTGCCGGTAGTATTCGTTACACAAAAAGCAAATCCCCCGCCTTTTTGACGGGGGATTTTTTATTAAAATTCAATTTCGTATGCGGCGCCCATATTTTCTGCCGAGCCGATAGCAATGCGTGTGCCGTCTTCGTTAACGGCAATGCAAGACAACTCACAATTGAGATGCAGTCCGTCCTCAATGTTGAAGTGCGCGCGGCCGAGATATTTAACTCCCTGCTGCTTATCAAAGGAGAAAACAACCGAAATATCGTTATAGGAGCCGACAATTCCGTATGCCGTTTCGGTTTTTTCGCAGTAAACAAGCTCGCGAACCTCGCCAGAGGTGTTGGGGCAGGCTCCGAGGTTGAAGGCTGTGTTGCCATCCCAAATAAAGAGCATTCCATCCTTGGTGCCAACGAGGTGTTTGCCGTCAAAAATCGGGGTTGATGCCGTCGGAACCGCCTTAAAGTTTCTGCCCAGGGCAAAGGGCACCTTTTCGGCGGGGATGTCTATAACCTTTTTAGCCTCGGTGAAAACTGCGATTTCTTCGGTTTTGCCGTCGCAAAGGCGATATTTCTTCTCGCCGCCGAACTCAACGCAAAGCGAGTCGTTTTTATAATAAACGCGCTCAACCGCCGAGTTTTTATAGCCGTATTTCTTCCAGATGGGATAGGATGTTATGTGCTTGCCGGTGAGCCCCATCGGGTTTTGCGACATAAACACACCGAAAGCTCTTGTGTAGTCCTCGAAGTTCTGAACGCCAACATATTGGCGGTCGAACTCCTCATCACCATAGGGGTAAACTTCCTTCGAGTTTTCAATATGGAGATAGTTAAGCACATCGTAAGAAAGGGGCGTTTCCTCACTATCTTCATTCAAATCATAGTCGAGTTTTTCGAGCTCGCGAAGGTCTACAGAGAACATACCCGGAACGTCAAAATGGTGGTTTCCGCTGGTCATATAGAGAATGCCGTCGTGATAGTGCATTTCGGCGAGAATGTTTATTGTGCGCTCCTTGGAGCCAACAAGTCCCATGTTGCGCGGCTTTTCGCCCTTTAATATATCCCAGCGGATGAGATAGGCCGCGGTCCAGTCGTGCCACTCGGTAAGACAGCAAAGCGAATACCACAAAACGCCGTTTTCATCCGAGATAAGTCCGTAAAGCTGGTTGGGCTCGGTAAGTTCAAGTCCCTCGGGGCGACCATCGCCAACGCTTTCAAGCTTGTTTTCCTTTATGTTATAGCGATAAAGGTCATATCCGTAAATAAAATGCAGATAGATATTACCATCGGCACCATCGGTTATGTAGTCAAGCTGAACGTGCCTTAGGGTCGAATAGGGCTCATAATCTCTCGGGAAGAAAACTCCGAGCTCCTCGATTTCCTGCGTGTCGGTGTTTATGCGATAGAAATATCCGCTGCGGTTTGCGCTGTAGATATTTCCATCAATTTTAGAAAGGTGGAGGCGGAAAGAGGCAAACTCGGTTACCTTGCCGTAGTCGGTTATCTCTCCGCTGTCAACATCATAACGATAGAGATGACCGCGGAGATAACCCGTGAAATAAAAGGCGTTGCGCTTAGGGTCGTAAACGCCGCCGTATATCGATTCGTGCGGAATCGGAACACCGCGATTTTCAAGCGCGCCCGTTTCGGGGTCGTATATCAAAATATTAGAGCCCTGATAACCTTCGAAAACGTGGTTATAAAACGGCTCGGGATACCAATAGGGGTGAACACGTGACTGCGAGGTAGTGTGGGTGGTCATTATAAGTCTGCCGTCGTTCATTTCAGACATAGAGGTATGAATTTTGCTCGGCATAATAGCGTCCTTTGCATAGCAAACCATCTTATCGAGCTCGAAACAGCACTTAACCTCGCCGGTTTCGTGAACATATTCGTAAAGGCCCGCCGAACGGTGAACGTAAAGTTCGGCGCATGCCGAGAAGAAGCAGCGACCCGACTTGGTAACATACATATCCCAAATAGCGTTGCGCTCATCGCTTTTATCCATAAAGCCGCAGTGAACAACGCTTTGCGGAAGGAGCTTCAGGTTCCTTTTTTCGATGGTTTTCAGCTTTGTGCATTTCATAAAGCATACCTCCGTTAGAGCATTTTCAAGCGCATTATATCACGCGTTTCTCGACTTGTCAACAGCAGTTTTTCCGTCCCCGAAATTCAAAAAAAGCAGAAAGGGATTTCAGCAAAAAACAATTATTCTATTCCCACTCAATCGTGCCGATGGGCTTCGGAGTAAGGTCGTAAAGCACACGGTTGATACCGTCTACCTCTGCCGTGATGCGGCTTGTTATGCGATGAAGCAATTCATAAGGAATTTCTTCAATGGTAGCCGACATAGCATCAGTAGTGTTGACTGCACGGATAATTGCAGGCCAACCCTCATAACGCTTGCCATCCTTAACGCCGACACTCTTCATATCCGGCACCGCGATAAAGTACTGCCAAACCTTTTCGGCAAGACCTGATCTATCAAATTCCTCACGCAGTATTGCATCTGCCTCACGCAAAGCGTGGAGACGGTCGCGCGTGATGGCGCCGAGGCAACGAACGCCCAGACCCGGTCCCGGGAAGGGCTGACGGTATACCATACCGTGAGGCAGGCCCAACGCCTCGCCCACAACGCGAACCTCGTCCTTATAAAGCAGTTTTACCGGCTCAACCAGTTCAAACTGCATATCCTCCGGCAGACCGCCGACATTGTGATGAGCCTTTACGCCGTCGCTTTCCAAAATATCGGGATAGATAGTTCCCTGTGCTAAGAATTTAATATCCTTAAGTTTACCGGCTTCTTCATCAAACACCTTAATGAACTCGCCGCCTATGATCTTGCGCTTTTTCTCCGGCTCGCTCACACCTTTAAGCAGGTCAAGGAAACGATCGGTTGCATCTATATATATCAGGTTGGCATCGAGTTCCTTGCCGAAGACCTCAATAACCTGCTCGCTTTCGCCCTTGCGCATAAGACCGTGGTTTACGTGAACACAAACAAGCTGTTTACCGATAGCCTTTATCAGCAATGCGGCAACAACAGAGGAGTCTACACCGCCGGAAAGCGCGAGAAGCACCTTGTTTTCGCCTACCTGAGCCTTTATCTCAGCTACCTGCTCGGCGATAAATGCGTCGGCAAGCTCTTTTGTATTGATACGTGCCATAGAATCGGGACGTTTGATATTTTCCATTACGCTTTCCTCCCCAAGCTTAGTTAGTGTAGTTATCGAAATAGCCCTGAACGAGAACGACGGGGGTTCCCTTGTCGCCCGAACCGCTGGTCAGATCACACAGTGAGCCGATAAGGTCGGTCAACTGGCGAGGTGTGGTACCCTGAGCCGCCATGTTTCCTACGAGGCTGCCGTTCTTGGCGCGGATCTGATCTGAGATGGCTTTTTTAAGCTCTTCACCGCTCAGGTCTTTAAAATCATTATCAGCAAGATACTTCAGCTTAAGCTCGTTAGGCGTACCTACAAGTCCGTCGGTAAATGCCGGAGAAACTACCGGATCGGCAAGTTCCCAAATCTTGCCCTTGGGATCCTTAAACGCACCGTCGCCGTAGACCATTACCTCTACGTGCTTGCCGGTTGCTTTAAGGACGCGCTCCTGAATGTCAAGCACAAGATCCTTACACTCACGCGGGAAAAGCTTTACCTTGTCCTCGGTCGACTTGTTAGATCCAAGCAGACCGTAGTTTTCGTTACAGCCACTGCCGTCTATCGGTGCGGTCATAATATCGTCAAGTCCGCAAACAACCTTTGCGCCTGCGGCTTTTAAAATGCGCTTGGTACGTGCGCGTGTATGGATGTCACAGGTGAGCACGCAATCGGTATAATCAAGTATTGCCTTTGCCTGATTTGCAAAGATTATCTCAACCTCTGCTCCGCAAGACTTAATAAGCTCGCCGTAATATTCTACATAGTCAACACCGGTGAACTCATGCTTGTTCTCACCGAAAAGTTCACGGTAACGCTCCAGAGTCAGCACATCACTGTAAGGATTAATCCCCGCCTCGTCTATCTTATCAAGGCTTACAAGCTCGTTTCCTACCTCATCAGACGGATAACTCAGCATAAGGACGACCTTTTTTGCGCCCTTAGCTATGCCGCGCAGACATATAGCAAAACGGTTGCGCGAAAGGATCGGGAATATAACTCCTACAGTTTCGCCGCCAAGCTTTGCTTTTATATCAGCGGCAATATTGTCAACCGTAACATAATTTCCCTGTGCTCTCGCTACTATTGATTCGGTCAACGCTATTACATCGCGGTCATTAAGCTCGAAACCTTCGCACTCTGCCGCTTCAAGCACGCTGTCTGTAACGATTGCCGCAAGGTCATCGCCTTCACGTATGATCGGGCAACGGATACCTCTTGAAACTGTTCCTGTTCTGCGTTCTTTGACTTCCATTGATTTTTTGTTCCCTTCATAATAAAATATGAGAAAAATATCACTGTTTAATTCTATACGAATTTTATGCATAAATCAAGAGTTAATCCGCTCTTAACAGAAAAATTTTTACATTTTTTTGACCATATATGGAAAGATTTTACTTGATTGGTATTCTGCTCATTGTTTTATTGAAAAATAATCATTTTTTCAGTATAATAGAATATATTATTTTAGTTAGGAGGTGCCGACTTGGAAACAACTGTTTTGTTAATTGCTGTAGTTATTTTAGTCTGTGTTTTATGCAACAAAATTTCGGGCAAGTTGGGTGTTCCGGTATTACTTGCCTTTATACTGCTCGGTATGCTGTTCGGTTCGGACGGGCTATTTAAAATACCGTTCGACAACTATGATTTTGCAAACAGCATTTGTTCGGTAGCGCTTATATTCATAATGTTTTACGGCGGATTCGGCACCAAATGGAGCGCGGCACGTCCCGTTGCAGCAAAGGCATTACTGCTTTCGTCTATAGGAACGGTGTTTACCGCTGTACTAACCGCGGCATTTTGTCATTATGCTTTAAAATTTTCTTTTCTGCAAAGCATGTTACTTGGCTCGGTAATCAGCTCGACTGACGCGGCTTCGGTGTTCTCGATCCTACGTTCCAAAAAACTGGGTCTTAAGGGCGGAACCGACTCGCTGCTGGAGGTTGAAAGCGGAAGTAACGACCCGTTTTCATATATGCTTACTATACTTTCTCTCTCGCTTATCGAAGGCAGTGCTTCCACCGGCGGACTTATATATATGATTTTTGCACAGCTCTTCTTCGGTGCATTGTGTGGCGTTATACTGGCCGGTGCCGTACTGCTTTTGCTCCGCCGATTTCGCCTGCCCCAAAACGGATTTGATGCTGTATTTATCGTTGGCATAGCCATGCTGTCATATGCAGTGGCATCAGCATTCGGCGGCAACGGATATCTAAGCGTTTACATAACCGGGATAATACTGGGCAATGCCCATCTCGGCAGAAAGCGTTCGCTCGTTCACTTCTTTGACGGTATGACTAGTCTTATGCAAATGTTGCTTTTCTTCCTGCTCGGACTGCTGTGTTTCCCCTCTAAGCTTCCGGCAGTCGCACCGGTTGCCCTGTTTACAGCCCTGTTTTTGACCTTTGTCGCAAGGCCCCTTGCGGTATCGGTCTTGCTTGCGCCTTTAAGGTCTAACCTACGGCAGATAGCGCTTGTTTCATTTTCCGGTATGCGCGGTGCCGCTTCGATAGTTTTTGCTATTATCGCAGTATGCCATCCTGCGCAGGTTGACAACGATATATTCCATATAGTCTTTTTTATTGTCCTATTCTCTATCCTGTTTCAAGGCACCCTGTTACCACACGTTGCAAGAGGGCTGCAGATGATAGATGAGAATACCGATGTTATGAAAACCTTTACAGACTATTCTGACCGAGCGCCCGTGCAATTCATACAGTTTAAAGTGTCAGCACAACACCCATGGGCAGAAAAACACCTTCGTGAAATAGTTCTTCCGCCCGAATCTTTGCTTGTTTTGCTGATGCGAGACGGCAAACGAATTGCACCGAACGGCAATACCGTACTGCGCGAAGGCGACACTCTGGTGCTGAGCGGCCACGCAGGAGAAACCGTCGACGGGGTCAAGCTCTATGAAAAGCAAATCTGCTCAGACGATAAGTGGATAGGACTTCACCTTTCCGATATACCCAAAGACAGCGGACTGATCATAATGATACAGCGCGGCAGAAATGTACTTATACCACGCGGCAACACCGTTATAAAAGAAAACGACGTTCTGGTCATTAACGATACTCAGTTTGAAGATTAAAAATAAACTCTTCTGTTTAAAAAGAGCCGACTCACTTTTTCTGTGAGTCGGCTCTTTTTCTATTAAGTCATTATTTTATTTCTTGTTCCAAATTTCTAAACTCTTCAGTATCAAAAAAATCTGTTATTGTAATGTCAAGTCCATCACACAGTTTTTTGATCGTTGCAATACCCGGATTCTTACTTTGATTATAAAATATAGATTTTACCGTTGTATATGGAACGCCCGATATGCTTGCCAGTTTACAAAAATTCATATCTTTTTGATAGCATAGTTGTTCAAATCTTTTCTTAACCGCTTCTGTGATGTTCATTTTTATCACTCCTAACAAAATTATTTTATAATTTTTATTAGGAGTGATTAGACGATATATTATACCTTAATACTATATATAGTCTATCGAAATTTGTCATAATAAGACATTTGTAACAAAAAACTGCCCAAATTGTCTTAAAAACAACTTGGGCAGTTTCTATTCTCCTACCTGTAAGGTTTCGATTTCGTATGGGGTGGTCTGGTAGACGTAATAATTCAACCAGTTGGAAAACAGCAGATGCGCACTTGAGCGCCAAGAGACCACCGGAGGATTGTCGGGGTTATCATCACGGTAGTAGTTTTCAGGCATCTTAATATCTATGCCCGCCGCTATATCCCTGCGATATTCGCGATCAAGCGTATAGGCATCGTATTCCGAATGGCCCGTTATAAAGATTCGGCTGCCGCTTCTGTTTGATACGGCATATATTCCTGCCTTTTCGGATGAGGCAAGTATCTGCAGTTTTTCCACCTTTTCGATATCCTCGCGCGAAACGGTGGTGTTGCGCGAATGAGGTATCATAAACACATCGTCAAAGCCGCGGAAAAGCTGGATACGCTCGCGCTCGACCGAGTGAGCATAAACACCCGAAAGCTTTTGCGGCAGGAGTTGCTTGTTGACTCCGTAGTGATAGTAAAGTCCCGCCTGTGCACCCCAACAAATGTGTAACGTGCTGTGTACGTGGGTGCGGCTCCACTCCATTATTTCGCAAAGCTCTTCCCAATAATCGACCTCTTCAAAGCTCATCTGCTCGACCGGAGCACCCGTTATTATAAAACCGTCAAAATAACGGTTCTTTATCTCATCGAAAGTAACATAAAAGGTTTTGAGGTGTTCTGCGGCAATGTTTTTCGACTGATACGAGCTCGTATTCATAAGCGTGAGATCGACCTGAAGCGGTGAGTTTCCGAGCAGCCGGCATAGCTGGGTCTCGGTGTCGATCTTGGTCGGCATCAGGTTGAGGACGAGTATCTTCAAAGGGCGAATATCCTGAGAAAGCGCCCTTGTTTCGGTCATTACAAAGATATTTTCATCGGTCAGCGTTTTGGTAGCCGGAAGTTCGTTTGGTATTTTTATAGGCATAAAAGCATTACATCCTAAAACTTAAATTTTAGCAAGTGCCTGCTCAATATCGGCAATAAGATCTTCTGCGCCCTCGATTCCGCAGGAAAGACGGATAAGGTCGGGAGAAACGCCTGCCGCAGCAAGCTCTGCATCGCTCAACTGGCGATGAGTAGCACTTGCCGGATGCAGACAACAAGAGCGTGCGTCTGCAACGTGGGTCTCAATTGCGATAAGGCGAAGTGAGTTCATAAAGCGTTCGGCCGCTTCTCTTCCGCCCTTAACGCCGAAGCTTACAACGCCGCATCCGCCGTTAGGGAGATACTTTTGTGCAAGCTCATAGTATTTGTTGCCCTCAAGTCCTGAGTAGTTGACCCAGGCTATCTTTTCGTTACTTTCAAGATACTTTGCAACCGCCATCGAATTCTCGCAATGCTTCTTCATACGCAGATGCAGACTTTCAAGTCCGAGGTTCAAAAGATATGCACTCTGGGGCGACTGGGTCGAACCGAAGTCGCGCATAAGCTGTGCGGTAGCCTTAGTGATAAATGCGCCGCCAAGTCCAAAGCGCTCGGTGTATACTACGCCGTGATAACTGTCGTCGGGGGTGCAAAGGCCGGGGAATTTATCAGCGTGTGCAGTCCAGTCAAAATTACCTGAATCTACTATACAACCACCGACGGCAGAGCCGTGACCGTCCATATACTTGGTGGTTGAATGGGTAACTATGTCGGCGCCCCATTCAAACGGGCGGCAATTTACAGGTGTTGCAAAGGTGTTGTCTATGATAAGCGGAACACCGTTTTTATGTGCTACTCGAGCAAACTTTTCAATATCCAGCACGGTCAGTGACGGATTTGAAATAGTTTCTCCGAATACCGCCTTTGTATTCTCGCGGAATGCCGCCTGAAGCTCTTCTTCGGTGCAGTCGGGCGAGACAAAGGTAAACTCTATGCCCATCTTACGCATGGTAACATTAAAAAGATTGAAGGTACCACCATATACCTCGGAGCTTGATACTATATGATCACCGCAGGATGCAATGTTGAATATAGAAAAGAGGTTGGCCGCTTGACCCGATGAGGTAAGCATTGCGGCAGTACCGCCCTCAAGCTCACATATCTTAGCCGCAACGGTGTCACAGGTAGGATTCTGCAAACGCGAATAAAAATATCCCGAAGCTTCAAGATCAAAAAGCTTTGCCATTCCCTCGCTGGTTTCATATTTAAAGGTCGTGCTCTGTACTATCGGGATCTGGCGCGGTTCGCCGTTCCCCGGAGTATAGCCGCCTTGAACGCATTTGGTTTCTATAGTTCTGCTCATACTGTTACCTCCGTATTAAAGTTACATTTTATTTTATATCTTATATATATTAAAGTCAAGTTTTTTAAGGTACAAACCCCGACGCGTTGCGTCGGGGTTTGAATAGATGTTAAACCTTTGCAGTCTTGCGCTGAATAAGCTTGACGATCTCTACGATCGGAATGGTCAAGAATGCAAGAACCACTGCAACTCCGTACTCTGCAAGCGAGACAGGTGTAAATCCAAAAGCATTTGCTAAGAAGGGTATCTCACAAACAAGCGTTGTGGCAAGAACACTGCCGATAGCGGCAAACATAAGTGTTTTATTATTGCTGCCTAATGTGAACAGACTGCCGCGCTGAGAACGCATATTAAAGCTGTGGAATATCTCGGCAAGACTCATTGTAAGGAATGCCATTGTCATACCGTCAGCACTGTTTTCAATTGCAAATCTGCCGTGCTCAATAAAGTCACCGATAAAGTAAGACGCCAGGGTGAGTATTGATACCATTATTCCCTGATAAGCAATATCAAAGCCCATACCGCCGGAGAAAATTCCTGCCTTTGCGTCACGCGGGCGGCGTTTCATTATTCCGGGCTCTGCTTTTTCCATTCCGAGTGCCAAAGCGGGGAAGCAATCGGTTACAAGATTTATCCAAAGAAGGTGTACCGGCTCAAGAATTGTAAAGCCGAGCAGGGTCGCAACGAATATCGAAATGACCTCACTCATATTAGAGCCAAGCAGGAACTGAATCGCCTTACGAATGTTGTCATATATTCGGCGGCCCTCTTCAACAGCACCTACGATGGTAGCAAAGTTGTCATCTGCAAGCACCATATCGGCAACGTTTTTAGTTACGTCGGTTCCGGTGATGCCCATTCCTACGCCGATATCGGCTGATTTTATGGACGGTGCATCGTTTACACCGTCGCCTGTCATAGCGGTAACATAGCCCTCTGAACGCCAGGCATTTACTATTCGGGTCTTGTGCTCGGGCTGAACACGGGCGTATACCGATATATCCTTAAAGCAGGCGGCAAACTCTTCGTCGCTCATCTTTGAAAGTTCGGTACCGGTTATAGCACGGCGGCCATCTTGAAGAATACCGAGTTCCTTAGCTATTGCCGTAGCGGTATCGATGTGGTCACCTGTTATCATTATAGCACGCACACCCGCCGAGTTGCACTGCTCTATAGCCGCCTTGACCTCGGGACGAACGGGGTCTATCATACCGGTAAGTCCCACAAAGCACAATTTCTCTTCAAGTGACGCAGGCGAGGTGTCCTCGGGAGCCTCATCATAATATCTGACCGCGGCGGCAAGCACACGAAGCGCTCTGTCCGCCATACCCTTGTTGGCAGCCAATATCTGAGCACGGTAATCGTCGGTCATAGGAACTATTTTACCATCCGATAAATAGCTTTCGCAACGGGCAAGCACCTCGTCGGGAGCGCCCTTGGTATACTGAACTGCCTTGCCGTCAACAGCGTGAACTGTCGACATCATTTTACGGTTGCTGTCAAACGGGGCTTCGCCGATTCTCGGAGTAGCCGCCGCAAGCTCGAACTTCTTAAGTCCGAGTGTATTTGCATAGGCAACGAGGGCAGCCTCGGTAGGCTCACCTGTTACGGTACCGTCATTTTTCAGCTCTGCATCCGAACAAAGTGCCATTGCGGTGGCAAGCAGTTTTTCATCGGTTGAGAAATGCTCAACTACCGTCATCTTATTCTGTGTAAGCGTACCTGTTTTATCAGAGCATATTATCTGAGCACAACCAAGTGTTTCGACAGCTGTAAGCCGACGGATTATAGCGTTGCGCTTGGACATATTGGTAACGCCTATTGAAAGCACTACGGTAACAACGGCGGCAAGTCCCTCGGGAATTGCGGCAACCGCAAGCGATACTGCTACCATAAAAGAATTGAGCACGGTTGAAAACTCGAGACCGTAGCGTATAAGCTGAACGCCGAAGATAACTACGCAGATTCCCAAAACAAGATAGGTCAGTATCTTTGAAAGCTGAGAAAGCTTCTTCTGCAACGGAGTCTGACCCTCTGCCGCGGTGTTGAGAGCATCAGCTATCTTGCCCATTTCGGTCTCCATTCCGGTGCCGGTAACGACATATATACCGCGTCCGTAAACAACGGTACTACCCATATAGACCATGTTTTTACGGTCTCCCAGCGGAACCTCTGAAGAATCCTTAAGATTGATTATGTCTATAAACTTGTCGACAGGTACACTCTCACCCGTCAACGCCGCTTCCTCTATTTTCAGGCTGGCGCTCTCTAAAATACGTCCGTCGGCAGGAACCGAATCGCCCGCTTCGAGTATAACTATGTCACCTACGACAAGATCCTCACTCTTTATCTGGGTGATCTGGCCGTCGCGCAGCACCTTCGAGGTCGCCGCACTCATCTGCTGTAATGCCTCGAGGGCCCGTTCTGCCTTGTTTTCCTGATAAACGCCGAGCACAGCGTTGACCACTACAACGAAGAGTATGATTATAACATCTGTAAAGCCTTCGTTGCTGATAGCAGCCGTAACCGCGCTGATGGCCGCTGCCGCCAGCAGTATTATGGTCATGGGGTCAGCCATTTGGGCAAAAAACTGCTGTATGAGAGAGGGTTTTTTTGCCTCTTTCAGTTTGTTTTTGCCGTTTTTCTCGAGTCGCTTTGCCGCCTCGTCAGAGGAAAGCCCTCCCCTGTCAGAGCAAGTTTCCCTCAAAGTCTCCTCAATGCTGTCAGAGTAGAATTTCATTTCTGTTTCTTCCTTTTTTGTTTTTTAAGGCCTGTAGGTTTATAAAAAAAGCGAACAGAAAGCGGATTCGCCCGTTTTCCGTCCGCAAGTCTTATCATTTAATTCAGTCCAGAACTACGTTCGTGTGTTGGACATGAAGCGCAAGCGCCGATTACTCCCTTACAGAACCTTTATTTACCATTATTTTATTCCTAACAGAAACATTTGTCAAGTAAAACTTATCGAACTAGTGAGCGGTATAGGGTGCAAGCTCCAAACGTATGAAATATCCTCTGTCGTGACTGCATACGGGACAGATCGGCGGCGCCTGCTTAAGCGACATAATATTGCCGCAATTAAGACACATCCATTTGCACTCGCTGTCGGATACAAATAATTTATCCTGTTTTATCAGATCTGCAAGCTGTGCAAAGCGTTCTCCGTGGGTCTTTTCTATCTCGGCAATGCTGTAAAAAAGGTTTGCAATTGGTAAAAACTCCTCCTGCTTTGCGGTGTCGCCGAAATATTTATAAACATCGCCGTACTCCTCCATCTCGTTATGAGCGGCAAAACGCAACAGGTCCTCGACCGAATTTGAGATATCAACAGGATAACCTCCGTCGATCTCAATAGTCTCGCCCGCCGACTCGGTCAGTTTTTCATAAAACACCTTAGCGTGCGCCAACTCCTGCTCAGCGGTAAAACGGAAGACCGCCTCTACCACATAAAGCTTCTGTGAACGTGCCTGTTCAGCCGCAAAAGTATAGCGGTTGCGCGCCTGGCTCTCACCCGCAAAGGCTCTCATCAAATTTTCTTTTGTTTTGCTTTCTTTAAAATTAACCGGCATTTATATTCTCCCTTTCTTTTTTTACTATTTTTACCTGTGAAAGGGAAAATATACAAAAAGCCTTTCACTAATTTGTGAAAGGCTTTCTCATTATTTCAAATCCATCTTACACATAAACATCACGGTCCCGTCATCAGCGGTACCCTTTGCAAGAATTTCTTTGCCGTTACGCTCGGTAAATATGCTGAGTGCTGTACCGTCCTTTACCTCGTGACGGTAGTCTATCTGAACCGTTTCTATTTCGTCCGCAACGTTAGGCTCCAGTGCATCGAGCACGAAATTAGCATATTTTGTATTATTGACATGCCCGTTTATATCCAGCTGGGAAAAACCCGCCTGCAATGAATACCCTTTACCGACCGTCTCGAAATCTGCAACCTTCCGCAACTTTCCTTCAAATGACTGCTGTGTTAAAAACTCCAAGCCCTCGGGATAAACATCTTGCACAGGAACAAGACATCGGTTTTCACTATGCATCATAACCCAGTCGGACGAGCCTTTTACTACGGGGGTTCCGTCCTCTTTCTCTATAAGATATTCGCGGCGAAAGCCGACGCGCGAGGGAGCAAGCGGCCAGGTGTGCACCCGCACCTTATCAAACATATGCACCTTTGACAATACCTGATACTTGACCCTGACAAGCACCCACATCAGCTTGCGGCTTATGAGATCGTCAAACCCGCATCCGAGTTGCTTTGCGTGGATACCCGCTACATCCTGAAACAGGTCGAGCACCGAAGCCGGCTGCAGTCTTCCAAAGCAATCAAAATCCGATGTTCGCATATAATATTCACGCTGAAATTCGGGTTCCATTTTTTTCACCTCAATGACTTGACAAACCCTAATTCCACTCCTATGGTGAGAATTGTGGGCTGAAAATATGAATACATTATACCACCCTCCACCCGATATTTTCAACCACCTAAAACGACCAAATATAATTTTTAAGAGGAGAAAAAATGGAAATCAAATATATACCCGTACATTTCAGCGACGGCTCAGCCGACTGCTCACCCGTCGTTACACAATGGGACAGAGGACAGATGCTTAAAATAACAGGGCTTTCTCTCCCGTCTGCCGCCGAATTTCATTTCGGCAATGCGACAACCGAACAGCTTTTGATGGTTGCAGGTATAACCGAAAACGGCGTTACCACGGTGCAAATACCTAACGCTCTGCTTTGTGAGCCTCACAACATATATTTATATATCTACGCCTGTGACGGTGACATCGGACGTACCGTATACCGAATAGATTTAAATATGCGGACCCGTCTGTGTCCAGAGGAGATATCTTCCGACCCGAACGATCCACACTATTTAAACGGTCTTTCCGAGCTTATTCAGTCGGTATCGGACGCTACCGAAAATATTAATGCCGCCAAAGCACAGATAGATGAGGCCGCGGCGACCGCAACCGAACAAATAGAAGCAGCGGCGGCTCAGGCTCAGGCAATAGCCGATACACTATCACCTGCCGACCCGCACTATGATCCCGAAAGCTGGGTTGCACAAAGCGGTACAGCCGTTGCAGAGGCTATAGCCGAAGCTAACGATTACACCGACGGACAGATCCGCAACCTTTGCATAATGGGCAAAGGCGTACCCGAAGACACAAATTCCGGCCTAACGCTGGACGGGGATTTCGTCGGACAGTTTTATCTCGATACGCTTACAGGCGACCTGTATCAATTTTGTTTCCCCGATAAGCCATATAACGAACGCTGGCTAAGGGTAATAAACCAAAACGGTATAGAAGAACTGAAGTATGAGCACAACTCCCAGGCCGGTCTTGTTACCAACGCAAAAGAAGCTCTTGACCTTTTGCTCGGCGACGTAGTCAATCAGGTGTACGAAAACTTTAACAAAGTAACCGACCTAGAAGGTACAGTCCCTGCACTCTACTACAACAAAGAAGAGATAGACGAATACCGCCAAAACACCATAGGCAGTATTGAAACCGCTCTTGACAGTATTATAGCAATCCAAAATTCGCTTATAGGCGGTGATAGTGAATGAGTATAGAAGAAAAGCTCACAACCATTGCCGAGAACGAGCAAAAGGTCTATGATGCCGGTTTTGCGGCAGGGCAAGCACAGGGCGGCGGTGAAGATTCCCAGTGGTGGCTTGATTGGTTTGAATCTAAGACTGATATTAAGAATTTATTTCTTGGTTCAGCAATAACGTATATCCCTGAATTTTTAGATTTCAGTCATATTACAAATGCTAATTTCGCTTTTAGACAATGCCTTAATATTCAGCAGGAGTCTTTTTATATGAATAGCTGTAATGCTAAAGATTTAGGTTATTTATTTTATCAAAGCAATTGTGGACTAAAAGAACTGACTATTGATGTTAGTAACGCTGAAAATATAAGTGGATTGGTTGGTCAAGACTGCTCTATTCAAAGGGTTAACTTCATAGGAAATTGCAGTAAAGTTAAGGAATCTACAAACCTTGCTCTTTGGGGAGCATTAAAAGAAATTCATTGCTATACCGACGAAACAATGACAGAGGAAATACCTTTAGATTTCAGTAACAATACATCAGCAAATACGTTTTATTATGCGCCTTCATTAAAAAGTATCAGCTTTGCTCCTGAATGCATTAAGGTTTCTATGGTTATTAATTCAAGTGTTTTAACAAATGAATCTATACAAAGCGTTATCGACGGTCTTGCAGATTTAACAGGCGGTACAACACAGACACTTACGGTGCATTCTACCGTAGGGAATAATCTAACCGACACACAAAAGGCAACTATAACGGCCAAAAATTGGACTTTGGTATATTAAGGAGGAACTTAATGAAAACAGAAACTATTAAACAAATTATCTTAACCGCAGACGAGGGTATGTATATTACCAATGGCAAAACCTTCGGCAAAACGATAATATTACCCGACGGCGCCGATGTTGATGTCTGGTATGAGATAACCGAAGCTGAATACTCACAAAGCTTAAAGGAGGCAAATTAAATGTTTAAAATCGCACTCAACGCAGGTCACGGACTTTATACAGCAGGCAAACGCTGTTTAGCGGCGCTTGACCCGAATGAAACAAGGGAATGGACACTCAACTCCCGAATCTGTAACAAGATAGAGGAAAAGCTTAGATCCTATACCGGCTACGAGCTTTTAAGGCTTGACGACCCCACGGGACAGACCGATGTAGCGCTCAAGGCTCGCACCGATAAGGCTAACGGCTTCGGGGCCGACTTCTATCTGTCTATACATCACAACGCGGGTATAGGCGGCGGCACGGGCGGCGGTGTTATAGCATTTGTTTATCCAAACGTAGATAGTGTTACACTCAGCTGGCAGCAGGCACTTTACAACGCCGTTGTAGAAAAGGGAGGACTTAGGGGCAACCGCTCTACCCCGCTTGCTAAAAAGGATCTGCACGAGCTGAGAGAAAGCAATATGCCTGCCGTACTTATAGAATGCGGCTTTATGGACAGCGCCACGGACGTACCCGTAATACTGACCGATGACTATGCCGACAAGGTAGCGTCAGCCTGTGTAGATGTCTTGGCACAAAAGGGCGGGCTTTCAAAAACAGCCCCACCGGCTCCCGCGGAAAAGAGTATTGACGATATTGCCTATGAGGTAATACGAGGTGACTGGGGCAACGGTGCCGACCGTGTAAACCGACTGACCGCCGCAGGTTATAACGCAAGTGAGATTCAGGCAAGGGTAAACGCTATAAAGGGTACTGCCCCTGCAGCACCTTCTGTTTCATACTTTTCAGCATACACCGGCAATTCGGGAAGCATCGTTACTGCGCTTAACTCTTTAGGCGTTACCTCGACCTTTGCATACCGCAAACAGATAGCGGTCGCAAACGGTATTTCCTCTTATACGGGAACTGCGGCACAGAATATAAGACTGCTGAATCTTTTAAAGCAGGGTATGTTAATAAAACCGTAGGGGGACGTTATGGAGCAGATACTTGCCGTTGCCGGAGGAATAACCGGCATTGCTGCAGCTGCTGTAATAGTATGGAAGGTAATAACCTGGATGCGCAGACTTGTAGAAAGTGAACGCTGTCAGCTGAGAAGTCTTATGCTTCGCACCTATTACAACCATCACGCAACAAAGCAGGTGCGGCAGTATGAATATGAGAACTTTGAAAAATCCTATGCCGCGTACAAAGCCTTAAACGGCAACTCGTTTATAGATAAGATATACGATGAGGTACGCGAATGGGAAATAGTAACGTAAAGGAGGTTGAAAAATGGAGTTTTTACAGGATTATGTTGTAGTAATAGTGCTGGGCATCTGCCTTTGTGTCGGTTACATAATAAAGCACGTAATACCCGGCGAGACTGTCAACAGGTTCATACCGCTTATAATGGGTGTGCTGGGGATAGGTCTTAACATATGGATAAACCTGTCTGTAACACCCGCTATCGTGCTCGGCGGTCTTGTTTCGGGCCTTGCGTCCACAGGTATGCACGAGGCGTTTAAGCAGGTTATTAAGAAATAATATAAAAAAGGATTCCCTCATCCGAGGGAATCCTTTTTATTTTTTGCTGTTATCTGTTATCTTCTTGCTGTCCTCTGCCGAAAAGCCTTCTGTGCTCTCACGCATAAACATTATCTTTACGGTCATAAGCAACAGACGGATATCAAGAAAGAATGAATAGTTTTGAATATACATCAGATCAAGTTGGAGCTTATCATACGGAGTAGTGTTATACTTTCCGTAAAGCTGGGCATATCCGGTTATGCCTCCGCGAACCTTTAGTCTGTAATGGAACTCGGGGATCTGCTCGGTATACTGCTTTACGTGTTCGACCCTTTCGGGGCGCGGGCCTACGATACTCATATCACCCACAAGCACGTCAATAAGCTGAGGAAGCTCGTCCATGCGCGTTGCCCGCAAGATACGGCCGACAGGAGTAAGCCTTGGGTCGGATTTCTCCGTCGGGTGGGGTGCTCCGTCCTTTTCAGCATCCACTATCATACTTCTGAACTTATGGATCCTGAAAACCTTGCCGTCAAGGGTGCACCTCTCCTGCCTGAAGAACACGGGTCCGCCGTCACAAAGCTTTATCGCAATTGCAGAAATCAAAAATATCGGTGAAGTCAGTATGAGCATCACAAACGAAACGATTATATCGAAGCCTCGTTTGAGCAGTTGCTGTTCAACGGTAAGCCCTATGTTGCGGTAAAGCAGAAGCGGAGTATCAAACATATGCAGGCACTCTGATCCGCGAATCAGTATATCCGAGATCTTCGTGGTAGCATAGGTGCGGATGTTATTCTCAAAGCAGATCTTCAATATCTTATTTCTTGTTTCAGCATGAACGTCGTATATTATTACACATTCGGACTCTTTTATAAGCTCTTCAAGTCCGGTTATTCCGAGCGAAACATTTACTATCTTGTTAACAACGAACTTGTCCTTACGCTTTGATATCTTGTGTAAAAACACGTCCGGAGAATATCTGTCGTATATAATAAGCGTGTGTTTTGCGGGGAATATCCATCGAAGCAGACCGTCGCCGACAAGCGTTATTAACACTATAACTATAACATCGGCCGCCAGCATCCACAAAAGCGGAAAAACAGTTACAAATCTTGCCGCCATCAGCACTATCTGCAAATAGATTATAAACGCAGTCGCCGCAGCCGCAAGGGTCTGTCCTATAATTATGTTTGCTTTCCTATAACGGCCGTATTTCAGTCCGTCAAAGGTATTGAGAAATACAATAAATAAGATTGCATAAACCGCAAAGAAAAACCAGTGTCCCTTTTGAACAAACGGCAGTACTATGTAATTGTTATATTCGGTCAACCAAGCGTGCGCAAAAATTGCTGTATTTGATAATACTAATACAACACTTAAAAAAAACTTGAATATCTTTTTGTATTTTTCGTAGTTCTGCTTCAAAGAATCACTTCCCTGATTTCCTAACTTCCGTCCGATATACATAGAACGTAAAATTACTTTTTGACTTGCCTGCTGCGGTTGTCTTTCATAAGTTTTAAGATAAACTTAATATTATTATCGTAAAACCGTTTTATTCTTTTCGGTTCCTTCATTATACGGTAAAGCCACTCAAGGTTATATTCTATAAAAAACTTCGGCGCACGGGCCTTTTGCCCGCTAAGCACATCAAAGCTGCCGCCTACGCCGACAAAAATACCTTTTTTAAAATCGTTATAATGCCGGTAGATCAGTTTTTCCTGCGCGGGCATCCCAAGCGCGACCAAAACTATATCGGGACTGCTTTGCTTTATTTTTTCAAAGACGGCATCCTTGTCCTCGGTATAGCCGTCAACCGCTCCGCAAAGAGTAATATTAGGGTAGTCACCTGCTATTCGCTCACAAAGCGTATCAAGCACCTCGCGCTTCGCTCCCAGCAAAAACACCGAGCCGGACGATTCGTCCGCAAACTCTAACAGTTTTTTTGCAAGCTCGACCCCGGGGATGCGCTCCGCGACGTCCACACCCACCATACGTGCACCCTTTACGATACCGATGCCGTCGGCGATCACCGTCGTGTCCTCATCACACAGCAGTGCCGCCATATCCTCTTCCCGTTCGCCGAGCATGAAAGCTTCGGGATTGGCTGTTACTATGAACATCTTTTTGCCCTTGATTAAGTTTTCTTTTACCTGTGCAAAAAAGGCAGCCGCGCCGCCCTTATATATCTTGTCAAAAAAAGCTTTCATTACTCTTCGGCTCTCTTCACCGTTTTTATTCTTTTTGTAACAACAGTATACCAAATCCTACTATTTAAGTCAACCTAAACCCTACCCTATGTGTTATTCGTCACCAAAAGCTTTTATTGCAGAGTGCCTATCCCCTTCGCGCCTATATACTTAAAAAACAAACAACACCAACCGATGTTAGTGTTGTTTGTATAAAGATTGACTCTAATTCTATAAATGCACCCCTTTTGAAATAAAGGGATGCTTTTTGGAAACGGTTGTGCATTATTAGATAAAATTAATTACTGTGGACGGTTTTGACCATAATAAAACTTCACCTTATCATATTTGTAATCTTCTTGTAATATATCAATCAAGGCATCTGTATTCTCAATATAGCGTCCTTCTTCAAGAATTGTCCAACTTTTTGTCTTTAAATCATATTCTTTAACGGAAATCCACAGCCCTTTTTGTGTTTCAGTACGACAACAAGCACGCTTAAATTCGTTATGGTCAAAAACAAGAAATTCTGTATCTAAATCTATATCTGAAAATTTCTTGTTTGTTACGTAATCGATTAAGACAGGGTACATCCATATTAGCGGAATTATTATAATTAGCGAAAAAACCAAAGTGGAAACGCCTGAAACTATTATAATTGAAAGAGGTAATATAGCAACCGACCAATCATCGTGAGTATATTCCGAAAATTCTTTATCTCCAAGCAAGCCATCTGTCGCATAGAACACGATTAATAATATAGCCAAACTAATTAACATTCCTAAAAGACAAATTTTTGATTTTTTAGTTTTTAAGTTGAACATATTCTTTTCATCTCCAACAGCTTTAATTAAAATAATTATACCATAAAAAGAAACCAACCGCAACTTTGCTAAAAGTTGCGGTTGTTCTTTGGCGGTGACGGTGAGATTCGAACTCACGTGCGATTTCTCGCAAACGCATTTCGAGTGCGCCCCGTTATGACCACTTCGATACGTCACCGTATATATTAAACTCGCACAGGCGAGATTAATGCAAATTTTAGGTTGTATAACGGGTTACCCCTGTTATGTCCCCGCTTTGATATATCACCGTGTTCGGTTCGTGCGCAGAGAACCGCGCTAGATAATTATATGTTTTATAAGGGTGGTTGTCAAGAAAAATTTGTTGCTAAGGGGGAAAGTATGTTATATAATTAAATATAATTGTTTTAAGGAGCGAGCGGAATGTTTACACGGATAAACAGCTTTGGATTGTTTGGAATAGAATCTTTTCGTGTGCTGGTAGAGGCTGATATTTCCACCGGTCTGCCCGCTTTTGATATAGTCGGACTTGCTGACACCGCCGTTAAGGAATCCCGTGACAGGGTGCGTTCAGCGCTTAAAAACAGCGGCTTTAAGTTCCCTGTCGGTCGAATTACGGTCAACCTCGCACCTGCGGACAAGCGTAAAGAAGGTTCACTTTATGACCTGCCCGTGCTTGTTGCTCTGCTCAAAGCTTCGGGGCAATTGGAAGCAGAGCTTGACGACTGCGCTTTTTTAGGAGAGGTCTCGCTCGACGGTCACGTTCGTCCGATAAACGGTCTGCTTGCGATGGCTATCGAAGCAAAACGTATAGGCGTTCGCCGCTTGTTCGTGCCTGCGCCTAACTCGGGCGAGGGCGCCGTTGTAGACGGCATAGATATCTACGGTATTGAAACCGTAGCACAGCTTTATAAATTCCTTTTAGGGGAAGCAAATCTTTCCCCCGCAATGCCGCCTAAGACAAGCTTTGTAGATTACACTTCACCGCTTGATTTTGCCGATGTAAAGGGGCAAACCGTTGCTAAAAAGGCTCTCGAGGTTGCTGCCGCAGGCGGACACAATGTTATGCTGATCGGTCCTCCGGGTGCAGGTAAAAGTATGCTGGCAAAGCGCCTGCCCACTATTCTTCCCGAAATGACCCACGAGGAATCCATCGACGCCACAAAAATACACTCTATCGCAGGCACTCTGTCGCCCGACACGCCGCTTATTCGCACCCGTCCTTTTCGCGCTCCGCACCATACGATCTCAGCTGCGGGAATGACCGGCGGAGGTGCCGTTCCGCGGCCGGGAGAAATATCCCTCGCACACAACGGTGTGCTGTTTTTAGACGAGCTGCCTGAATTCCACCGCGATGTTATGGAGGCTTTGCGCCAACCGATCGAAGACGGACGCGTCACTATTTCGCGCGTTGCAGGCACGCTTACATATCCCAGCGCGCTAACTCTTGTCGCCGCGATGAACCCCTGCCCCTGCGGCTATTTCGGTCATCCCAAAAAGCAATGCACCTGCACGCAGACCCAGGTTTCACGGTATCTTTCAAAGGTGTCCGGTCCTATGCTCGACCGTCTTGATATTCATGTTGAGGTTCCGCCTATTGATTTTGAGTCACTTAAATCCAAGGGCGGAGAGGAGACCTCGGCACAGATACGCGAGCGCGTATCCCGCGCACGCAAGATACAGACCGAACGCTACAAGGGCACCGGTATAACCTGTAACGCACGGTTGCTGCCTTCGATGCTCGGCACCTACTGTGCACTGACCGAGGACGCCGAAAACACGCTGCGCTTTGCCTTTGACCGTCTTGGTCTTTCGGGCCGCGCATACGACAGAATACTGAAGGTCTCGCGCACCGTGGCCGACCTGTCGGGAGATGAAAAGATCAACACCGACCACATCCTGCAGGCCATCCAATTCCGCAGTTTGGACCGGAAATACTGGGGAAATTAAACCTTGACAGAAGGGAAGCAAAAGAGTAAAATGAGAAAAGTCAGCGAAGTATTTTCAGGCCGTCCTGAGAGTGCTGATGGCAGGCTTGAAAAGGAGCTTGCAGTATACGATTTTCTTGACTCGCTCGGCATCTCGTACGAGCGTGTGGATCATCCGCCAGCCGACACGATCGAAGACTGCCTTGAGGTGGAAAAGGTCATAGGCGTTGGAATTTGTAAAAATCTCTTTGTATGCAATCGCACAAAGACCGAATATTATATGATAATGATGTCGGGACACAAGAGCTTTCGCACAGCCGAGGTTTCCAAAAAACTCGGCACATCGCGACTGTCCTTTGCGAGCGCAGAGGATATGGAAAAGCTTTTGGGCGTCACGCCCGGCTCGGTAACGGTTATGGCGCTGAAAAACGAAAGCGCGCGACGTGTACAGCTGGTCATTGACCGCGACATAATTAACGGTGATTATATCCGTTGCCACCCCTGCATCAACACATCAACACTTAAAATAAAGACCGAAGATCTGTTGCGCGTGTTTCTTATGAAGGTAGGTCATACGCCGCGGATAATTGATATTTAAAATTCAGCGCTATGCGCTGATATACGGGGGCGTAGCTCATCTGGTAGAGCGCTACATTCGCATTGTAGAGGTAGTGGGTTCGAGTCCCATCGTCTCCACCAAAATCGACAAGGTTCGATAGAGCCTTGTCGATTTTACTTGTTACCTCTTCACTCTTCCCCTTAGTCGATTTTGGTGAAAGTAATAAGTAATAGTGAATAGCGAAGAAGTGAAAGGGGTCCGCTTTGCGGATATGTTGCATTTTCGAATATTCAGTCTTATACAGATTGGAATTCTATTCTATATTATCTTTCGAGAAAAAGCGACTCGCGTTTTGCGAGTCGCTTTTCTTAAAAGGAATAAATTTTCTAATTCAAATAATCCAAAAAAGAAATATCATATGTGCAATTTTCAAAATCTCTATATATCGAAAAATCTTCATCCAAAAGATACAATTCATTAGGAGTAATCTCATAAGAAGAGTGTTCCTCAATTGAATCAAGTTCACTCATTGTATAAACAAAAACTGCAGTACGGTTTTCCTCATCAAGCATAACATACTCGAAAAGTTCCCATTTTTCGCCGATATCCTTCCACTGCAAAATGTAGGCGGGCAACGAAAAATTGCTATCATTGTATAACGGTTCTAAGACGTCTTGTCCGTTGACAATTTTGAAATTCTTTAGACCTGCAGCAAAGTTTTGGTAGTTGTCTTCGCTTAATTGGCAGGTAAAATATATAGCATACCCATCTGTATCAACTCCCGGAACCCAACGAACATAAAACTCCTTTAGTGTGGAAGGCGTTTCACGCGGAAACAACACCAGTTGAGAATTGTACAAATATTCTCCAAAACCCAACAAGCTTTCCCGTTTACATCCGTTCGTTGCTTGTTTATTCCAATCTTTCACGATTCCGCTGTAGATATATTGATAATCAGAAACTTCGGTTTTTTCCTTGCTGCATCCGCAAAGTATAATAATTAAAAAAGCCACCAATAAAGCAATTGCTTTTCTCATTCATAATCCCCTCGTCATTCCTTTAATATACTGTCAAGCACTGCCTTTACACATTCTTCGACCTCAAGGTTTGCGCAGTCGACCGTAATATCGGCACAACGCTCATAAAGCGGAGCTCGCTCGGCATACAGGTCGGCTATAGTACAGCCGTCCTTCATTGCGATTCCACGGGTCTTTATGTTCTTGATACGATGCTCTATCTCCTCAGGAGAGAGCTTTAAGTACACGGTTTTTCCGTTTTTGCGAAGCGCATCCATCGCCCGGTCACCATAAACGGCACTGCCGCCCGTAGCGATGACCGAGTTTTCAAACGTCATTTCACAAAGCACGTCATTTTCTATTTTTTTGAATTGTTCGAGTCCGTATTCGTCAATTATCTCACACAGGCTTTTGCCGTATTTACTCTGTATCAATAGGTCAGTATCGACGAAGTGAAAAAGCATTGCCTTTGCCAGCAAAACGCCTATCGTGCTCTTGCCGCAACCCGGCATACCTATTAAAACTATATTCATTTTCTTTCCCCCTGCCTTTATTATAAACAACATTTACGATTCATTCAACCCAGACAGCATACTTTTTCAGGTCTATCCTGCCGTCGGGCAAAAAGATTATACCCTCTTGCTCTAGCAATCTGCGCTGTACGTCCTCGCCGCCGAAGGCAAAGGCGGATGAAGTTTCGCCGAAACGGTTTACAACACGGTGACAAGGTATGACGCCGGGCTGTGGATTCACGTGCAACGCATAGCCAACCACCTGTGACCAGTGGGGATTGCCAGCCATTGTTGCGACCCAACCATAGGTTGCAACACGGCCTTTTGGTATGGTTTTTACTACCTCATATATCTTCTCGAATGTGTTCATTTTATCCTCCGCAAACAGTTTTACTCTTAGTATAACCAAAAAGACCTTCCCGCGGGAAGGTCTTTTAATTACAGCAATACTATTCCCTTTTCCTCGCAGTCACGAACTACCGCTTCGGGCCAGACAGAGGACTGTACTTCTCCTATATGTGCCTTGCGCAAAAAGAACATACACATACGCGACTGACCTATGCCGCCGCCGATGGTATAGGGCAGCTCGCCCGCAAGCAGACGCTTGTGGAAATCGAGCTGGGCACGCTCCTCTACGCCGCGGATCTTAAGCTGACGCATAAGACTTTCCTCGTCAACACGGATACCCATAGACGAAAGCTCCAGCGCGATGTCAAGTACAGGATAGTACACCAGCACATCGCCGTTCAGGCTCCAGTCATCGTAGTCAGGCGCACGGCCGTCGTGTATTTTGCCCGATCTAAGCACGCCGCCTATCTGCATTAAAAATACCGCACCGTGCTTTTTGGTTATTTCATATTCGCGCTCTTTCGCGGTCAGGTCGGGATACATATCCTCAAGCTCCTGTGCAGTGACAAAGGTTATCTTTTCGGGTAAGAACTTATGAACGAACTCGTACTCGTCGGCTATATAGTTTTCGGTGTGCTTTAGCGAATTATAAACACATTTTACTGCACTTTTAAGTGTTTTTTCTGTGCGGTCTTCCTTGTTTATTACCTTTTCCCAGTCCCATTGGTCAACAAGAGCGGAATGAATATTATCCAGATCTTCGTCGCGGCGGATAGCGTTCATATCAGTATAAAGTCCCTCGCCGGGACGGAAACCGTAGCGGCCGAGTGCATCGCGCTTCCACTTTGCAAGCGACTGTACTACCTCATACATTCCGTCTTGACCCTTTATGTCAAAAGCAACCGGACGCTCAACACCGTTCAGCGTATCGTTAAGGCCCGACTCACGACTGACAAACAGCGGCGCGGAAACACGGGTAAGATTAAGCTGAATTGCAAGATCTCTTTCAAAAAAATCCTTGACTTTTTTTATGGCTATCTCGGTCTGGCGCGTATCCAGCAAAGATTTATAGCCGTTTTGAAGTTGATTCATAGCAATTCTCCTCCGGTAATAAAAACATTTAGGAAATTATATCACATTTTTATTTCTAATTCAATAATAATAATTAATATTATGCACAACTTTCCAAGTGTTTTTTCGGTCAATCTGACAGCCAACAATTCCTTTACTTTTGGCGGTTTGTCTGTTACAATCGGGGTGACTTGAAATATAGGAGGAATACCTATGGAAAAGAACCTTAAAGTATGGTTTACCACACCCGAAAAGAAGATCCTTCCAAAATCTCATCTGACCTGGGGCAAGGTCGAGGATTACCACATCTACGTTGCCAAAAACGCAACAGAGGGATGTCAGGTATCGCTTAAATCCCCCACTGCCAGAAAGAACTTTACTATTGAGGTCGTCGGCGACAGCGCGACCCCGAATTTTGAAGTAGAGCTTCTGCGTGAGCACTATGTAAGCTGCGCCGGAGCGCTTTACCCCGATCCGGTCGTACCGGATGACGGTCATTTCGACCTTGAAGAGGAGTGCAACGTTACATACCTCATCAATATCATAACAAATAATGACACCGTTGCCGGCGAATATGCTTTCAAGGTAGTCATTAAGGAGGACGGCGAGCTTTACGGTGAGTATGACCTGACCGTAACTGTTTGGAATTTTGCCATTAATCCTAAAAAGCATATGGATACTGCTTTCGGTATGGAAAAAAAGAATATTCAGAGAGTGCAGCCGACCGACGATATTGACGCGCTTTATAAAAAATATTATGATATGCTGCTTAACCGCTATCGCATCTGCGGCTATTACCTGCCGTACGATATTCTTGATCCGCGCGCCGACGAATATCTCGACAATCCCAAGGTTACCACCTTTATTATACCCTATGAAGCAGACGATGAAACCATCGTTAAATATTACGAAAAATTAAGCCGTAAGCCTGAGTGGCTAAAGAAGGGCTTCTTCTATGTTGTTGACGAGCCCTGCAATATGGAGGCTTATAAAAAGATAGAAGCATCACACGAGCGTCTTAAGAAGCTCTTCCCCGGATATCAGGCGGTTTCTCCCTTCTTTAAGGACCCGACCGACGAAAACGGCAAGCCTGCAGGGGTTCGCGCTGTTGACCTGCTTGAAAAGTTCTGCAGCGTTTGGTGCCCGAAGATAAACCTTTTCAAGGATCAGTGGTTTGTTGACTACATGCACGACCGCGACAAAAAAGGTGACCGTGCTTGGTGGTATGTATGCTGGGAGCCGGGACTTCCCTACAGCAACGTATTTATTGATATGGACGGTTTCCATCATAGAGTTTTGCTTTGGCAACAGTATCTGCACGATGTACGCGGACTGCTTTATTGGAGCACTACCTGGTGGGGAAAGGTCAATCCGTGGGATTGTTCATCTACCGTAGCAGGCCTTTCATACTACTGCTTTGGCGACGGCTCTATGTTCTACCCCGGCAACCGCGTAGGTATCGACGGACCGGTAGGTTCCTTGCGTTTTGAGATACTCCGCTACGGTATTGAAGACTTCTATATGCTGCAGATGGCTGAAGAGGCCTTCGGACGCGAATGGGTCGATGAGCTTGTCAAGAACGTTTCGCCCAATGTGCGTGAATATAACGACGACCACGACGAGCTTGACCGTACCAGAATAATTATAGGAAACAAGCTGAGCGAACACTACAGCAAATAGGAGACCTTCTTATGGATAAAAATCTTAAAGTGTGGTTTACCACACCCGAAAAAAAGATCCTTCCCAAATCTCATCTGACCTGGGGAAAGGTTGAGGATTACCACATCTATGTTGCCAAAAATGCAACAGAGGGATGTCAGGTGTCCATAATGGCGCCCGATGACCGCCGCGATATGAAGATCGAGGTTTTGGGCGCGGATGACAGCTTCACGGTTTCGCTTTTAAAGGAACATTATGTTGACTGTGAGGGCGCAAAGTGGCCCGACCCCGTTGTTCCCGATAACGGAAATTTCTCGTTAGAAGCGGGCATCAACACCACTTATCTTATAAACATAAAAACCACACCTGAAACGGTAGCGGGCGAGTATAATTTAAAGGCCGTGCTTTATGAACAGGGCGAAATATACGGAGAATATCCCATAACGGTTACCGTATGGAACTTTTCTATATCAAATGATGACCGCACCTATATGCTCTCTGATATCAATAAGCAATTTGTGCTAAAGCATCAAAAGACCGATGACCCTGAAGGGCTGATCAAAAAGTATTATGATTTTCTGCTTTATGAATATCATACCTGTCCGTATTTATTGCCGTATGATTTTTCCGATTCGAGGATCGATGAGTATTTAGATGATCCGCGTGTTAAGGCTTTCTGCTTGCACAGCGCCCGTTACACCGATGAACAATTATCGGCAATACATAAAAAACTTTCTGCGAAAAAAGAATGGCTTGATAAATGTTTTATAGAGGTTACGGATGAACCTTGTGTTATGGCACATTATGAAAAGCAAAAGGAAGAATACGCACGTGTTTCCAAAGCTTTCCCGAATCCGCCGGTATACACAGCATTTTTCAAGGACCCGGACGACGGAAACGGAGCAAAAGCCACCGATCTGCTTTCATATTCCAGCAAGATATGGATCCCCAAGAGCACCCTTTTCAAAACTGCCGAATTCAGAGACTGCATGGAAATGCACCGCTCGCACGGTGACAATATACTTTGGTACGTCTGCTGGGAACCGGGACTTCCGTATGCCAATATGTTTGTTGATATGGACGGCTTCTATCACAGAGCGCTTTTCTGGCAACAATATATGTATAAGGCTTCGGCCCTTTGCTACTGGACTACTACCTGGTGGCGCGACTGCAATCCGTGGGACAGCGCTTCCACAGTCCGCGATCTATCAATGTATTGCTTCGGTGACGGCAGTTTGCTTTATCCGGGCGACCGTGTGGGTATAGACGGTCCTGTGGGAAGTCTTCGCCTTGAGATCGCAAGAAGCGCTATGGAGGACTTCGCCATGCTCAAAATGGCTGAAAGGGCCTTCGGCAGAGCTTGGGTAGAAGAAAATATAACGTGTGTAACGCCCTCTGTTCGTGAGTACAACGACGACCACAATGAGCTTGACCGCACAAGAATAATTATAGGTAATAAGCTGAGTGAATACTACAGCAAATAGGAGGAATTTCCATGGAAAAGAACCTTAAAGTGTGGTTTACCACACCCGAAAAGAAGATCCTTCCAAAATCTCATCTGACCTGGGGCAAGGTTGAGGATTACCATATCTATGTTGCAAAAAATGCAACAGAGGGATGTCAGGTATCGCTTAAATCCCCCACAGCCAGAAAGAACTTTTCTATTGAGGTAGTCGGCGACAGCGCGACCCCGAATTTTGAAGTGGAGCTTCTGCGTGAGCACTATGTAAGCTGCGAAGGTGCACTTTATCCCGATCCGGTCGTACCGGATAACGGTCATTTTGACCTCGAAGAGGAATGCAACGTTACATACCTCATCAATATCATAACAAATAATGACACGGTTGCCGGCGAATATGCTTTCAAGGTAGTCATTAAGGAGGACGGCGAGCTTTACGGTGAGTATGACCTGACCGTCACTGTTTGGAATTTTGCCATTAATCCTAAAAAGCATATGGATACCGCCTTCGGAATCGAGAAGAAATTCCTCTATCTCCGTCAGCCGTCCGATGATCCCGATGCACTTTATAAAAAATATTACGATATGATGCTTGACCGTTATCGTATTTGCGGCTATGACCTTCCGTACGATATTCTCGACCCGCGCGCCGATGAGTATCTTAATGACCCGAGGGTCACTACCTTTATCATCCCATACAACGTTGAGGATGAAAAGATAGTTGCTTACTATAACAAGCTCAGCAGTAATCCCGATTGGTTAAAGAAGGGCTTCTTCTATGTTGTTGACGAGCCCTGCAATATGGAGGCTTATAAAAAGATCGAGGCATCACACGAGCGTCTTAAGAAGCTCTTCCCCGGATATCAGGCGGTTTCTCCCTTCTTTAAGGACCCGACCGACGAAAACGGCAAGCCTGTAGGGGTTCGCGCTGTTGACCTGCTTGAAAAGTTCTGCAGCGTTTGGTGCCCGAAGATAAACCTTTTCAAGGATCAGTGGTTTGTTGACTACATGCACGACCGCGACAGAAAGGGTGACCGTGCTTGGTGGTATGTATGCTGGGAGCCGGGTCTTCCCTACAGCAATCTGTTTGTAGATATGGACGGTTTCCATCATAGAGTTTTGCTTTGGCAGCAGTATCTGCACGATGTACGCGGACTGCTTTACTGGACCACTACCTGGTGGCGTGATTGCAACCCGTGGGACAGCGCCTCTACCGTTCGCGACCTTTCCTATTACTGCTTCGGCGACGGCTCGCTCTTCTACACGGGCGACCGCATAGGTATCGACGGACCGGTAGGTTCCTTACGTTTCGAGATTCTCCGCTACGGTATTGAAGACTTCTATATGCTGCAGATGGCAGAAGAGGCCTTCGGACGCGAATGGGTCGACGAGCTTGTAAAGAACGTTTCGCCCAATGTACGCGAATATAACGACGACCATGACGAGCTTGACCGCACCAGAATAATCATTGGTAATAAACTCAGCGAGTATTACAATAAATAAAAGGGGTATTAAAATGATCAAAAAAGACGCAACAAGAATTTTCAAGCGCTATGAAGGCAACCCGATCCTTGACGTTAAGGATTTTCCCGGTGTTGCACAGCTCTACAACCCGTCTCCTGTAATGTACGGCGATGAGACCATACTTCTCATCTCGGTCGTTGACCATGCCGCAACCCGCGGCTACGGACGTGACGTTGGACAGACCCGTATCGCCCGCAGTAAGGATGGCATCAACTTCACGCTTAGTGATGAAGATTTCATTAAGCTTGATGATAGCCAGTATCCCAACAAGCTGTTCCATCACTTTATCGACAACCGTACTACCAAGATCGACGATACATACTATATGGTAACCCCCGTAATGGTACACGGCTACGGCACACCTCTCGGATACCTCGGTAAGACCAAGGATTTCGAGACCTATACCCCCATCGCCGCCATCACCGCACCTGCAAACCGCGGCGCATCACTCTTCCCTGAGAAGATCGGCGGCAAATACTACAAGCTTGACCGTCCGTCTACACCGACCTCTGCCGGCGATATCTGGATCTCGGCAAGCGAAGACCTCGTTCACTGGGGCGAATTTAAACCGGTAATAGCACACGGCTACCGTTTCTGGAACAGCCAGAAGATGGGCCCCACTCCCCCAATCAAGACCGACAAGGGCTGGCTCGTTATTGTTCACGGCGTATTCGATCCGGCAGGCGGCGACCAGTATTACCTCGGCGCTATACTGCTTGACCTCGAAGAGCCCTGGAAGGTTATCGGCAAAACAAACAGCTACATCCTCGGACCGGAGGAAGAGTACGAGCTCCACGGCAACAGCGACAATACCTGCTTTGCCTGCGGCGCAATTGCCGACTATGATAAGGATCAGATCAGACTTTACTACGGCGGAACAGATAAGTATATCTGTCTTGCAACCGGATGTCTTTCCGAACTCGTTCAAGCCTGTATTGACCAGATCTAACATAAAAACCCCTGCCATACGGCAGGGGTTTTTTATGTTATTCTATTTTAACCTAATTCATCAAAAAGTCCGAGGACAACTATGCCTACTACGGCAAGTCCTATCATAATATAATGCTTTACAGAAAGCTTTTCTTTCAAGAAGATTCTTCCCCATACAACCGATGCAAGGCAATATGCCGAGATGATGGGTGCACTCATTACAAGATGCTCGCTGTCAGATATAGCGTATATATAAGAGAACTGACCTGCAGTCTCAAACAATGCGCCGACATACTTCGGTGCCTCGCGACCCGGCAAGAACTTTGCCTTTTTAACAAACTTAAGCCAAATGAAGCTTATAACACCGCAAAGCAGGAATGTAAGCTCATAGGCGACGTTTGCGCTATCCTCATCGAGTGTTTCGAGCACAAGGCTGTCTGCAAAGGTGCCTGCGGCATCAAGCACACAGTAGAGTATGGGCAGCAGCAACGCAAGGACTGATTTTGAATACTTGTAGTTCGACTTTTCCTGACGCAGAGCGCGCTTTTCATCATCCTCAAAGTGTTCAACAAGGCCGAGACCTATTACGGCAACGCAGACCAGCGCAACCGCACCTAACTGCCAACCGTTTATACTGCCGAGGCCAAAGAATATAAGCGAAAGAATAGCGACTAATGCACCTGAGGAATTACATACCGGCGAAGAAACCGAAAGCTCGATATAACGCAGACCTAAATATCCGAGCGTCATCGAGAATATGTAAAGCAACGATACGGGCAGATATTTTAGCATAACTTCCCACGATATTGCTGTTCCGCCTATGAATATCTCATATGCGGCGTGCAGACCCATTACGGTACCGACAGCAGTCACCATTTTAAGGTGGCTGTTTTTATCATCAGCATCACGACAGCCTATCTTTGAAAACAAGTCCGATCCGCTCCAACAAAGAAGCGTTATAATTGATAACCAAAACCACATAATTTATCCTCCTTAAATTTCTACAAGTCCTTTTTCATACAACTTCTGAAGTGAAAGTATTACACCTAACTTAGCATGCGGCCAAGTAAGTCCTCCCTGGAAATATACCGCATAGGGAGGGCGTATCGGTCCGTCTGCCGACAGCTCGATAGACGAGCCCTGAACAAACGCTCCCGCCGCCATTACGACCTTTGCGTCATAGCCGGGCATATCACCTGCTACGGGTGTTACATAGCTATCGACCGGTGCGGCGGCTTGAATACCTTCACAAAATGCGAGCATTCTCTCCTCGCTGCCAAGCACTACCGACTGAATTATATCGTGACGGGATTCTCCGCTTGAAGGAACCACCTTAAAGCCACAGCTTTCATAAAGGCGGGCGGCGAATATTGCACCCTTAAGTGCCGCCGCGGTAACCGTCGGAGCAAGGAAAAAGCCCTGATAAAATGACGTCATAATGCCAAGGTTAGCACCGACCTCTTGCCCAAGTCCAGGCGCGCTTAGACGATAGGCACAGCGCTCAACACAACTGCGGGTTCCGCAGATATATCCGCCCGAGGGCGCGAGTCCTCCGCCCGGATTCTTGATAAGCGAGCCGACTATCATATCAGCGCCGACGTTTGACGGTTCATATCTTTCAACAAACTCACCATAGCAATTATCCACCATGCATATAACATCGGGCTTGATACCTTTTACAAAACGTATAAGCTCACCTATTTGTTCTACCGAAAAGGATGGGCGGGTATCGTAACCCTTGGAGCGTTGAATCTCTACCAGTTTGGTTTTTTCGTTTATTGCCGCCTTTATTCCTTCATAATCAAAACTACCGTCAGCAAGCAGGTCTACCTGTCGGTAGGAAACACCGTATTCCTTAAGAGAACAGGGCGAAGAACGGATGCCTATGACCTCCTCAAGCGTATCATACGGTTTGCCTACGGGAGCTAATATTTCATCTCCCGGCAACAAGTTAGCCGAAAGCGCTATTGCCAACGCGTGGGTTCCACAGGTTATCTGCGGACGGACAAGCGCCGCCTCGGTTGAGAAGCAGTCGGCGTAGACACGCTCAAGCGTATCGCGTCCGTTATCGTCATAACCGTAGCCGTTAGATGCGGCAAAATGGGTCGCATTAACTCGGTTTTTCTGCATTGCGGCGATAACCTTGCACTGGTTATATTCTGCGTTGCCGTCGATCTCTTTAAAGGTCTCTGCCAGGCCGTCAAGTGTCTTCTCACACAAAGCGGCAACCTTTTCGTCTATTTTGAACATTTGGTATATATTGTCCATCTTCTCACCCAAAGAAAAAATTATTGATTATTTTACCACAAACTGTATATCTCGGTCAATATTTAGCAAAAAAATACTTTTCAAAAATAAAAAAAATATTACGCTCATACACTTTATTGGTGATAAAATTGAAGCTTGTTAAGTTTTTAATTCATTTAAACGATACTGTGGGTAATTTCCTTTGGGAGGGGCCGGGGCTCATACTGCTTCTCGGTACGGGAGTTTACCTTTCCTTTAAGACTCATTTTTTTCAGCTTTCACAAATGAGGCACTGGCTTTCGACGACGGTCGGCAGCATTTTCTGCCGCAGAACGAGCGCACACAAGGCAGACGGTACGTCTATATCGCAGTTCCAATCGCTGTGCACCGTGCTCGCCGCCACGTTGGGAGTAGGAAATATTGCAGGCATTTCGACAGCCATAGCCTTAGGCGGCCCGGGCTCGATCTTTTGGATGTGGGTCGCGGCTTTTTTCGGTATGATAACCGCATACTGTGAAAACCTGCTCGGTATTTTTTATAGGCGCCGAAACGAACGCGGTGAATGGGCAGGCGGAGCAATGTACTATCTGCGCGACGGACTCGGCGGCAAAAAAGGGTGCCGTCGAGTCGGTGCCGTGCTTGGTGCGTTTTTTTCGCTTTTTTGCGTGTTTGCATCTTTTGGTATGGGCAACGCAAGTCAGATAAACTCGATAGTCACCAATATAACCGAGGTGTTCTCGGTGCCTTTGCTACAAGGTAAAGAACTGCTCGGTACCGATATGTACTCAGCACTTATCGGCGCAGTGCTGACCGTAGCCATAGGGGGTGTAATACTCGGCGGCATAAAACGCATAGCGTCAGTAACCGAAAAATTAGTCCCGTTTATGGTGGTCGGTTATACTGTCGGTTCTCTGATAATAATTTTTTGTAATATCCGAGATCTACCCGAAGCATTTATCTCGATCTTTCGCCACGCGTTCGGTAGCCGTGCGGCAGCAGGCGGTCTTACAGGATATACGCTGAGAAAGGTTGTGAACTGGGGACTTAGACGCGGGGTATTTTCCAACGAGGCAGGCCTTGGTTCATCGGTTGCCGCGGGTGCGGCATCCAATGTACGTGAGCCTGCGGTTCAAGGAATGTGGGGAATATTTGAAGTGTTTACCGACACGATAGTCGTCTGCACCGTTACCGCGCTTGTAATATTAAGTTCCGGACTGGTGGATCTTAAAAGCGGACGCGTACTCGCGACATCGGGGTCTACCCTCGTGTCGCAGGCTTTCTCGTTACAGTTCGGCAAAGCCGGCGGTATATTTATTGCCGTGGCGGTTTTGCTGTTCGCTTTTTCCACGGTACTCGGATGGTCATACTTTGGCGAAAAAGCGTGGGAATACCTTTTCGGCACAAAAACCGTAATTATTTATAAGATCCTGTTTGTGCTGTTTATAATGCCGGGTGCTTTGATGAGCCTTGACCTAGTATGGAGTCTTGCCGACACAGCCAACGCACTTATGATGCTGCCGAATCTAGTCGGCGTACTTTCGCTTTCAGGCGTTGTTATCAAGGTTACAGACAACTACTGCGAGCGAATTTTCCACGGCAAAAAAATACGGCCGATGCTTTCTTTTGACCGCGAGATCCAGCGCTATCAGGAAACAACGTAAAACAAGGCGCACAATTGTGCGCCTTGTTTTGCAGAACAATATCGGAACATTTAATTGATTTCGGACAGATAATAATATATAATTTACATAATGGCAGAGAGAACTAAAATATCCCGAACATTCCTATAAAGTTGCGGCAGATCGGCAGTCGGCAAAGGGTTTTTCCCTTTTCCTATCTCAACCGTAAACCCCGGTCTTGAAAACTCTGTGATAAACCAGTCCTTAAAGCCGCCGCCAACCGCAAGTCCGGTCGGCACTTCAAGTGCGTAACCGCTCTCTGCTGCAAGTATTTGCGCCATTTTAGCACTGCGCTTTGGCTGACAGTCGCCGTAGGTCCAATATATGACCTCTCCCTGTGTATGCAATGCCATAACATGCCGAATAGGTACACGGCGGCACAGCTCGGTAAGCGCCAGCGTTTCGGGCTCACTTTCAGGAGTGAAACCGCCGAACCGCGTAGGTCCTGGGCCATATATCCCCGCCTCTTTTTCCAGCTTCCTGAGTTCATCCCAACCGGCATCGAAATTATGATTAATATCCACACCGCGCAAATTTGCATTCCAATGAGTAAAATCTCCGTTGCAGAGTCTTCTTATCTTACCCGCCATATATCCCGCGCCGAGCTCCCCTTTTATGGATATCTCGCATCCGTCGGGATTAACGAGCGGCACTACCATAACACCTCTGCCGTAAAAGGCCCGGCGTGCGTCAAGACCCGCTATTTCATCTCCCCTGCTCAGCGCATCGCAAAGCTCTTCCACAAAGCGCAACGCAATATTACAGGTTATGTGCTCACTACCGTGAAACGCCGCGGCATACAGTACGTATTCATCGGCCTCGCCGACCGTCAGGCAATATATATCCCTGCCGGCACAACTTCTGCCTACCGATTTGCATTTTAAAAAACTGTATCTTTCAAGCAGCCTGTCTATAAGTCTTTTAACCTCTAAATACTCATAGTCAACTGCAGATATTATACTTCTCATACACTTCGCCCCTTTATCTAAATTATATATATTAAAAAACGGGAGGAAATATTATGGATATGACCGAAAAGACCCTGTCGGGTGAATATAAATACGAGGGCAGGATAATCAAACTGAGGGTAGATAAGGCTCTGCTCCCTGACGGAAGCACCGCCAGCCGTGAGATAGTCGAACATAACGGCGGCGTTTGCGTTGCCGCCCTGACCGGCGAGGGTGAAGTGCTGATGGTGAGGCAGTTCCGCTATCCCTACGGTGAGATAATCCCCGAAATACCTGCCGGAAAACGCGACAGCGCCGACGAGGATCCACTCGAATGCGGACGGCGCGAATTAAAAGAGGAAACCGGCGCCAGCGCCGACGAATTTAAGTTTTTAGGCAAGCTTTACCCCTCCCCCGGATACTGCGGAGAAATAATCTGGATGTATGCTGCCAAGGGTCTGCACTACGGACAGCAACAGACCGACGAGGATGAATTTTTGACCGTAGAAAAAATACCGCTCGACACCCTGACAGACATGGTGCTTAGCGGTGAGATAACAGACGCAAAAACACAAACCGCTCTGTTAAAGCTAAAGTTGCTTGTAGATAAAGGAGAATTTTAATGCTTTTATATATAATCCGCCACGGCGATCCGATATACGATCCCGACAGTCTTACCGAGCTTGGTCACAAGCAAGCCCGGGCGCTCGCGCCGAGACTGGCACCGCTCGGCTTTGACAAAATATATGTTTCGCCCATGATACGCGCAAAACAAACCGCCGAGCCCACCTGTAAAGCACTGGGAATAGAGCCTGAGGTAAAAGATTTTCTTTCGGAAAACGACCTTTTTTCAAAAATGTCTATGATGCTGCCACCCGACACCCCTAATTTTGAAGGGAAACCTGTCGAGCGTCTTCGTTGGTGCTTTCACCAACAGATAACCAATTTCCGAACAGCCGAGAGCTACCATATGACCGACAACTGGCATACCCTGCCCGCCTTTAGTGAGTGCAAGACCTTAAAGCCGGCATATGATGAATTTATAAAGGGCTCGGACGCACTTTTGAGCGAGCTCGGCTATGTTAACGAGGGCGACCACTACCGTATAACGAATCCAAAATACGAACGCGTAGCGGTATTCTGCCATCAGGGTGTGGGACTTACCTGGATATCCCATATGCTTCACCTGCCTCCGCACATAATTTGGGGCAGCTTTGACATTACCCACAGCGGTATATCGGTTTTAGAGTTTAAAAACTACAAAAACGGAATAACTCTGCCGCTGTGTCTCTGTCTCTCGGACACATCACATCTTTTCCACGCCGACCTGCCGCTGAAATATCAAGGCATTATGCCGTTTTAAAAAATATCCACGTATGAGGGGGGATTTCATTTTCGGGCACAGCCTAAACGATACCGTCTACACGTAAACGGTTTTCTATAGAAAGCCTTCCTCCGGGAGGAAGGTGGCAAAACCGCAGGTTTTGACGGAAGGAGAAAGCGCTTCTAATATAAATTTTCTGTTTTTCCTTTCTCCCTCAGTCTTTTTGCTTCGCAAAAATCCAGCTCCCTCCCGGAGGGAGCCTTTTTTACGCGCACCTTTTCACGTGGTTTTCTTGATACAATCATGACTACCGGCCGTGCCGGTAGTATGCACTGCCCCCTTAGGGCACAAGACCGGCTGAGCCTATAGGCTCGTCGAAAGGTTTGCCAACCGCAACTCTTTCACCGGCCGCCCCTAAAGGGGCTTTTTATTTGCCTTCTTTTACCTGCTTACCCGTGAACGGGTCTATATACTCTACCAATGACATTTGATCGTAAGATATATCTTCCTGTAATTGATTTCGTATGTATTCTGCAATTGCTTTTTTATTTCTTCCTACTGTATCTACATAATATCCTCTACACCAAAAATGCCGGTTTCCGTATTTATATTTCATGTTGGCATATTTCTCAAAAATCATTAAACTGCTTTTTCCTTTGAGATATCCCATTATTTGTGATACACTATACTTAGGCGGTATGGATACCAGCATATGTATGTGGTCTTTGCAGGCTTCTGCTTCTATTATTTCTACCTGCTTATACTCACATAATTTCCTAAGCATTATTCCTATATCTGCCTTTATCTTTCCATAGATTACTTGGCGGCGGTATTTTGGTGCAAAAACTATGTGATATTTGCAATTCCATTTTGTGTGTGCTAAACTATCTGTGTCAAGTTTCATACTTGATTCCTCCTTCGTCTTTTTGTTGTGGTTGGCAAACCCTCTTCTATTTTAGACGAAGGAGGATTCTTTTGCTACTCATAGCTAAAGCTTTTTGGAACTACCGGCATTGCCGGTAGTATTCGTTACACAATAAAATAAAAAAACCGCCTTTCGGCGGTTTTTTAAAAGCATCTTTCCAATCTTTGTTTTTTACAGTGGTCTATCTTTCCGCAATGGTAACAAAGCTCATTTTTTGCGGTGCCTGAAGATTCTATTTCACATAGATTTTCTATTGTGGTTTCTGCAATGTTTTCAAGCGCTTCTTCGGTCAAAAAGGCTTGGTGAGAAGTTACTATAACATTGGGCATTGAGATAAGACGGGCAAGAATATCATCATTTATTATATGACCCGAAAAATCTTCAAAAAAGACATCTGATTCTTCTTCGTAAACATCAAGGCAGGCGGCACCTATCCGGCGTTGCTTTATACCTTCAAGCAGAGCCTCGGCATCGATCAGCGCACCGCGCGAGGTGTTTATTATTACCACACCTTTTTTTAGAGTTTTTATAGTTTCGGTATTTATCATATGCCGAGTTTCCTTGGTCAGCGGGCAGTGAAGAGAAATTATATCACTTTCTTTAAGCAGCTGCTCGAGCGAAACATAATTAATGTCGCTGTCCGTCACAGGATATTTGTCATATGCAATAACGTTAATTCCGAAACCGCGGCAGATATCAATAAACACCCTGCCTATTTTTCCGGTACCGATAACACCTACAGTCTTGCCGTGCAGGTCAAAGCCGGTCATTCCGTTAAGACTGAAATTAAAGTCTCTTGTGCGGATATATGCCTTGTGTATACGGCGTATGGAGGTCAGCAGCATTGCCATTGCATGCTCTGCAACGGCGTAGGGAGAATATGCAGGAACATGAACAACGTGCACCTTTTTGAAGCAGTGCTTAATATCTACATTATTATATCCTGCACAGCGAAGTGCAATAACACCTATTCCCATTTCATAAAGCTTGTCTATAACGTTGGCATTTACGGTATCGTTTACAAAAACGCAGACCCCGTCACAGCCTGCTGCCAGACCTACTGTGTCTTCATTCAGTTTGGTCTCGTAAAACTTGAAAGTAATTCCCTTTTCCTTGCTTAATTTTTCAAAAGAAGGGATATCATAAGGTTTGGTATCAAAAAAAGCAATTTTCATAATTTTCTCCGGTCTTAGTTTTTAAGAAGATCTAAAAGTGCATTCTTAGGCTTAAAGCCGATAGAAGTTCCGACTATCTTTCCGTTTTTAAAAGCTAAAACGGTAGGAATACTTTCTATGCCGAAGGCGTTAGCGAGCTGCGGCTCATCGTCGACATTTACCTTGCCTACCTTTATTTTACCCTCGTTTTCGGAAGAAATTTCTGCAAGTGTCGGGGCGAGCATACGGCAGGGGCCGCACCAATCAGCCCAAAAATCGAGCAAAACGGGTGTTTGGGAATTGATAACTTCATTTTCAAAATTTGCCTGTGTTACGGTGATCTCAGCCATAATAATTCTCCTTTATTTTGATTTATAGTATAGTAAGCAGTGGCAAAAGCCTTCAAAATCTGCATCCTTTATTTGTTCGCGAAATTCTTTGCACATACATTTGTTATCTTCGGTTTTTTCGCGCCTGCAGGGGCAGTATCCGCCGGATTTTTTAAGCCCCTCTTTTATAACCTTTACGATCTCTTTATCGGGGTTAAGGGTAACCTTCATATTTTTATCCTCTCTTATTTTTACTACAATATATATTATAACACAAAAGTTATAAAAAAGGAAAAAATTATATTATAAAAATGATAGGTTTGCCTTGAATTATTAAAGCTAATATACTATAATTATAAAAACGCGGGCGAAGGGACACACTTTATAGGGAAGTTTCGCTTAAAATGTGTCCCAAATCTGTCGCATTTTTATTTTTTGGAGGAAAAAACGATGTTTAAAAGAAATTTGGCAATAATTTGTTGCCTTGTGCTGGTTTTGGCGCTGGGCGGCTGCGAAAAAAATACGACAGATAACAGCAGTTCCGATTCACTTCCCGCAGTTGTAGAGAAGGATGATTCTATTCCAAATCCTCTTACCGGACTTAAGATGGAGCCTGAGCTTGAAAACAACAAGCCTGTTGCTGTAATGATAAATAATATAAGAACTGCACAGCCGGTTCAAACCGGTCTTAACAGCTTTGATATCATATATGAGACCGAAGTTGAGGGCGGTATTACCCGAATGATGGGTGTAACAAAGGATATTGCAAATATGCCGCAGATCGGAACCGTTCGCTCGGCAAGATATGTTTATCTTGATCTCGCACTCGGACATGACGCGCAGTATGTCCATGCAGGACTTGATGTTGTATATTTTGCTCCTTATAGAGAAAGTCTCGGCTTTAAGTCTTTTGATATCAATACCGGCGCAACCTCTGCCTACGGATTCAGAGTTAAGAACGGTCTTGCAAGTGAACATACGATGTATACCACCGGCCAGAAGATCGACGAGGGTCTTGACAAGCTTGGATACAGCCGTACGACTACAAAGAACGAGTGGATAAAGTTTAACGAAGAGGACAAACCTGCAACCCTCACCTCTTCCTGTGTTAAAGCTACCATACCGTTCTCTAACAGTTATACCACCGGTTTTATTTTTGATGAGGAATCGGGCAAATACATAAAGAACTGCAACGGAACCGAGCGCACTGATTATCTGACCGGCGAAAAGCTTGCCGTTACCAATATATTCGTTCTCTACACCCCGATGAACCACTATCCTGACGGATATCATATGAAGGTCTCGCTCAACGGCGGCACGGGATACTATATCTCCAACGGCAGCTATGAGGAGATCAAGTGGCAAAAGGGCGACGCGCACGAGCCGCTTACCTTCCTTAAGGCGGACGGAAGTGAATTTACCGCAAACGCAGGTAACAGTTATATTTGTATAGTCAGAAACGATATGCGCTCATCGCTTACTCTTACTCCTGCGGCAACTACCGCTACAACATCGTCAGAACAATAATATTATTAATCGACCTGTAACATATAATTATATTGCAGGTCGAAACGACCCGGATACGAAATATTGTATCCGGGTATATATTTGGAGGGAAAAAAAGGATGCAATGGAGCTTTGTTTTCTTTTTCAACAGCATAATGCTCGGAGCGGGGCTGGCAATGGATGCCTTTTCGGTGTCAATGGCAAACGGATTGAGCGAGCCTACTATGAGCCGAAGAAAAATGTATATCGTGGCGGGGACATTCGGCGTGTTTCAGGCACTTATGCCGCTTCTCGGCTGGATATGTATACATACGATAGTTCAGTGCTTTAAGGCATTTGAAGCCTTTATACCTTGGATAGCACTTATACTGCTTTTGTTTATCGGAGGCAAAATGCTGTTGGACGGAATCAAGAAAAAAGAGGAAAGCGGGGAGAAAACAAAACTTGGAGCAACGGCGTTGCTGTTGCAGGGTGTTGCCACCTCTATAGATGCGCTTTCGGTCGGATTTACCATTGCTGAATATGACCTGTTTATGGCGCTTTGCTGTGCAGTAATTATTGCCGTCGTTACTTTTATGATATGTATGCTGGGTCTGCTTATAGGCAGGCGCTTCGGCACCGCACTTTCTAACAAGGCGCAGATATTCGGCGGTTTGATACTCATTTTTATAGGAATAGAAATTTTTATAACCGGAGTATTTTAAAAAGAGAACAGACAGTGAGTATCGCTGAGTTTATTGGAGAAAAAACAGAGTTGTTTTGCAACTCTGTTTTTTATATGTGCAAAAAATTTTTTGTGTTAACAAAAAAGTGTTTAAATTTAAAAGTCTATATGCTATAATCTATCTGTATAGTTATATAATTTTATATAATACATATCTAGGTCGGGAGGTGCTGTCTTGAAAAAACTGAAAATTCTGCTGTGTGCGGTGCTTATCTTCGCGCTTTCGGGAATACTTTCCGGATGCCGCCTTTTTTCCGCAAGTGAAGACCTGCTTATCCCCCCGCGACCTCAAGGAGAACTTTCGGAAATACAGGAAAGACTGCGCGAATCATTTGGCAGTTCTATCAAGCTTAAATATCCGACCGACGGTGATTACCGTTCAGCAATAATCAGTTACGATCTGACCGGTAACGGAGTTAATGATGCAATAGCCTTTTACAGCACCGAAAGCGATAACATTTCGGCAATGCACATTTCTGTGGTGACAAAGCGCGACGGAGAATGGGAAGCCTCAAAAGACATAGCGGTTTTGGCAAGCGGGGTCGAGCGAGTGCGGTTTGACGATCTGGACGGCGACGGAGTAAGCGAGATAATCGTAGGATGGAACATATACGGCAAGGTTGACAAAGAGGTTGCGGTATACAGCTTTGACGGTGAACTGCTTACCCAGCGAATAAACGAAAAATACAGCGAGTTTTTGTGTTGCGACCTTGACACAAACCAAAAGAAGGAGCTGTTTGTGCTCCACCTCAACTCGACCGACAAAAAAGCAACCGCAAAGTTGTTAGAGCTTAATGAAGGCACCGGTGCGACCGAACTGTCATCCTGCCGATCGGACGGAAACGTTTCGGGATATTCGTCGGTGGTTGAATCAAAATTGCTTAACGGAAAGCCGGCAATATTCGTTGACGGACAAAAAGGCGGTTCTACATTGACCGAGATAATGTATCTCGAAAACGGAAGTCTTGTAAATCCGTTTTGCGATATTCAGACCTTTGTGACTACGGTCACTGAGCGAGCATCGGGCGTTTTAGCACAGGACATAAACGGCGACGGCTCTCTCGACATACCTATGATACAGCTTCTGCCGGGGTATGAACAGGCTGCTGAAAAAGACAAACTTTACGTTACAAAGTGGTGTGCCTACGACGGTGCAAAGCTTGTAGTTACCATGACGGCGGTCATGAACTATACGGACGGGTATTACTTCACCGTGCCGAAAGCACTTGACGGAAGAATAACGGTTGATAAAAACGTAGAATCGCGTACGCGTACAATATATTTGTACGACAGTGTTACAGCCGCACGGGTGGGCGAGCTGTTCAGGATACGCACGGTTAATATAAACAACTGGGAATCCTCCCCTGCCGACTATGCCGACTGGCAGGAGATCGCCAGCAACGAATCGGTGGTTTACGCGGTCAGGTTGGGCGACTATACAGGAGAGAGCGCTCTCACACTCGACCAGATCAAAGCAGAATTTAAGCTTATCGGATAAGGAGTATAACAGTAAATGAAAAAAATACTTATAGTAGAAGATGAAGCGGCTATACGCGGATTTGAAGCGATCAACCTTAACCGTGCGGGATATATCACGGTAGAGGCCGGATCTGCAGAAGAGGCTATAGAGATATTTGAAAGTGATGATTCTTTTGATATTGCCCTGCTCGATATCTCCCTGCCGGGAATGGACGGGTTCGACCTGTGCAGACATCTGCGCGGTCGGTCCAATTCTCTCGGAATAATAATGCTTACTGCCCGCACACAGGAGATGGACAAGGTCAACGGACTAATGCTCGGTGCAGACGATTATATTACAAAGCCGTTCAGCCCGAGCGAATTGCTCGCCCGTGTGGACTCACTTTACCGCCGAGTCGAGTTGCATTCAGGCGGAGCAAAGGTGCAGAACACCGATGAGGTTCAGCTTGGCGAGTTTACCCTTAACATTCGTCGCAGGACTTTAAGTAAAAATGACAAAAACATCGAACTCACGCAGGTAGAGTTCCAAATAATAGAATATTTCTTCCTTAATCCCGATACAGCGCTTTCCCGCAGCGATATCCTTGTTAAGGTCTGGGGCGAGGCTTATTACGGAGAGGAAAAGATCGTTGACGTAAATATCCGCAGACTGCGTATGAAGATAGAAGAGGATCCCTCGTCGCCCAAGCATCTTGTAACGGTCTGGGGTCTTGGATACAAGTGGAACACTGTTGAATAAAAAAGCGGAGGAAAAAGATGCAACTTGAGATCAGGTCTGCTAAAAAAAGTATTTCGTCCCGCTGGTTCTTTAATGTCTTTCTTGTAATGGCGGCTATTGTTGCCGTTCTTGAGATACTTGTGTGTATTATTATACAGAGCCGATATTATAACTCGGTATATGAAACGGCGGCCGGATACAGTAAGGGGCTTTCTTTGCTTGCTACCTGTGATGCAGCAGATTTTCCCGATGTGGCAAAGGAATATGTTGAGCAGTTTGAACACAAGGAAAAGATCGAGATCCAGATAATCGACAGCCGCGGCAGGGTGTTTATAACCTCAAACGGTTTTGCGCCTACGGCAGAGGAAATGCCTGACTATAAGCTGGCGGTGCAGAACGGCGACCCAACCAGATGGTCCGGAAAGAACGCAAACGGTGAGTCTATAATGGCCGAGACCACGATTTTGACCGATTTCGGCAACGGCTCAAACGGAGCGGTCAGATGGGTAGTGTCACTCGCTCCCGTTAATCGCCGAATAATGATAACCAATATTATCTGCATACTGGCAGGCATTGGAGTTTTGGCGCTTTTCTGGCTTTCGGGCGGTTATTTTATCCGTTCTATCGTACGTCCTGTGCAAGAACTCAGCAAAATGGCACGTAAGATCGCAATGGGAGACTTTGATTCGCGCATAGAAACAAAGAACGAAAGCGAGATAGGCGAGCTTTGCGATTCAATAAACTATATGGCGAGCGAGCTTAAATCGGCAGAACAGCTTAAAAATGATTTTATATCCTCTGTGTCGCACGAGCTCCGAACCCCCCTGACCGCGATTCGCGGCTGGGGCGAAACGGCAAAAATGTCGGTCGGCACGGATGATGAGATAGTAAAAAAGGGATTGGACGTAGTGCTCGGAGAGGCGGAGCGCCTTTCCGGTCTTGTGGAGGAACTACTGGATTTCTCGCGTATGCAGTCGGGCAGACTATCGCTTGATATCGGAATTATAAACGTAAAAGATATTCTGTGTGACGCGGTGGATATGTATATCGAGCTTGCAAAGCAGCAGGAAATAGAGCTTACCTTCCTGCCCGCACCGCGCGATCTCTTTGTTGAGGGCGACCGCGACAGACTTAAGCAGGTATATATAAATATCGTTGATAACGCTATAAAATATACCGAAAAGGGCGGTCACGTAATAGTTTCACAGTACGAGGAAGAGGGCGTCGTGCTCACCAAGGTCAATGATACCGGTGTGGGCATTCCGGCGCAGGATGTCGACCGCGTTAAGGAAAAATTCTTCAAATCCAATAAAAAGGTTCGAGGCTCGGGCATAGGACTTGCAGTTGCTGACGAAATAGTAAAACAGCATAACGGACTGCTCTTTATCGAAAGTAAGGAGGGCGTCGGTACTACGGTAACCATTGCCCTGCCGATATGCGAACAGCAACCCGAGATAACCGAGGAGATAATTCCCCCTGCAAGCGAGCAGGACACAATCGCTACCGAAACAGAAAACAAGGAGACTTTATCCGATGAGTAAAAAAACATCTATCGGCGGACAGGCGCTCATTGAGGGCATTATGATGAAGGGCCCGCGAAAGACAGCTATGGCTGTCCGTCTGCCCGACGGCGGAATAGATATAAGCTATTTAGAGGAAAAGAAATTAAAAGACCGCTTCCCCGTTTTCGGTTGGCCGATAATACGCGGAGTCGTTAATTTTGTCGAATCAATGCTCACAGGCTACAAGGCACTTATGCTTTCGGCAGATAAATCGGGTTACACCTCGATAGAAGAGGAACAGCCGGACGGAGAAAAGAAGACCACAAAGCTGTCAGACAAGCTTATGGCAGCGGTAATGGTGGTCGGAATGGTGCTGGGAGTCGGATTGGCAGTAGTACTGTTTATGTTGTTGCCGCGCCTTGCCGTAGGCGGCTTGCGTGTGCTTTTTGATACAGAGTTTACACCGGTTGTGCGTTCCTCAATCGAACAGCTTATAAAGCTGGAGGTTTTCGTTTTATATGTATGGCTTGTGTCTTTTATGCAGGATATAAGACGGGTGTTTATGTACCACGGCGCTGAGCATAAGACCATTTTCTGCTATGAAAGCGGACTTCCTCTGACTATTGAGAACATAAAAAAGCAAAGTCGTTTCCATCCGCGTTGCGGAACCTCGTTTATGATACTTATGATAATAGTAAGTCTGCTGTTTTCCACAATAGCACAGATGATATTTCCGCAGGTATATAACATCGCATGGCTTTGGGTAATTGTTAAGATCCTTATGGTTCCGCTGGTTTGCGGTGCAGGCTATGAGGTGCTCAAGATTTGCGGCAGACACGATAACATATTAACAAGAATAATATCGGCGCCGGGACTTTGGCTGCAAAGAATAACAACTAAAGAGCCTGACGAGGGTATGATGGAAATTGCCGCCGAGGCGGTGAAGGCCGTGTTGCCCGAGGACCCCGATGAGGACAGGTGGTAATATGACCGAAAAGCAAGCAAGGGATATGCTTTGCGATGCAGGTGTTGAGTCTGCGGCTTTTGAGGCGCGTCAGCTTTTCGCGTTTGCAAAAGGCGACGATAAAAAACTGCTTGAACTTATTCATCGACGTGCAGACGGCGAGCCGTTGCAGTATTTGCTAGGCGAGTGGGAATTTTACGGACTCCCCTTTTATGTCGGCAGCGGCGTGCTTATTCCACGCCCCGATACCGAAACACTTGCCGACCTGGCGATAGAGTTTTTACAGGACAGAAAGGCAGACTGCATCGACCTGTGCTCAGGCAGCGGATGCTTAGCAGTAAGTGTAGAAAAAAACTGCAAAAACACGGACGTTACGGCGATAGAAAAGTCGGACGAGGCGTATGATTTTCTTATAAAAAACATAGCGCTAAATAAAAGCCGTGTTAAAGCGGTAAAAGGAGATATCACAAAGGATATTTTCGGTAGGTATGATCTTATAATAAGCAACCCGCCGTACATAAAAACCGAAGACCTCGAAACGCTTCAGCGTGAGGTGCATCACGAACCGAAAGCCGCGCTTGACGGCGGCGAGGACGGACTTTTATTTTACAGAGAAATTGCAGACAAATGGATACCCCGTTTGAAGGCGGGCGGTATGCTTGCGGTAGAGATAGGAATCGGTCAGCAGGACGATGTAAAAAAACTGTTTCGCGAGTCGGGATTAAAAAATATAGGCGAGCGAAAAGACCTTTGCGGGGTCGTGAGGGTGGTTTTCGGGACTTTGTAAATGGTATAGTATAACCGTAATAAATATAAAGGAGAATTATTATGGCAGATGATAAGAACAAGGCGTTGCAAACAGCCCTCGGACAGATCGAAAAGCAGTTCGGTAAGGGTGCGATAATGCGTCTGGGCGAGAATGTCGGAATGGAGGTAGAGCACATACCGACGGGTTCGGTTTCGCTGGATATGGCGCTGGGAATCGGCGGACTGCCGCGCGGCAGAATAGTCGAGATCTACGGACCGGAATCTTCCGGTAAGACCACGCTTGCGCTCCACGCAATAGCCGAAACACAGAAAAAGGGCGGAACAGCCGCGTTTATCGACGTAGAGCACGCGCTCGACCCTGTATATTCCAAAAATCTCGGAGTAGATATTGATTCGCTGTTGGTATCTCAGCCCGATACCGGTGAGCAGGCGCTCGAAATTACCGAGGCGCTTGTGCGTTCGGGAGCTATCGATATAGTAGTAATCGACTCGGTTGCCGCACTTGTTCCGCGCGCTGAGATAGAGGGCGAAATGGGTGATTCGCACGTAGGTCTGCATGCAAGGCTTATGTCACAGGCACTCAGAAAGCTGGCGGGCGCGATTTCAAAATCTAACTGTATTGCGATATTTATAAACCAGCTGCGCGAAAAGGTCGGCGTTATCTACGGACCGACCGAAACGACAACGGGCGGACGTGCGCTTAAGTTTTACGCCTCTGTGCGTATAGATGTTCGCAGGACCGAAACAATAAAGGTAAACGGCGAGATGATTGGCTCACGCACCAAGGCGAAGATAGTTAAAAATAAGGTTGCTCCCCCATTCCGTGAGGCTATGTTTGATATTATGTACGGAACAGGAATTTCCCGTGAAGGCGAGATAGTTGATCTCGGCGTTGAATATGAGGTCATTAAGCGTTCGGGCGCGTGGTTCTATTACGGAGAGACCCGCTTAGGACAGGGCCGCGACAACGTAAAAATACTGCTTGCCGACAACCCCGAGCTTGCAACCGAGATCGAACAGAAAATATTTGCCGCCGCTAAGATAAACGGCGGAGAAGATGACGCGATCGTATCGACTGTTACGCCTCCCACGCCCGCAGATGAGGCTCCCAAGAAGCGAAAGATCAACATCGACGTAGCGGTTGACGAATAATGAAGATAACCGGAATAGAGCAACGCCGTAAAGGGCTTTGCTGTGTGAAGGCTGACGGCGAGGAGTTTTTGATAAACAGCGACACCGTCGCGAAAGCGGCACTTAAAGAGGGCGATGAGATCAGCGGTGAGCAAATGGAACAACTGTTGAGGGAGTCGGATTATCAGCGCGCAAAATCGCGAGCGCTATGGTATCTCTCCCGCGGAGATCACACCTGCCACGCGCTGTATACAAAGCTTTGCCGCGCCTTTCCGCCGCAGGCGGCACAATCGGCAGTTGACCGCATGTGTGAGCTGGGACTCTTAGACGATCTTCGCTATGCGCGCAATGCGGCCGAGACGCTTGCGGCTGCCAACATATCCGGGCGAGAGATTTTACGAAAACTTTTCGCAAAGGGTGTTCCGAACGAAATTGCGAAGCAGGCGGTAGAGGAGCTTTCCCCCGATGCGGCATCGCAGATAGCGGCACTTTTACAGCACAAATACTTTCGCCGGCTTGAAAGCGAGGACGGTGTGCAAAAGGTCTACGCTGCGCTGTTGAGAAAAGGCTTTTCATATTCGGATGTTAAGAGCGCGTTGCGCGAATATTCGGAAAAATTAGATAATTGCGAGGAATAATTAATGGCATATAAGGTTGCAATGGTATCGCTCGGATGCCCTAAAAATCAGGTTGATGCCGAGCAGATGCTCTATACGCTGAAGACCGCCGGATACGAGCTTGTGTCAGAGGAGGCACAGGCGGATGTTATAATTATAAACACCTGCGGTTTTATAGAGGATGCAAAGCGTGAGGCTATTGAAAATATAATCGAGGCGGCGCAGTATAAAAAAGAAGGCGCACTGAAACTGCTCGTGGTGACGGGTTGCCTTGCCGAACGCTACCGTGACGACATAACCGAGGAAATACCCGAGGTAGATATGGTGGTCGGCATAGGAAGCAACGGCAAAATCGCCGAGCTTATAAGAACCGCACTGGAAAGCGGAGCTGAAAATTCATATGGCGAAAAATTTTCGTTAGACCTTGACGGCAAACGTATTCTGGGCGGAGCTCCATACACAGCGTATGTAAAAATTGCTGACGGATGCGATAACTGTTGTACCTACTGTGCGATTCCTTCCATACGCGGACGCTTTCGTTCCCGCACGCAGGAAAGCATCATATCCGAGGTAAGAGAGCTGGCAGAAAACGGAGTAAGTGAGATAATAGTTGTTGCACAGGATACCACCGCATACGGCATTGATATTTACGGTGAGTATGCGCTTGCAAAGCTTCTCAGAGAGCTTTGCAAAATAGACGGAATCAGATGGATACGAACCCTTTATACCTATCCTGATAAGATAACCGATGAGTTGCTGTGCGCACTTCGCGAAGAGCCGAAGCTTTGTAAATATCTCGACATACCGTTACAGCATTGCAATGATGAAATATTAAAACGTATGAACCGTAAGGGAACAAAATCGGATATAGAAAAAACGCTTTCTCACATACGAAAAGAGGTTCCCGAAATTACACTGCGCACCACACTTATAACCGGCTTCCCCGGTGAGAGCGAAGCGCAATACGAGGAGCTTTGTGAGTTTGTAAAGGAGCAACGGTTTGACCGACTGGGTTGCTTTGCCTATTCTGCCGAGGAGGATACTCCGGCGGCACTGTTCCCTGACCAGATAGACGAACAGGTAAAGCTTGACCGAGCTGAGCATATTATGACCGATCAGCTTACCATAGCAGGCGAGAAAAACGCCGAGCGCATCGGCACCGATACCGAGGTGCTTATCGAGGGGTATGACAGCTATATCCGCTGTTATTACGGACGCAGTCCTGCCGAGGCACCCGAAGTTGACGGAAAGATATTCTTTATAGCCGACCGACCGCTGGTTATCGGCGATTACGTTAAAGTACATATAAATGACAGCATTGAATACGATTTGTTAGGAGAGATGATAAATGAATCTGCCGAATAAGCTGACCGTTGCACGAATAATAGCAACACCTATATTTATGTTTACGATGATCTGTAACTTCAAGGGTCATTACCTTGTTGCACTGATAATCTTTATACTTGCTTCGCTTACAGATATGCTTGACGGAAATATCGCCCGTAAACGCGGACTTGTTACCGATTTCGGTAAGTTTTTAGACCCTCTTGCCGATAAAATGCTGACAACAGCTGCATACCTCGGACTGCTTGCGGCAAACGCCTGCAGAGGCATCACTTGGATAGTGTTTATCGTTCTCTTCCGCGAGTTTATGATAACCTCGCTGCGGTTGGTTGCAGTACAAAGCGGCAGAGTTATCGCCGCCAATATGTGGGGCAAGGCTAAGACCGTCAGCCAGATGGCGGCAATTATCGTAACGCTCTTTATTGCAAGTATACTTTCGTTTGTTTCCTTGTCGGATACGGCGGCATGGATCGCAAGCCTTATAATAACGCTTATGCTTTGGGCAAGTGCGATTTTGACTGTGATTTCGGGCGTTATCTATATTATCGACAATAAGGATTGCATTGTTTCATCTAAATAAAAGTAGACAAAACAGAAAAACTGTAATATAATGTAGTATATTCTAAATGCGTTTATCGGGAAAAGTAACTGCGAAACCGAGCTAAGAGAGGATCCGGTAGGTGAAAGGATCAGGAGGGGTTGCAGTGAAAATTGCATCCCGACAGCACGCCGTAGGAAATGACGGCGCGGTTGGCACCGTTATATGCTTTTAAGTTATAAACAGGAGTGGAACCGTGGATAAAACCGCCTCCGTTGCGTAAGCAGCGGAGGCTTTTTTTATAGGAGTGATAGTATGTTTGACAGATTACGCGAGGATATAGCCGCCTTTCGTGAGCGCGATCCTGCGGCACGAAGCGGGCTGGAGATATTCTTTCTCTATCCGGGCTTTAGGGCGGTTAGAATGTATCGCAAGGCGAACTGGTTTTACCGTCATAATATGAAGTTTATCGCTCGCTTTATTTCACAGCGCGCAGTCAGAAAAACCGGAATAGAAATACACCCTGCGGCAACGATAGGCCGCCGTCTGGTCATCGACCACGGAACGGGTGTCGTTATAGGTGAGACTGCAGAAATAGGCGATGACGTTTTGATATATCAGGGCGTGACCCTTGGGGGCACGGGAAAACAAAAAGGCAAACGCCATCCCACTATCGGAAACGGCGTTATGATAAGTAGCGGCGCAAAGGTGCTCGGCTCCTTCAAGGTAGGCGATAATGCGCGAATAGCGGCGGGTGCCGTGGTGCTTGAAGAAGTACCGCCCGACAGCACGGCGGTCGGCGTGCCGGCGCGTGTTGTTAAACGAAGCGGTATACGCGTTACCCCGATGGATCAGGTGCACATACCCGACCCCGTTGCACAGGAGATATGCAGACTGGATATGAAAATAAAGGAACTGGAAGGAAGACTTGCTGAATATGAAGATCTTTAATACTCTGACCCGACAAAAGGAAGAACTCATCCCAATAACCGAGGGCGAATATAAGATATACGCCTGCGGACCTACGGTATACAACTTTATCCATATAGGAAACGCAAGACCGCTGTGCGTGTTTGACGTGCTTCGCCGATATCTTGAATGGCGCGGCAACAAGGTCAGCTTTGTTCAGAATTTTACCGATATTGACGACAAGCTTATCCGCAAGGCAAACGAAAACGGCATAACCGTGCCGCAGGTTGCCGAGCAATTTATAAAAGAATATTGGACCGACGCCGACGGACTGAATATCCGCCGCGCTACGGTGCACCCCAAGGCAACAGAAAACATAGATGCTATTCAAGGCATAATAGCCTCACTCATAGAAAAGGGATATGCCTACGAATCGCAGGGTGACGTATATTTCCGCGCCCGCAAATTTGACGAGTACGGAAAGCTTTCGCATCAGCCGCTCGATGAACTGGAGGCGGGAGCGAGAATCGATGTTACAGATATAAAGGAAGACCCGATGGACTTCTGCTTGTGGAAATCTGCCAAACCCGGTGAGCCGTTTTGGCCCTCACCGTGGGGCGACGGAAGACCCGGCTGGCATATTGAGTGTTCGGCAATGGCAGGCAAATATCTCGGCAACACGATAGATATTCACTGCGGCGGACAGGATCTTATCTTCCCCCACCACGAAAATGAAATTGCACAGAGCGAGTGCGCCAACGGCTGTGATTTTGCTCACTATTGGATGCATAACGGATATATCAACGTTGACAACCGCAAGATGTCCAAGTCGCTGAACAACTTCTTTACTGTCCGTGAGGTGGCGCAGGTCTACGGCTACGAGCCGATCAGATTTATTATGATCTCATCTCACTACCGCAGTCCTATAAACTACTCTGCAGAAATAATTGAACAGAGCAAAAACGCGCTCGAACGTATGTATACCTGCCGCGAAGCGCTCACCTTTGCCATTGAAAAAGCTAATGACGGCGGCACCGCGCCCGAGTTTATAAAGACCCGTCGCGAGGAGTTTATCGCCGCAATGGATGATGACCTCAACACCGCCGATGCGCTCGGAACGGTATTTAGCCTCATAAAGGATATAAATCTGCTTATAGCGTCGGGAGCCGAAAAGGAGACACTTTCGGCTGCGCTCGCCGCATATGATGAGCTTTGCGGTGTTTTGGGTCTCGTTTACAATGTAAAGGAAGACTCACTTGACGCCGAGATCGAGGAGCTCATTGAAAAGCGCACCGCGGCACGCAAGGCAAAGGATTTTGCCGCCGCCGACGCAATACGCGACCAACTGAAGGATATGGGAATAATACTCGAGGATACACCGCAGGGTGTAAAATGGAGCAGAAAATGATAAAAAAAGAGCCGATAGGCGAAGGCATAGAAATATATGTATCGGATAATCATTGCTTTGGCACCGATGCAATATTGCTTTCAAACTTTGCCGCCCCCCGTAAAACCGATAAAGCGTGCGATCTCGGCACAGGCTGCGGCATAATACCGCTGTTGTGGTGCCGTACCGATGCGCCCAAGATAGCGGTCGGGGTGGACATTCAGCCTGAGGCGTGCGAGCTTGCACAAAAAACGATTGATGAAAACAGACTCAACGAAAAATTTTCGGTAATTTGCAGCGACTTGCTAAAATTAAAAGGCAAGGTAGAGTTCGGCAGTTTTCAGCTTGTCACCTGCAATCCGCCGTATAAGGCTCCCGGCGCGGGGATCGCCAGTCGCGGCTCGGCTGACCTTATTGCGCGGCATGAGACCGCCTGCACGTTGGAGGATATTATAGCTGTTTCGGCAAAGCTTTTGCAGACCTCGGGCAGGCTGTGTATGTGCAACCGTCCTGAACGGCTTGCCGATATGATGGCGCTTATGCGAAAACACAAGCTGGAGCCCAAGCGTATGCGGCTTGTGTGTCAGCGTCTCGGCACCGAGCCATGGCTGGTCTTGCTTGAAGGCAGGCGGTGCGGAAACAGCGGTTTAAGGATAATGCCGCCGCTTTATATTGAGGATGGCGAAAATTTTTCGAAAGAAATGCTGGAGATTTACGGAAGTTATAAGGAGAACAGAGGATGAGCGGAAAGCTTTATGTGGTCGGAACGCCTATAGGTAATCTGGGCGATATGTCCCCCCGCGCTATTGAAACTCTCAGTAGTGTCGATTTTATTGCCGCTGAGGATACAAGGGTTACAATGAAACTGCTCAACCATTTTGATATACGTAAACCCCTTGTCAGCTATTTTGAACACAACAAGGCGGAAAAGACCGAAAAATTACTTAATAGGTTGCAAAACGGAGAAAATTGTGCTATTGTAACAGATGCAGGAATGCCTGCAATATCTGACCCCGGTGAGGACCTTGTCCGCGCCTGCCGAGAAAACGGTGTTGAGGTCGAGTCGGTTCCCGGACCCAGCGCTGTCATAACTGCGCTTTCGGTCTGCGGATTGAGCACAGGCAGATTCTGCTTCGAGGGCTTTTTGTCGGTCAACAAGCAAAGCAGAAAAAGACATCTCGATTTGCTTAAGGACGAAACAAGGACAATGATATTTTACGAGGCGCCTCACAAGCTTCCTGCAACGCTCAAGGATATGCTTGCGGCGTTCGGCGACAGGCAGATAGCGCTTTGTCGCGAGCTGACAAAGCTCCACGAAGAGGTGCGCAGGACAAGCCTTAGCGAGGCGGCAGAGTTTTATTTGCAAAACCCGCCGAGAGGCGAATTTGTACTTATAATTGAGGGAAAGAAAGAACAAGAGGCTGAGAAATTCACACTCGAACAGGCGGCAGAGCTTGCAATACAGCTGGTTTCGGGCGGCAGCAGCGCGTCGGCGGCGGCAAAAGAGGCTGCCGCAATAAGCGGACTGAAAAAAGGCGATATATACAGAATGATTATTGAAAAGGAAGAGTAAAATGGGAAAGCACGAGGAGATACGTTCCGAGTCGGTCGATATTTACAGCAGTGCCAAAAAGGTGAAAAAGGCTAAAAGGAAAAAGAAAAAAACCTCTGTCGGAAAGAGGATTGCAATAGCGATCCTGTCGGTATTTATCTGCATTATGCTGGTCGCTACCGGCGGATTGATTTTCCTTATGAATTATTTTGATTATAACAAGACCGAGGTCGATCTTGGCGCACTCGGTGTTAACAGCGAGGATTCGGAAGACCACATTGTAAATATTGCGCTTTTCGGAATCGATACGAGAAATACCGCTTCAATGAAGGGTCTTTCCGATTCGATAATGATACTCAGCGTTAATAAGGAAACCAAGCAGTTAAAGCTTATTTCAGTAATGCGTGACAGCGTTGTAATGGTTGACGGAAAGGCCGCCAAGATAAACTCTGCCTACAGCAAGGGCGGCGCGGAGCTTGCAATACGCACATTAAACGAAAACTTCGGGTTGGATATAACCGATTACGCAACGGTAAACTTTGTAGGAATGGCAGAGCTTATTGATGTTGTCGGCGGAATAGACGCGGAGGTAACGCAGGCAGAGATAAATGACTCACTGCACGGAGTTAACTATCAAATACTGGAACAGTCAAATATGCTCGGAATTGAGCCTGAATATGTAAAGAATCCCGGACTGCAGACCCTTAACGGAATACAGGCAGTCAGCTGGGCAAGAATACGCTATCAGCCCACTGCGGCTGGAGAGCGCGATGACTACGGCAGAACAGCCCGTCAGCGCCACGTTATTAATCAGCTTTTCCAAAAGGCAAAGGAAATGAGCCTTTTTGAATATCCAAAGTTCATCAAAACGATGATACCCTATGTTGAGACCTCGCTTGACGAGAAGGAGATAGTATCGCTTGCTTATGCGGTTATAAAGGGCGGTACGCTCAACAGTACCCGCATACCGTACGATAACTGTTTGATAGGCGGTAACGGCGGTGTTGCAGGCGGCGTATATTACAATCTTGATTTCGCATCTGAGCTAATAAAGTCATATGTATATGACGACATCACCTTTGATGCGTATATTGAGGCAAACGGAATAGATAAAACGCCCTGGCGTTAAGAATATAAACTAACCGGTCATTATCCGGCTTCCGTCTTTCATATATTGAACAGATGGGGGTGGGGAGATGACCGGTTTTTTTGCGCCTCATTTTTTGTTGACGGCGGCTGTTATATCGGCAGTGATATTTGTAAACGGATGGACCGATGCGCCTAACGCGGTTGCTACCTGTATCGGCAGTGGGGCTATGAAGCCGCGCAGCGCAATAAATATGGCGGCAGTATTCAACCTTCTCGGCTTGCTTGTTATGTATGCGGTAAACGATTCGGTGGCGCGTAACATCGGTGAGTCGGTCAATCTGGGCGAGGAGAACAGGTTGACGGCTCTGTGCTCCGCAATGATAGCCATCGTGGTGTTTGCCGTTGCGGCATGGTTTTTCGGAATACCTACAAGCGAGGGGCACGCATTACTGGCGGCACTTGCAGGCTCGGCAGCGGCACAGGGAAACGGCGCGGGAATGGACGTTGGCTTTTGGGCATCGGTTATAGCGGGATTGCTTATAACCTCGGGCGCAGGGTTTGCGCTCGGTTTTCTCGGCAAACGGCTGTTAGGTAAAACGCGATTTGCCGAAAAAAGACGCTTTTTACGCCTGGGCGAGATAATTTCAGCCGCGTTGCTCGCTTTTATACACGGCGCGCAGGACGGACAGAAGTTTACTGCAGTACTGATACTGGGGTTGGGGCTTGCGGCACCCGAGAGCCGACCGCCGCGCTTGCCGGCTATACTTTACTGTGCCGCACTTATGGCGGCGGGAACGGCGGTAGGTGGAATGAGGATAATAAAAAAAGTCGGCAGTGGTATTACCACTGTCGACGAATGCGGCGGGCTTTGCTGTGACGTTGCCGCGTTTGTTTCATTGCTTGTATGTACCTTGCTCGGTATGCCGGTAAGCACTACCCACACAAAGACCACCGCCGTGCTTGGAGTAGGCGTTGCAAACCGAAGGGTAAATTTTCGCGCCTATGGGGCAATGGCGGTCACCTGGTTGCTGACTTTTCCGGTCTGCTTCGCGATAAGCTTTTTTATAACCAAGCTTTGTATCAGTTAGTGTCACCGCTCAGTGCGTTTATATCAACACCGCGCGGCTCTTGTGGGGTCGAAAAGACTATCTGTGTTTCGGTACTGCCGAACTTTTGCAGATTGCCTATAAATGTGTCGAGATTTTCGGTCGAATCAAAGGCAACTTTTATGTGCATGGCAAAATGCCCCGTTACACAACTGCATTCCAACACATTGGGGTGCGAGCAGATAAAAGGGTAAAATTCCGGCTTTTGATCGGGACGCAGCTCAAGATTTATAAAAGCAATTACCGGAAACCCCAGTTTTTTAAGATTTATATCGGCGCGGTAGCCGGATATTACGCCCGCCTTTTCAAGATGTTCAATGCGAGCCGCGGCGGCGGGTGATGACAGAAAAACGCTCTGCGCTATTTGTTTAAGCGGCATACGAGCATTTTGTTGCAGCAGACTTAAAATCTTTAAATCTATTTTATCCATTTGCTTCACCTCTTAATAATAATAACTCTAAAGCCTAAAAAAGTCAACAAACCGGCATGTGAGAACTAATATTTTAAAGTAGACCGGCTTGACAAGCATAGTATTAGGTAATAAAATATAAATAAGATTTTTTCGGGAGGGATCATATGAAAGCTTGCTGCTTTACCGGCTACCGACCCGAGAAAAGTCCATTCCCGTATGACACACGAAATGCCGAATACATACGTTTTGAAAACAAGCTGCTCGAAGCAATAGGACAGACAATTTCCGACGGATATGATACTTTTTATTGCGGCGGAGCAATGGGGTTTGATCTTCTTGCCGCTGAGCTGTTGCTTATAATGCGCCCTCTGCATAATTTCCGTTTGGTGGTTGCGGTTCCGTATGTCGGACAGGAAAACGGGTTCAGTGATGACTGGAAGGCACGCTACAAAAAGGTGCTGTCGAAAGCCGACGAGATCGTATATGTGTCGCAAGAGTATCACATGCGATGCTTTGCCGAACGGAACGAATACATGGTGGATAACAGCGAACGGATCATCGCGTTTTGTGACGGCAAAAAGGGTGGAACGCTTAACACGTTGCGATATGCGAGAAGAAAAAATCGCGAAATAATAAACATAGCCGAGACACCTGCCGAAAAATTCAATTTTACTTTATTTGAGGTAATAGAAGAATAAAAGCCTAACGAAAAGTTTTCGTTAGGCTTTTAATGTAGCTGATTAATTTGCTGTGACACAGGAGCAATCTTCGGTTATAAGCTTATCGTCGTGGGAAAAGACTCCTATCCATTCGTTATCTGCGATTTCGGCATTGCTGCAGAACCTTAACTTTATGCGGTAACCGCCGCACGGTCTGTTTTCTGTGGCGGGACTTTTGAAAATGCGGTTTTTTGCAAAGGACAACCCATCGCAGGAAAACGCATAAAGCACAGGTGTATCGGCACAGTCAAATATGTTGTTGTGAATATATATGTTTTTGTGGTATGGCTTTTTTATGTCGGGATCCGGGACTATGGGGCAAACACTTATGACCCCTTCACAGAACTGATACATAGAGGAAAGACAGGCGTCTGTAAAGATGTTGTTGCAGATCTCAACGTCGTGGCATTCGCCGGACTCGAACCAATAGTTTGAATCCCCGGCGACCAGAACAGCCGAGCCGGAAGAAGCAAAATAGTTGTCGGATATTTTTACCGGTTTGGGAGTAGAAACAAGTATACCTCTGGCGCGGCAGCTGCCGAAACGGTTTTTGGTACAAACAAAGGCGGCAGTATGGGTGAGGTTGTCAAGCGCAAGCATTTCACCCTGCTCTGCCAAGGAAATTATCTCCTGAGCGAGGGGGCGGTCGAAACGGAGCACAAAGGTGTCCATATCCTCAAGAGTATAGGAAAGCACCTTTGCAGTTCCCGCGGGGGACATGCTTCTACGGTCGATAAATACGATCTCGTCGCCCTTTTCCGCCCAGTAGAGAAAACCGCGCGCCTGCTCGTGGCGGTATTTACAGCGCAAAGAATATTCGTCCGCAACCTCATTTGCGGTCACACAGCAGCCGTGAACGTTTATCGGGTCGTCCATAAGCCCTAAAAAAGCGCACTCGGTTATCGTTACCGTGCCACAGCAGCAGGTTATGTGCATTCCGTCGTCGCGTCCGCCGGAAATTCTGCGCCCCGAGGATGTGTCGGGAATGAAGTGAACCCGACGGTATGTAAGGTCGCGGCAGAACTGCGCAAGACAGCCGAGTCCGCCGCAGGAATGGACCGTTACGTCCTCAAACGTGAGGTCTTCGCACTTTTCGGAGAAAATTCCGGCGTGCTTACGTTTATTGTGACGCAAAACAAATATGTTTCCAACGGCACAGTCTACATCGCAACCGAAGTGAAAGCGGTAGAGTGAATTATCCAGAGCCTCTATTTTTTGCGGAGTGAAACAGTCTCCCGTGCCCGCGCGGACACAGCAGTTGTTTGAATCGAATTGGATCTGTCCGCGTCGCTCAAGGGGATACCACTCATCGTTGCCTATACAAAACTCAAGCCAGTCGTCTGCAAACCGGTGCGGGAAGGCGGCGGGATCAATATAAAGATCTACGGTTTTTTCAGAAAAATCGGTAACCACACCTTCTGCTGTCAACGGCATTTTCCAGTTTATCGAAAAACCGCAAAACAAAATATTACGGCAGTGGTCCAGTGTCACGGGCTGCATATGACCCGAAAACCAAAGCTTTGCACCGTTGCCTCTAAACGCACAGTTTTGCATATTCTTCATCCAAAGGCCGAGCGTTCTGAAAGGAGCAACATCCGAATTGGAGATTCGGTAGTCTGCGCGCATCTCCTCTTTCGGCGAGAAATAGTAATCGCCGTTTTCAAAGATAAACTCGGTGTCGGAGGGGTGTTTTTTAAACAGTTCATATAGCGGGAGAGTGACGTCATTTCCGGGGAGTATGCCGTAATCTGATAGCCTGACGGAGTTTTTAAACGTAAGCATTATATCGTCCTTTCATCAGTCATCTTCTCTAAACTGCAGAGAGTACAGGTGTGCATAGGTGCCGTCCAGTTTTATCAGTTCTTCGTGCGAGCCTTCTTCGGTAACCTTGCCATCGGAAATTACGGCAATGCGGTCAGCATTTTTAACGGTTGAAAGGCGGTGTGCGACAACTATGGTAGTGCGGCCTTTACAAAGCTCGTCAAGCGACTGCTGAATAAGTATCTCGGTTGTATTATCGAGCGCGCTGGTTGCTTCGTCAAGGATAAGGAGCGGAGGATCTTTAAGAAAGACCCGCGCAATGCTCAGTCTTTGTTTTTGTCCGCCCGAAAGGCGCACTCCCCGCTCGCCGATCTCGGTGTCGTATCCGTTGGGCAGAGACATAATGTAATCGTGAATGTTGGCGCGTTTCGCCGCCTCCATCACGCTCTGCTCGTCGGCGTCGGGTCTGCCGTAGAGAATGTTGTCGCGAACGGTTGAATTGAAGAGATAAATATCCTGCTGGACAATACCGATGTTCTTTCTGAGAGATGCCATCTGAATGTCGTTGATATTGGTCCCGTCTATCAGTATCTCGCCTGCATCAACTCCGTAAAAGCGGGGGATAAGGTGGCAAATGGTGGTCTTGCCTCCACCGCTGGGACCGACGAGTGCAAAGGTCTCACCCTGCTTTATGTCAAGGTTTATGTTGTGGAGCACCTCTTTATCGCTGTTGTAGCCGTAGGAAACGTTTTTAAACTGAATATGTCCCGAAATACGCTCGACAGGTTTTGCGTCGGGCAGGTCGGCTTCGGACGGAGTGTCCATAATTTCGACAAATCGGGAGAAACCCGTAGCGCCATCCTGAAACTGCTCAACAAAGCCTATGAGCATACGGACGGGGGAGAGGAAGACATTGACCGAAACAAAAAAGGCGGAATAGTCGGCAAAGTCGATACTGCCGTTGTAGAGAAAAAGTCCGCCCGCTATGAGTATAACAACATTAAAAACATCGGTCACAAACGACGTAGAGGAATGGAATTTACCCATAGCATCATAGGCGTCGCGTCGGGCTTCGACAAACTCGCTGTTTCCGGCCTCAAACTTGTCCTGTTCGCTTTTCGAGTTGGTAAACGCCTTTGTAACGCGAATGCCCGAAATGCTGTTTTCCAGTGCGGCATTGATGCGGGCTATAGACTGCCTGCTGCGCATAAATGCATCATGCATACGCTTGCGAAGCATAGCCGAGATGAGTATAAGCAACGGAACGCAGACAAAAATTATCAGCGTCAACCAAATATTGATATAAGCGAGGTAAATAAATGAAGCAACTATTGAAATAGAGGAAATAATGAGGTTTTCGGGACCGTGGTGAGCAAGCTCGCTTACCTGCATAAGGTCGTTGGTAAGACGCGACATTATTTTTCCTGTTTCGTGGTTATCATAGAAGCTGTAGGGAAGCGTTTGAAGATGTGCAAACATCTCGCTGCGCATCTGTGCCTGCATCTTAACACCCATCATATGTCCTTGGTACTGTATATAGTAGTTAAGCAGCATACGAATAAAATAAAGCAACAAAAGCCCCAAACCAAAGGAAAGTATCATCATATACTTTTGGTTGGGGATAAGGTCGTTTAACATATGCCGCGTTACCATCGGGTAGACGATACCGATCATAGAAACAAAAAAAGACGCCAGCATATCCAGCGCGAAAACCTTTTTGTGAGGTCGGTAGTAGCTTAAAAATCGTTTAAGCAAGAAAGGCACCTCCATAGCCGTTTGGGCAGTGTTTATTTTCAAATATTTAACAATTGAATGGTAACATATAAATTGATTTGTGTCAACTTTTCTGCTATAATATAAAAAATATTCCAAGAAAGGAAAAGCAATGAAAAAATCCTACTCTGAAATCACTCCGTATATTGAGAAAATGGCGGCATTTTCTTGCAAAAACAATAATATAGAACCTGCTATGTATGAGCAGCATAAGGTCAATCGCGGTTTGCGCGATATGAACGGCAACGGCGTCGTAACGGGACTTACCGAAATATCAATGGTAAAGGCAAAGGAAAAACTTCCCGACGGAACTACAGCGCCCTGCCACGGAAAGCTTTGCTACCGCGGAATAGACGTGCGAGATCTCGTTTCGGGGTTTACATCCGAAAACCGTTTCGGCTTTGAGGAAACGGCGTATCTTTTGCTGTTTTCAGAGCTTCCCGATAAAGCCGAGCTCGCCCGCTTTAATGAGCAGCTTTCGGAATACCGCAGTTTGCCTACTTCCTTTGTGCGCGATATGATACTCAAGGCCCCCGGCAAGGATATGATGAACGTCCTGTCGCGCAGTGTGCTCGCACTTTACGCGTATGATGAAAATCCCGACGATATATCGGTCGCCAACGTATTACGCCAGAGCCTTCAGCTCATAGCATTGTTCCCAATGCTCGCGGTGTACGGTTATCAGTCGTTCCAGCATTATCATCAGGGAAAGAGCCTGTTTATACATCTGCCAAAGCCAGGGCTTTCAACGGCAGAAACGTTGCTTAATATCCTGCGTGAGAGTGGCGAATACACCCCGCTTGAGGCAAAGATACTTGACCTTGCGATGGTGTTACACGCCGAGCACGGCGGCGGTAACAACTCGACCTTTACGACCCACGTTGTCACATCGTCGGGAACCGACACGTATTCGTCGGTCGCGGCGGCGCTCGGTTCGCTTAAGGGTCCGCGCCACGGAGGGGCTAATATCAAGGTCGTCCGCATGTTTGATGATATGAAACAGAGCATAAACACTAAGGACAAAGGCGAAATTAAAGATTACCTTGTCCGTTTGCTTGAAAAACAGGCGTTCGACAGGGCGGGCCTTATCTACGGTATGGGTCACGCCATATACTCTCTTTCCGATCCGCGCTCCGATATTCTTATGAAATACGCAAAGGATCTGTCGGTGGCAAAGGGCTATGAAGAGGAGTTTTCGCTTTATGAAACGGTCGCCGAAATGGCACCTGAAATAATCGCTGAAAAACGTAAGATGTATAAGGGTGTCAGCGCGAACGTTGACTTCTATTCGGGGCTTATTTATAAGATGCTCGAGCTGCCGTGTGAGCTTTATACACCGTTGTTTGCTATTTCACGCATAGCGGGCTGGAGTGCCCACCGAATTGAGGAGATACAAAATTCGGGCAAGATAATCCGCCCCGCATATATAAATGTCAAGCAGGAAAGAGGGTACAAGCGTCTTGAAGAAAGATAACGGTAAAAACCTGCTCGCCCTGTTTTCTACTTTTTTTAAAATAGGTGCGTTTACCTTCGGCGGCGGCTACGCTATGATACCGCTTATCCAACGCGAGGCCGCCGAGAAAAAAGGTTGGATAACCGAAGATGATATACTTGAAATAATCGCTATTGCCGAGTCCACCCCCGGACCTATTGCAATAAACGCCGCCACTTTTGTGGGGTACCGAGTCGGCGGAGTTTTGGGCGCAGTGTGCGCAACGCTGGGCGTGGTGTTGCCCTCGTTTGTTGTTATTTCCGCAATATCATTTGTTTTGCGTCAGTTTCAGTCAATACGGGCGGTGCAATACGCCTTTTTCGGTATACGTGCCGGCGTGCTTGCCTTGGTGCTCAAGGGGCTTTGGACGATGTATAAAAAGCTTAAAAAGTCTGCGCTTTCATACATCGTTGCAGGAGGCTCACTGCTTGCCGCAACGCTGTTGGATGTAAATGTGATCTTTGTCATAATCGGCTGTGCCGCGGTTGGGCTTATTTGGTCCCTCGCCGCAGAGAGGAGGGCAAAGAAATGATCTTTTTAGAGCTTTTCTGGACCTTCTTTAAGATAGGCCTTTTTACCTTCGGCGGCGGCTATGCGATGTTGCCTCTTATTCAAGCGGAGGTTCAGGCGCACGGCTGGATAGAAAGCGAAGCGCTGCTTAACTTCGTCGCCGTCAGCGAGTCTACCCCCGGCCCGTTTGCTATCAATATGGCAACCTATGTAGGATGTGAGATGGGCGGCATCTTCGGTGCGTTTTGTGCGACGTTTGGTGTTGTGTTACCCTCGTTTGTGATAATTCTGATCGTTGCCAAATGCTACGAAAAATTCAAGACCAACCGCATCGTTGCCGGATGTATGGCAGGGCTTAAGCCCGCTGTGATCGGTCTTATGGGTGCGGCTGTCATCTCGATTGCCACAACGGTATTTTTCTCGGGCGGGGTTTCAGCTGCGGTGCTTTCAGCCCCCGAAACCTACGTGTCGCTTGCGACCTTTGCGCTTATGACAGTGCTTGCGTTTAAAAAAGCGCACCCGATATTGATCGTGTGCTTATCGGCGGTTATCGGTATCGCCGCAGGCTATGCGCTTCAGTTGCCAATATAACAAATATCCCCTCGTATAACGGGGGGAATATTTCATTCCAAAAATCGACTTAAAGAGAATGATGAAAAGTGAAGAGTGAAGAGGTAATAGAGAAAAAGTAAAAATCCTCGTACGAGAGTACGAGGATTTTTGGTGACCCGGACGGGATTCGCCACGGCGCTTTGCGCCTACACGCCCACGTCGGCAAAAACAGTCCACCGGACTGTTTTTTTCCGCAAGCAGGCTTGCTCCCTCCTGTTCGAATCCCTGTGCAGATAAAAAACAAAGAAGAAACCACCCGCAAGGGGTAATTTCTTCTTTATTGGTGACCCGGACGGGATTCGAACCCGTGTTACCGCCGTGAAAGGGCGGTGTCTTAGGCCTCTTGACCACCGGGCCTGGTAGCGGCAATTGGACTTGAACCAACGACACTTCGGGTATGAACCGAATGCTCTAGCCAACTGAGCTATACCGCCATTTGTCAGGGACCGATT
>JAZOCW010000033.1:0-21016 GCA_045596705.1 Acutalibacteraceae bacterium
ACTCAAAAGATCCTCGCCGCCCATGCCGGACTTGATTCGGTAAAGGCGGGTGATCTTATAGAAGCAAAGCTGGATATCGTTCTCGGAAATGACGTTACAACGCCGGTTGCTATCGGCGTGTTTGATAAAGCCGGCTTTACACAGGTGTTCGATAAGGACAAGATCGCGATCGTGCTCGACCACTATACCCCTTGTAAGGATATCAAGTCTGCCGAACTTTGCGCGACTGCAAGAGCATTTGCAAAGCGTTTTGATATCACTCATTTTTATGATGTGGGAACGGTAGGTATAGAGCATGCGCTCCTGCCCGAGCAGGGTGTTGTAGGCCCCGGTGATTGTATTATAGGCGCCGATTCCCATACCTGCACCTACGGTGCATTAGGCGCATTTTCAACGGGTGTTGGCTCGACCGATATGGCAGCCGGCATGGCGGCAGGCGAGAACTGGTTTAAGGTACCTTCCGCCATTAAAGTTGTACTTACGGGTAAGTTGCCAAAGCACGTCAGCGGTAAGGATGTAATACTACATCTTATCGGCCTTATAGGTGTTGACGGCGCTTTGTATAAATCAATAGAATTTACAGGCGAGGGCGTGGCAGAGCTTTCAATGGACGACCGCTTTACTATTGCCAATATGGCTATCGAGGCGGGCGGAAAGAACGGCATATTCCCGGTGGATGAAAAGACCCTTGAATATGTTAAGGACCGCTTCAAGCGCCCGATAAAGGTATATGAGGCCGATGCGGATGCGGAATACGAAAGCGAAGTTGTCATCAATTTAAGTGAACTTAAGCCTACGGTATCTCTGCCGCATCTGCCGTCAAATACCAAGACTGTCGATGAAGTAAAAGGACTTTCCATAAATCAGGTCGTTATCGGCTCCTGCACCAACGGCAGAATTTCCGATATGCGCATCGCTGCCGATATCTTGAAGGGCAGACGTGTAGCAAAGGGAGTTCGTTGTATCGTTATTCCCGCAACACAGGAAGTTTATATGCAGTGTATTAAAGAGGGCCTTGCTGAAATATTTATAAAGGCGGGCTGTGCCGTCTCAACACCGACCTGCGGTCCGTGTCTGGGCGGGCATATGGGTGTTATGAGCGCGGGCGAACGTGCTGTTACCACCACAAACAGAAACTTTGTAGGACGAATGGGACACACTAAGAGTGAAGTCATTCTTGCCAGTCCGGCGGTTGCTGCCGCTTCGGCAGTAGCAGGCTGTGTCGCATCGCCCGAGGATATAGCGGAGGTGTAGTATGGCAACAGGAAAGGTTTTTAAATACGGCGATAATGTCGATACCGATGTTATAATCCCTGCAAGATATCTTAACGCTCCTTCACCTGAGGAGCTTGCAAAGCATTGTATGGAGGATATCGATGCAGACTTTGTGAACAATGTAAAAAAAGGCGATATTATGGTGGGCGGAGCAAACTTTGGTTGCGGCTCTTCGCGTGAGCACGCACCGCTTTCCATCCGCGCCAGCGGAATATCCTGCGTTATAGCCTCCAGCTTTGCACGCATTTTTTATCGCAATGCAATTAATATCGGCTTTCCTATACTTGAATGTCCTGAAGCCGCCGGTAAGATACAAAACGGTGACACCGTGTCGGTTGATTTTGCTACAGGCATTATCAAGGACGAAACCACCGGCGAGGAGTTTAAAGCTGCTGCTTTTCCCGAGTTTATAAACGGTATAATTGAAAACGGCGGCTTGCTTGAATATGTAAAGTCAAAACAGTCGGGAGGAAACAACTAATGGAATATAATATAGCGCTTGTAAAGGGTGACGGTATCGGTCCCGAGATCGTTGACGGAGCCGTCTCGGTTTTAAAAGAGATCGGTAATCGCTTCGGTCATACCTTTAACTTTACCGAGTATCTTGCAGGCGGCGCCGCAATAGATGTTCACGGTATTCCGTTGCCCGACGAAACAGTAGAGGGCTGTAAAAACAGTGACAGCGTTCTGCTCGGTGCAGTAGGCGGTCCCAAATGGGATACACTTCCCGGCGACATTCGTCCTGAAAAAGCTCTGCTCGGACTTCGTGCGGCGCTCGGTCTTTTTACAAATCTCCGTCCCGCAAAAATATATCCCGCACTTAAGGATGCTTGTACCCTTCGCCCCGATATTGTCGAGGACGGCTTTGATCTCGTCATAGTACGTGAGCTTACCGGCGGCATCTATTTCGGAGAGCGCGGTCGTCGCACCGGAAAATACGGTGAGGAAGCCTATGATACCGAGGCATACAGCGTCACCGAGGTAGAGCGTATTGCAAAGGTGGCGTTTGAAACAGCTCAAAAGCGCAAAAAGAATGTTGTCAGCATAGATAAGGCAAACGTGCTTGAGACCTCGCGCCTGTGGCGCGAAACGGTGCACAGAATAGCAAAGGATTATCCCGATGTTACCTGCACCGATATGTTGGTCGATAATGCGGCAATGCAGCTGGTTCGCGATCCTTCAAAGTTTGACGTTATCGTAACCTCTAATATGTTCGGTGATATCCTTTCGGATGAAGCCTCGCAGATAACAGGCTCAATAGGACTGCTCGCTTCCGCATCGCTGGGTGACAGTAAGTGCGGACTTTATGAGCCCATCCACGGTTCTGCTCCTGACATAGCGGGTCAGAACAAGGCTAACCCCATTGCAACAATTCTTTCTGCGGCAATGATGCTGCGTTATTCCTTTGGTCTCGCTGACGAGGCAGACTGCATTGAAAACGCTGTAAACCAAACACTTGAAGCAGGACTTCGCACCGCTGACATACTTGTAGAAGGCAGTGCACCGCTTTCCTGCACCGAAATGACCAAGGAAATCATAAACAGACTCTAATGGAGAGTGATAATAATGCTGGATATTAAAATCACAAAAACCGATTGCCCTAAGGAGAAGCTGCAGGGTGCTTTAGGTTTTGGAAAAATATTTACAGACCATATGTTTGTTATGGATTACACCGAGGGCAAGGGCTGGCACGATGCCAGAATAGTGCCCTTTGGTGATTTCAGTTTTTCTCCTGCCGCTATGGTTTTCCATTACGGACAGGAGATGTTTGAGGGACTTAAAGCATATAAAGGTGCAGACGGAAATAGTTATCTTTTCCGCCCCGATATGAATGCTAAGCGTGCAAATGCCACTAATGAGCGTCTGTGCATACCGTTTCTGCCCGAAGAGGATTTTGTTCAGGCAGTAAAGGCCGTTGTTAAGGTGGATGAGGATTGGATCCCGTCCGATCCGGGTACATCGCTTTATGTTCGTCCGTTCATAATCGCGACCGATCCTTTCTTGGGTGTTGCTCCCTCAAAAACCTATAAATTTATAGTGATACTTTCTCCCAGCGGAGCCTACTATTCAAGCGGTCTTGAGCCGGTTGGCATCTGGATAGAGGATGATTTTGTCCGTGCCGTTCGCGGCGGTGTAGGCTATACCAAGACAGGCGGTAACTATGCTGCCAGTCTTGCCGCTCAGGTAAAGGCACACGACGCCGGATATTCTCAGGTGCTCTGGCTTGACGGCGTAGAGCGTAAATATATTGAAGAAGTCGGTGCAATGAATATCTTCTTCAAGATAAACGGCAAGGTAATAACACCTATGCTCAACGGAAGCATATTGCCCGGTATCACCCGTGATTCGGTATTACAGCTGTGCAAGAGCTGGGGTATACCAACAGAGGAGCGTAAGATATCGGTCGAAGAGTTGATAGAGGCTCAGCGTACCGGCGCACTTGAAGAGGTGTTTGGAACCGGTACTGCAGCGGTTATTTCTCCTGTCGGCAAGCTTCGCTTTAAGGACGAGGTTATGACAATAGGCGACGGAAGCATCGGTGAAGTTAGCCAAAAACTTTATGATACCGTTACCGGAATACAGACCGGCGCCCTTGCTGATGAGTTCGGCTGGCGCGTGGTCGTAAAATAGGTGAGTTTTTATGTATAAAGAGGTTTCAAAGCTGCTACTGTACAGCGATCTGGGCAGCGACAGTATTATAACCAACCTTTGCCGCATATTTGAGGCTTGGGAGAAAAAACGCGAGGATAAGGATACCCTCGTGCATAATATCTATGTCGAGATGAAACGTTTGCTTGATCTTGCTACACAGTACGGCTTTGATACCAATCTCTGGCATAACTACCTTACCTTTTTGCTTATAACCAATGAAAATTCCTTTTCTTTGACCTGTGAGCGCCACGGTGCAACCGAGGGCGGAAGCGTAAACAAGCTCGCAAAAAACGATTTTAAAATATTTAAAAAGCTTTTCGAGTTTGATTTTTCTGCAATAGAAGAGGATTTGGATATAGACTGCTTCAGTACGCTGACCGATTATAAGGCAATAGCAAAGCGCGAACGGCTTTATAATAAGAATGTAAGTGAGAAGGTAAGAGATTTAAGCGAGAAGATAGCCGCCGCAGCCGATGAAAATGAGATATTCGATTTAATAGCGACGTTTTATAAAGACTACGGCGTAGGAATGTTCGGTCTTAACCGTGCGTTCAGAATCAATAATATAAACGGTAAACTTGAGTTCTGCGCAATTAACAACGCAGACAGCGTAATGCTTTCGGATCTTGTTGGTTATGAGCATCAAAAGCGCGAGCTTGTTGCAAACACACGCGCCTTCACCGAGGGTAAAAAGGCAAACAACGTGCTTCTTTACGGTGACAGCGGTACAGGCAAGTCCTCTAGTATCAAAGCGATACTTAACGAGTATTATGACAGCGGTTTGCGTATGATAGAAATATATAAGCACCAGTTTGGTGATCTCTCCGCGGTAATTGCTCATATCAAAAACCGTAATTATAAATTTATCATTTATATAGATGATCTTTCCTTTGAAGAACATGAGGTCGAGTACAAGTTTTTAAAGGCTGTAATAGAGGGCGGCGTTGAAACAAAACCGGATAATATACTTATCTATGCCACATCAAACCGCAGGCATCTTATAAAGGAGACCTGGAATGACCGCAACGATATGGAATTTAACGGTGAGATACATCGTTCTGATACAATGGAGGAAAAGCTTTCGCTTTCTGCCCGTTTCGGTGTTCTTATAAACTATTCCATACCGGATAAAGCTGAATTTTTGAAAATAGTAAAAACTCTTGCCGAGCGTGAGGGCATAAGCATAGATGATCAAATGCTCTGCGCTGAGGCAAACAAATGGGAAATGCGTCACGGCGGCGTGTCGGGACGTACAGCACGGCAGTTTGTCAACTATCTTGCCGGTGCTTATAACAACAATTAAAAGAGGGAAGAATATGTTAACACTTGACAAGGTCTATCAGGCTGCCTTTGTGCTTAAGGATGTTGCACGCAGAACTGACCTTATATATTCAAAGAACCTGTCTACCGAGTCCGAATTGTACCTGAAGACCGAAAACCTGCAGGTTACGGGCAGTTTTAAGCTTAGGGGTGCTTACTATAAAATAAGCAAACTGAACGAAGAGCAGAAAAAAGCCGGAATAATTGCCTGCAGTGCGGGTAACCATGCACAGGGTGTAGCGCTTGCCGCATCCCAAATGGGAATCAAGAGCGTAGTCTGTATGCCTGACGGTGCACCTATAAGTAAGGTTGAAGCTACAAAAGCGCTCGGCGCTGAGGTGAAATTAGTCCCCGGTACATATGATGACGCATACGAAGAAGCGCTCAGACTTCAAAAGGAGACCGGTGCTACGTTTATCCATCCATTCGATGACGATGAGGTAATAGCGGGACAGGGAACCATAGGCATCGAAATCCTTGAACAAATAGATGATGTTGATGCAATAATAGTTCCGGTCGGCGGCGGCGGACTTATTTCGGGTGTGGCATATGCGGTAAAAAAACTCCGCCCCGAAGTCAAGGTATACGGTGTTCAGGCGGAAAATGCCGCAGGAATGGTCAAAAGCCGTACCGCAGGTGAACCTATAACATTGGAAACGGTTTCTACTTTTGCCGACGGTATTGCTGTAAAGCATCCCGGAAGCAACACATTTAAGCTTATAGAAAAATATGTTGATGATGTCGTAACCGTTACAGAGGATGAAATAGCAACTGCAATACTTGCTTTAATAGAAAAGCAGAAACTCATTGCCGAGGGCGCTGGCGCAGTCAGCGTTGCAGCTGCCATGTTCGGTAAACTGCCCATTAAGGGTAAAAAAGCGGTCTGCTTGGTTTCCGGCGGAAATATTGATGTTAATATTCTTTCCCGCGTTATAACCCGCGGTCTTGTTACCACAGGAAGAACGACCACATTGCTTATCGCGCTTGAAGATAAACCCGGTCAGCTTGTCGGTGTTAGTTCAATTATATCTAAATGCGGCGGCAATGTTGTCAGCGTTCACCATGAGCGTAGTGATGCCAATATGGCAGTTGCAAGCTGCTTTTTACGCGTCGGTATTGAAACGAGAGATTTTGCTCAAATTGAGGAAATAAAGCAGTCGCTCAGAAACACAGGCTTTAAAATTGTAGAATAAGGAGATAAGATTATGAAGGTAATTTCCACCGATAAGGCTCCCGCAGCTATCGGTCCCTATTCGCAGGGACTGGATGCCGGAAATATAGTTTTTGTTTCGGGTCAGATACCCGTAAATCCCGAAACCGGCACAATGCCGCAAACAGTCGAGGAACAGGCGGCTCAGTCACTTACCAATATTAAAAATATTCTCGCCGCCGACGGTCTTGCGATGAGCAATGTTATCAAAACGGTCGTGTTTCTTGATGATCTTGCCGATTTCGCTGCCGTGAATAAGGTGTATGAGAGTTTTTTTGCAGCCCCTTATCCTGCACGCAGCTGTGTTCAGGTAGCAGGCATACCGAAAGGTGCAAAGCTTGAGATAGAGTGTATAGCAGTAAAATAAAAAAGTTGCCGGAGCGCTAATGCGCTGCGGCAGCTTTCTTGTATATTAAAACCTTATAAAAAGGTATTGACTTTAGTACAGTACAGTGATATTATAATAAAGTGTTAAATTTGAACTTGAGGAAGTGTATCGATGACTAACTTTAAAAACGCCGCAACCGACAGACTTTTCGAGGTTATTTCAAAGCTTGAAACTGCAGAGGATTGCTATCGCTTTTTTGAAGATCTTTGTACAATAAAAGAAATACAGGATATGTCCCAGCGACTTGAGGTCGCTGTGCTTTTGAACAGCGGCAAAAGTTATCAGGAAATATCTGTAAAGACCGGAGTAAGCACTGCTACTATCAGCCGTGTCAATAAATGTTTAAGCTACGGCACAGGCGGATATGAGCAGGCAATAGCGGTTATGGCAGGGTCGGAGGAGTAGTATGTACGAATACACTAAAACGCTTAAAAATGACGAGCAGGCTGTTTTTGCCCTGCGCTCTTTATATAATAGCTACGGCTATTCTCAGTACAAGATGAGCAAATTTGAGGAGTATGACCTATATGTCCGCAATAAGGATTTTCTTATATCCGACAGTGTCATAACCTTTACCGATACCAACGGTAAATTGATGGCGTTAAAGCCCGACGTCACACTCTCAATTATCAAAAACAGCACCGAAGGAACAGACTCGGTGCAAAAGCTTTATTATAATGAAAACGTCTACCGTGTATCAAAAGGTACACACTCATTTAAAGAGATAATGCAGGTAGGTCTCGAGTGCATTGGCAACATAGATGATTATTGCCTTTACGAGGTTTTGTTCCTCGCGGCGAAAAGTCTTGAAAAGATATCTTCGGATTGCGTTCTAGATATATCTCATTTGGGAATAGTGTCCGACGCGGTCGAAAGTCTTGATATATCCGATGAATACAAGCCGCAGATATTAAAGTGCATAGGTGAGAAAAACCTGCACGAGATATCTTCGCTCTGTGCTTCGCTCGGTGTCTGTGCTGAAAAGGTTGAGGTTTTAAAAAAGCTTTTGTCGCTTTGCGGCGCTCCGCGTGAAATACTGCCTAAACTTTACGATGTTATAGGTGCACAGTCACAGTCTGCTTTCTCTCAACTTTCCAATGTAACAACGGCGCTTGATAAAGCGGGTCTGGGAGATATGGTTCGTATAGATTTTTCTGTAATAAACGATATGAACTATTATAATGGTATAGTTTTCAAGGGATTCCTGCAGGGCATTCCAACGGGAATACTTTCGGGCGGTCAGTATGATAAGCTGATGCAGAAAATGGGAAGAAGATCAGGTGCCGTAGGCTTTGCGGTGTACCTTGATATGCTGGAGCGGTTCTGCACCAATGACAGCGAATACGATTTTGATCTTCTGCTTTTGTATGATGACGGTGCTGATATAACAGCGCTGTCAGAAGCGGCGAAAAAACTGTCCGAGGGCGGAAAAAGCGTTTCGGTACAGCGTGCCGTTCCTCCTAAAATGAGATTCGGTGAAATATATAAGCTTAAAGGGGAAGGGGTAGAGCTAATTGAAAGAAATGCTTAATATTGCGCTTCCAAAGGGCCGCCTCGGTGAAAAGGTGTATGCAATGTTTGAGTCGGCAGGCTTTGAATGCCCCGAAATCAAAGAAAACAGCCGCAAACTCATATTTGAAAATAAGGAAGCGGGTGTACGTTATTTCTGGGTAAAGCCATCCGACGTTGCAATATATGTTGAGCGCGGCGCCGCTGATATCGGCGTTGCCGGTAAGGATATTTTGCTTGAATACGCGCCTGATGTTTATGAATTGCTGGATCTGGATATCGGCAAATGCCGTATGGCTGTAGCTGCAAAAAAGGATTTTCGTGATAATCCCCGCACTACCCTAAAGGTAGCAACCAAGTTTTCAAACATAGCACAAAATTTCTATTCCTCCAAGGGCCGTGACATTGATATCATCCATCTTAACGGTTCAATAGAAATAGCCCCTATTTTAGGACTTTCGGATGTAATAGTCGATATAGTCGAAACCGGAACGACCCTTAAAGAAAACGATCTTGAGGTAATAGATACGATAGTGAATATCAGCGCACGCCTTATTGCCAATAAATCATCCTATAAGTTTAAGGGCGAGCTGATAGATAAAATAACGGATGAGATAGCAAACCGTACGGAGGCATCTAAATGATAAAGATATACAAATACGGCGAGGTAGCTAACAGTGAGATATTTGCCCGTACCGAGCCGCAGGTAAACGTTGAGGACATAGTAACCGAAATAATTTCTAATGTGCGTCAAAACGGTGACAGTGCACTTTATAAATACTGCGAAAAGTTTGATGGCGCAAAGCTTGACACGCTTTTAGTCTCAAAAGAGGAAATTGATGAGGCTGTAGCAAAGGTGGAACCGAGGTTCTTGGAGGTTTTGAAAAAAGCTGCCGCCAATATTCAGAAGTTTCATGAAAAACAGCTTCGTAACAGCTTTATAATTAATGATGAAGATGGAATAGTTATCGGCCAAAAGGTTATCCCCGTTGACCGTGCGGGCCTGTATGTCCCCGGCGGTACAGCGGCATATCCGTCGACCGTACTGATGGATTCCATTCCTGCTAAGATAGCCGGTTGTAAAGAGGTGGTTATGGTAACGCCTCCGGGCAAGGACGGAAAGATAAACCCAGTCATACTTGCTGCGGCGAGCATAGCGGGTGTAAATAAAATATTTAAGCTTGGCGGTGCACAGGCAATAGCGGCATTGGCATACGGTACCGAGAGTGTACCCAAGGTGGATAAGATCGTCGGACCCGGTAATGCCTTTGTAGCCGAAGCCAAAAAACAGGTGTTCGGTACGGTTTCTATTGATATGATCGCCGGTCCGAGTGAGATATTGGTTGTAGCCGACGGTGGCTCCAATCCTAAATATGTGGCTGCAGATTTGCTTTCTCAGGCTGAGCATGACAAGATGGCAAGTGCAGTACTCGTAACCGATTCTGCTGAGTTGGCACAGGCTGTTAGTGATGAACTCGAGGTGCAGATACCGCAACTTTCCCGTAGCGATATTGCACGCGTCTCAATTGATACTAACGGTAAGATAATAGTAGCGGACGATCTTCGTGTTGCCATTGAGATTGCGAATGAGATAGCCCCCGAGCATTTAGAACTTTGCGTTGATAACCCGTTTGATTATCTTGATTCCATACGTCACGCGGGCTCGATATTTATGGGCAGATATTGTCCTGAGGCGCTTGGCGACTATTTTGCAGGTCCCAACCATACCCTTCCGACAAGCGGTACCGCAAGGTTTTCAAGCCCCCTGTCGGTAGATGATTTTGTTAAGAAAACGCAATATACTTATTACACAGCTGATGCACTCGGACGCGTTGCACGCGATGTAGCCTACTTTGCCGAAAAGGAAGGGCTTACCGCTCACGCGAAAAGTGCAGTTATCCGTCTTGAGGAGTAGTTTATGAGCAGATTTTTCAGCAGTAAATATAAAAATCTTATACCGTACACACCGGGCGAACAACCGAAAGAGCAGAAGTACATAAAGCTCAACACCAATGAGTCACCCTTTTTGCCGTCCGAAAAGGCTATAGCGCGTGCGGCAGAGGCGGCGAAAGAGCTTATGCTATATCCTGACCCCGAAAGTCGCGCTCTCACAGAAAAGGCGGCAGAGGTTTTCGGTGTCGAGTGGGACGAGGTTTTAATGACCAATGGATCGGATGAGATACTCAATTTTGCTTTTATGGCATTTTGTGATAAAGATCATCCGGCAGTGTTCCCGAATATTACCTACGGTTTTTATACGGTCTTTGCCGATATAAATTCGGTGCCCTACCGTGAAATACCGCTGAAAAGCGATTTCACAATAAATATTGAAGACTATCTTGGTATAGGAAAAACTATATTTATTGCAAATCCCAATGCGCCTACGGGAATTGCGCTGTCGGTTGGCGAGATCGAAAAAATATTAAAAAGCAATCCCGACAACGTAGTGGTGATAGACGAGGCATATGTGGATTTCGGCGCAGAAAGCTGTGTTCCGCTCATACATAAATACAAGAATCTGTTAGTAACAGGCACATTCTCTAAATCCCGTTCAATGGCAGGCGCGAGACTCGGCTTCGGCATTGCCGACAAAGAACTGATACGCGACTTAAACACCATAAAATATTCTACTAATCCTTATAACATAAATCGAATGACCTTTGCAGCAGGGATTGGAATGCTTGAGGATGAACAGTATACGCGCCAAAACTGTAAAACCATAATTGAAAACAGGGAATATACCCAAAAAGCCTTGGAGCAGCTGGGATTTGAAATGACCGATTCAAAAGCGAACTTTGTTTTTGCGCGTCATCCGAATCTGGACGGTAAAATGCTTTACAGCAAACTGAAATCCCGGGGTATACTTGTAAGGCATTTTGATAAGCCCTTGATTTCCCAATACAATCGTATTACAATAGGCACCAAGGATCAAATGAAGGCGCTTATAAATGCCATTAAAGAAATAATGGAGGAAACAAAATGAGAACTTCCGAAGTTTCACGCAAAACTGCCGAAACCGATATAAACCTTAAACTCAATATCGACGGTAAAGGAGATAGTGAGATAAACAGCGGTTGCGGATTTCTTGACCATATGCTTACGCTTTTTGCGAAGCACGGCCGCTTTGATATAACTCTTTGCTGTAAGGGTGATACAAATGTCGATTATCACCACACCACAGAGGATATAGGTATTTGCCTAGGTACTGCGTTTAAGCAAGCTCTTGCCGATAAAAAGGGCATAGTTCGTTACGGAAGTATGTTTTTGCCTATGGACGAAGCGTTGCTGCTTTCTGCTGTAGATATCTCCGGCAGAGGCTTTTTGGCTTTCAGTGCAAAAATGCCTTCCCAGAAGGTAGGCGATTTTGATACCGAACTTGTCAAAGAATTTTGGCTCGCTTTTACACGTACTGCTGAATGTACTCTGCATATAAAAGAAATTGACGGTGAAAACACCCATCATATTATAGAGGCGATATTTAAATCGGTAGCCCGCAGTCTGCGCGCAGCATGCGCCATAGATTCCGCCTGTGCAGATGAGGTTCCGTCTACTAAGGGAGTTTTATAATGGTCGCGATTGTTGATTACGGTGTAGGTAATTTGTTTTCGCTCAGAAGCTCACTTGAATCGGTCGGCGCGGACGTTATCGTCACCAGCGATGTCAGGCAACTGAAAGAGGCTGATAAAATAATTTTGCCCGGAGTAGGAGCATTTGCCGATGCGGCACAAAAGTTGCGTTCTTTAGGGCTTGATGAGCAATTAAAAGAATTAGCGGCTGACGGCAAGCCGATAATGGGCATATGCCTTGGTATGCAGTTGCTTTTTGAGAAAAGCTATGAATACGGTGAACACCGTGGACTTGGACTCATACCCGGAAGCGTGGTGCCGATATCCGATGCTATACCGAGTGATCTTAAAGTGCCCCACATAGGCTGGAACAGCCTGTCCTTTGGTGGCAAGAATTCAAAGCTTTTCCGTTATATAAAAGAGGGCGACTTTGTATATTTTGTTCATTCCTACTATGCGGCGGATTGTGACGATTATGTGATAGCCTCGGCACAGTACGGTGTACCACTCACCGCCGCAGTAGAGCGCGGCAATGTCTGCGGCTGTCAGTTTCACCCCGAAAAGAGCGGCAGTGTGGGACTGAATATTTTACGTGCATTCTGTGAGAATTAGGAGTAGTTTATGCTTATTTTTCCTGCAATAGATTTGTTTGAGGGAAAGGCTGTACGTCTTTTTAAAGGCGATTATGATAAAATGACGGTATACAGCGAAAACCCTCCAAGGATCGCATCTGATTTTGTATCCTGCGGTGCGAAATGTATACATATAGTAGATCTGGAGGGTGCTAAAAGCGGCACGACGCCCAACCTAAAAACCGTCTGCGAGATCAAAGAGCAAAGCGGCCTGTTTTGTGAAGTCGGCGGCGGTGTGCGCAGTATGGCGGTAGTCGACCGCTATATATCTGCCGGTGTTGACCGTGTAATATTGGGCACAGCAGCCGTAACCGATACCGTGTTTTTAGAGTCTGCACTTCAAAAGTACGGCGAAAAAATAGCGGTAGGCGTGGATATTAAGGACGGTTTCGTAGCCGTCAAGGGTTGGACAGAAAAATCCGAGCTTGAGGCGTTCAGCTTTTGCAGTAAGCTGGAGTCAATGGGGGTAGGCACCGTAATATGCACCGACATTTCAAAGGACGGTGCTATGCAAGGTGCAAACCACTCACTGTATGAGCAGTTATCCTCACGCTTTACCATGCAGTTTATAGCCTCGGGCGGCGTTTCGACCATTGAGGACGTTAAGCGACTGTCCGATATGAACCTGTATGGTGCTATTGTCGGGAAGGCATATTACACAGGTGCAGTAGACTTGAAGGAAGCTATAGAGGTGGCAAAATGATAACAAAACGCATAATCCCGTGTCTTGATGTTAAGGATGGCAGGGTAGTAAAGGGCGTAAATTTTCAGGGTCTTAACGATGTTTCATCGCCTGTAGAGCTTGCCGCTTACTATAGCGACAGCGGCGCTGACGAACTGGTTTTTTACGATATAACCGCCTCCTCCGAGGGTAGACGACTTTTTACAGATATACTGTGTGAGGTCGCAAAGACCATATTCATCCCGCTCACTGTCGGCGGCGGTATTAACACACTTGCCGATTTTGATAGGGTGCTGAAATGCGGCGCCGATAAGGTCAGCGTTAATTCCGGTGCTATCAAGGATCCTTCCTTGGTTTATGAGGCCGCAAAACGCTACGGCGATCAGTGCGTGGTTTTGTCGGTCGATATCAAAAGGGTCGACGGTGTGTTCCGTGTCTTCTCAAAGGGCGGCAGGGAGAATACCGGAATGGAAGCTATAGAGTGGATAAAGCGTTGCGTAGATTCGGGTGCAGGTGAGATAGTGGTCAACTCTATCGATACCGATGGCGTTAAAAACGGATTTGATATACCTATGCTGCAGGCTGTATGCGATGCAGTCTCGGTACCTGTAATAGCCTCGGGCGGTGCAGGCTGTACCGATGATTTTACAAAGCTGTTCAAAGCACTGCCTAAAGTTGATGCAGGTCTTGCTGCCTCGGTTTTCCACTTTGGAGAGATAAAGATAAAAGACCTCAAGCAAACCCTTGCCTCGAACGGCATACCAATGCGTATATAAGGAGAGCAAAAATGATCAATATAGAAGAACTTAAATTTGATGAAAAGGGTCTCATTCCTGCCATAGTTGTCGACAGTGTGACCAAACGTGTTCTGACTCTGGCATATATGAACCGTGAAAGCCTTAAAATATCTATGGAAAGAAAGCTGACCTGCTTTTACAGCCGCTCTAGAAATGAGCTTTGGCTTAAGGGTGAGACCAGCGGAAACTACCAGCATATAGTGTCCATAACAGCGGACTGTGATAAGGATGCTCTCGTAGTAGTAGTAGAGCCTGACGGCCCTGCCTGTCACCTGGGTACCGAGTCCTGCTTTGAAAACCCCGTTTTCCAAAGCGACGAATTGTCAGAGTTTTCTCTTTCTTCATTAATGTCTCTGCTTCAGGGCAGAAAAGATGAACAGAAAGAAGGCTCCTATACGACTTATCTGTTCCAAAAAGGAATAGATAAGATACTTAAAAAGGTAGGCGAGGAGAATACCGAGGTCATTATTGCCGCCAAGGCGGATGACAAAAAGGAAACTATTTATGAAATAGCCGACCTCGCATATCACGTAATGGTGCTTATGGTAGAAATGGGTATCTCGTTGGAGGATATCCACCGAGAGCTTGCCTCCCGCCACGTTATAGACCACAAGATCAAACAGGAGAAAATGACCCAATGATTTTAGAGGATTTTCATGTCCATACCGCATTTTGTGACGGAGAAAGCACTCCCGAAGAGGTTGTGTGCTCAGCGGTAGAAAAGGGTATGACTGCGCTCGGCCTTTCGGTTCATTCATATACTGATTTTGATCTTAGATATTGCATAAAACCTGAACAGATTCCGGAATATAAGCAGATAGTTTCGGAATTAAAAGATAAGTATAAAAACAGTATTGAATTATTCTGCGGAATCGAGCAGGACTATTATTCAGCTCCGCTTCCTCACGGTGATTATGATTATGCGATCGGTTCGGTCCATTACATAAAGGCGGGCGATAAGTTCTTTGAAATAGACGAAAACGCTGAGTTGCTTCGCGAAGCCGCAGACTATGGCTTTGGCGGTGATATCTATTCTCTTGTTGAAGAATATTATCGTATAGTGGGCAATGTGATAGAAAAAACAGGTGCAGACATTATAGGCCACTTTGACCTGATCACAAAGTTTAATCGTCAAAATGCCGTGTTCGATGAGAGTGCTCCTCGTTATATAGCGGCGTGGAAGTCGGCTGTCGATAAGCTTGTTCCATCGGGTAAACCGTTTGAGGTAAATACGGGTGCCATATCCCGTGGATATACCGATCACCCGTATCCGTCAGCGGATATACTTCGCTATATTTCTGAAAAAGGCGGAACCGTGGTCCTTTCAAGCGATAGCCACCATAAAGATACCCTGTGCTTTGAGTTTGATAGATGGCTTCCGTTTATAAAAGAACTGGGTTTTAAAGACGATAAGATCATAAATTTTTCATCCATAATATAAAAAACAGGCATTTTTAAATGCCTGTTTTTTTGTTGTCGCTCTTTTATTTTTTAAAAATATGTGGTAAACTTAATATAGTATCCGCAAAGGGCATTAAGGCAAATTTATATATGATTTTACGGAGAGGTATGGGAGTTTTTTAAAATGAATCTATCAACATACATACCGATAATTGTGCTATGGATTATCATATTTATTATGTTCCGCAACCGCAAGGAAGCGATTGCCAAGAAAATTATTAAAAAAAGAAAAATGGAGGGTAATACCGAAATGAAAGAGCTTGCAAAGAGATTTGTTGATAAAGAGTGCTTGATTTATTCATTTAACGGCAGTCAACTAGAAGGTGTTATTAAGGAGGTAGCCGACGGCGCTATCTTAGTGGAAAAGGGCGGTACTGTTGAAGCTATCAACCTTGACTTTGTTATCCGTATTAGGGAATTTCCAAAAAACAAGAATGGCAAGAAAAAATCTGTTGTTTTAGATTAATAGGTAGTATATATAAAAAATTTTTGGAGGAATACATATGGAACTGAAAAAATTGGATAAAAGTGTACTTAAATTATGGTACATTCGTGCGGCTATTGTTTCGTTGGCACTGGTGGGCGTTTTTACAAGTGCGGCTGTAATTCTGAATGCAGCGGGCGCATCAAGAAACGTAACGCTCGCTGTTTTGCTGGGAGTCGGAATACCTGTCGTTTTACTTCTTGCCATTACTTTGATTATGCCGACACTGCGCTATAAAATGTATGCTTGGGGATATGATGACAAGCGAATCATTGTAAAACAAGGCGTGTTCTTTAGGAGAAGAGTTGTGATTCCTGTATGTCAGATCCAGGATCTTCACAGAACGCAGGGACCGCTTATGATGATGTTAAAACTTAGCGGTGTTACCATCTCAACAGCGGGATCAAATTTTGATATTTCCACCCTCACGACTGATGAGGCGGACCGTATGATAGACGAGCTTGAACGCAATCTTGAAGCAAGAATTGAGGAATTAAAAGATGAAGAGATTTGACAAAGGATATATTTATTCCAGCTTGTTGTCGGATTTGTTCGGTAGCCTTGTAGTAGTGTTTGTCTTTCTTAAAGATTTTTTTCTTAACGAAGAATCAAACCCGGAAGATATTATTGTGGCAATTCCAATTTTTGCGATTGCGTTTATTGTAATTTATCTCTGCTTTATTGTATATAGAATTTTGTATTACAAGACTTCTGGATATGAACTGACAGAAAAGGAAATCAAATGCAATAGAGGTGTACTGTTTAGAAAGCGCTCTGTTTTGGACTACAAAAAAGTACACGCTATCAACAAAAAACAGAACCTCTTTCATAGAATCTGCGGTATCGCAATTCTAACGGTTGACAGCGGCTCTACTAACACTTCACATCAAGCTGAGATAACTATTATTGAAAAAGATAAAATCGTTGACACCCTGCTGAATGAACTGAATTTACTGAAAGAGGGCGGTGCACGAAATACGGAGAGCACGCAGCCGAAGGATGAACTGCTTCTTTCGGATGAGGATAGTCTTTACCGCTTTACCTCCGGCAAGAAAATGCTGTACACGCTCATCAATATAGCTTCTACCGCATTTTTTACTGCATTGTTTGCAGTACTTGCCATTATCGTTATCGGTATTTGCAAACTGATGCTGCAGCAGAATTTCCTCGGTACTTGGGGGCAGTATTTTCTGTTCTCCTTTTTGATTACCGTAGGTGCAATGCTGCTGTTTTCAATGTTTTCCCTTGTTGGATGCCTGATCCATTCCTTTGTGGGATATTATAAGTTCAAAATCACCAAGCGTGGAAATGACATTCAGATTTCATATGGACTTTTGGAAAAGCATACCAACACTTTCAGCTACGACAGAATCAAGGCCGTTAAGATTACTCAGGGCCTTGTGCAAAGGATGCTTGGTTTTGCGACCATCAGACTTGAGGTGATCGGTTATACTGTCAATAGCGGTGACGATGATAAGAATGCCGGGCTTGGTGTACTTGTTCCGTTTTGTAAGTATGATGAAATCGGCGAAATCTTGGGCAAGGTATTACCTGATTATGTTCCGGACAAAAAGCAGACAAAGTCCGTTTCCTATTTTCCTTTTGTATCGTGGTTTGCCTTAATTCTCAGTATCGTAACAGGTGTAGTTTTGCTGCAGGCAATCCTGCCCATGCTGATATTTAATGTGTCGTTCCAAATTATTGCCACAGTTGCTTTTTCAGTAATAGGGTTGGGAGTTATAATACTTATTGTGAAAGCATTAACCGCGGTTTTATGTTATCAAACTAACGGTATTGCGATCAGCAACGGTAAAATAACTGCATATTACGGTGGTTTTACTAAAAACGTTACTGTGTTTATGGCTCGAAATCTTATTGCGGCAGAAAACGTAACGACACCGCTTCGCCAAAAGAGAGGCATTACAAGCCTTGTTATGCACCTTAAAACCAACTTACTGTCCAACGAAATTAAGGTTCATATTCAAAATACTGCACTTTCGAAAGAATTAGAAAAACTATTGATGCTTTAATCAACGAGGGTGAAACGGTAAACTAAATATATGTTAACTACGTTTATTATCCTGCTGACTTTTCAAAACTGAGTCCAATTGCACGAATTTTGATTTTTATCAAAAAGCAATTTTTCCTTAAATAATCAAAAAGAGAGGAGTGAGAACATGCCGGATAAGTTTATTTTACATTCAAATTACAAGCCAACCGGAGACCAGCCGCAGGCGATAGAGCATTTGGTTAATAGCATAAACGCGGGAAACCGCGAGCAGGTGCTTTTGGGTGTTACAGGCTCAGGTAAAACCTTTACTATGGCGAATATTATTGAAAAAGTAAACCGACCCACCCTTGTTCTCGCTCACAATAAAACTCTCGCCGCACAACTCTGCACAGAATTTCGCGAATTCTTTCCCGAAAACGCGGTAGAATATTTTGTATCCTATTACGATTATTATCAGCCTGAGGCTTACATCCCCGGTACCGACACTTATATAGAAAAAGACTCTTCAATAAACGATGAGATAGATAAGCTTCGCCACTCGGCAACCTGTGCACTCTCGGAACGGCGTGATGTTATTATTGTCGCCAGTGTTTCCTGTATATACAGCCTCGGCAATCCTATTGACTATCGCAGTATGGTCATTTCACTGCGTACCGGTATGCAAAAAGGCAGGGATGAGCTTGTAAAAAAGCTTGTGGACCTGCAGTATGAGCGAAACGACATCAGCTTTACTAGAAATAAGTTTCGTGTTCGTGGCGATACTGTCGAGGTGTTTCCGTCCTATTCCGGAGATACAGCTATACGCGTTGAGTTTTTCGGCGACGATGTCGATCGTATATGTGAAATTAATACCGTAACAGGCGAGGTTAAATCGACTTTAAAGCATATTGCAATATATCCGGCGTCGCACTATATCATCCCGCCTGAAAAAATGGGGGACGCACTCAAGCAGATCGAGGAGGAAATGGAGCAGAGAGTGAAGTTTTTTACCGATAACGGTAAACTAATAGAAGCTCAGCGAATCCGTCAGCGCACCGAATATGATATTGAAATGCTTCGCGAGATTGGCACCTGTAAGGGTATTGAAAACTATTCGCGTGTGCTTTCGGGCAGACCTGCCGGTAGTACTCCGTTCACCTTGCTTGATTATTTTCCGGATGATTATCTGCTGTTTGTTGATGAATCACACGTAACCCTGCCGCAGGTGCGCGGTATGTACGGTGGTGACCGCTCGCGAAAGGAAAATCTTGTTGAGTTCGGTTTTAGACTTCCCTCGGCATATGATAACAGACCGCTTAATTTTGATGAATTTTATAAGCGTGTAAATCAGGCGGTTTTCGTATCTGCTACGCCGGGTGATTTTGAGCGTGACCGTGCAGCCGATATAGCGGAACAGGTCATCCGCCCGACAGGTCTTCTCGATCCCGAGGTGTCTGTCCGACCGTCTGAGGGACAGATAGATGACCTTGTGTCTGAGATAAATATGCGCTCCGAAAAGGGCGAACGCGTATTGGTAACAACCCTTACCAAAAAAATGGCAGAGGACCTTACAGAATATCTTGAGGGCCTTAATATCAGCGTACGTTATATGCACTATGATATTGATACGATAGAACGAATGGAAATAATTCGCGATCTTCGAATGGGTAAGTTTGACGTTCTCGTAGGCATTAACCTCCTGCGTGAGGGTCTGGATATTCCTGAGGTCTCGCTCGTAGCTATACTTGATGCGGACAAAGAGGGATTCCTGCGTTCTGAAACCTCACTTATACAGACAATTGGCCGCGCGGCACGTAATGCCAACGGTAAGGTAATAATGTATGCAGACAGCGTGACAAATTCTATGGAGCGCGCAATTAGAGAGACCCTTCGCCGCCGTGAGATTCAGCAAGCATATAATGAGGCTAACTCAATAACGCCTACCACGATAAAGAAAGATGTTCTCGATATTATTGAGATCGGCGCAGTACCCGACAAGGTCAAAAAAGATAAACCGGGCAGCCATATGACCAAGGCGGAACGAGAACAGCTTATAGTTCGGCTTACACGCGAGATGAAGCTTGCCGCTAAAATGCTTGAGTTTGAACACGCCGCCTATCTTCGTGACCGTATTCAAAAACTCAGAGAGGGAAAATAGTTTAAAAGCCATTCATAAGAATGGCTTTTTTACTTTCAATAAAAACCATTTACATTTAAAAAAATATGAGGTAAAATAAATATGTATATGCTTCGTTTGTGTGAAGCTTTTTTGGAGGGAATATGGCAAACGATAAGATCATAATCAAAGGTGCAAATGTTCATAATTTAAAGGGTGTAAACGTTGAGATCCCGCGTGATAAATTGGTGGTGTTTACCGGACTTTCGGGTTCAGGCAAATCCTCGCTTGCTTTCGATACCATATATGCCGAGGGACAGCGCCGATATGTCGAATCCCTGTCATCCTATGCCCGTATGTTCTTAGGACAGATGGAAAAGCCCGATGTCGAGCTCATCGAAGGCCTTTCTCCTGCTATATCCATAGACCAGAAGACCACATCAAAAAATCCGCGTTCCACCGTCGGAACCGTTACCGAAATATATGATTACCTACGTTTGCTGTATGCACGCGTAGGCGTGCCGCATTGTCCCGTTTGCGGTAAAGAAATATCGCAGCAGACCTGCGACCAGATAGTAGACCGTGTTTGCACATTGCCTTACGGAACAAAAATACAGGTGCTCGCTCCCGTTGTTCACGGCAAAAAAGGTGAGCACCAAAAAGAGTTTGAGTCTGCCCGCAAGTCAGGCTATGTTCGCGTACGCGTTGACGGAAATGTTTACGACCTGTCCGAGGAGATAAAGCTTGACAAGAACATCAAGCACACTGTGGAGATCGTAGTCGACCGACTTGTGCGTCGCGACGATTCACGCTCCCGACTTGCGGATTCGGTTGAAACCGCCCTTGCGCTTACCGAGGGCAATCTGGTCATCTCGGTGGTGCTCCGTGACGGCGAAAGCTTTGACGGAGAGCCTGAAATGTCTTTTTCACAGAG
>JAZOCW010000034.1:0-4191 GCA_045596705.1 Acutalibacteraceae bacterium
ATAAAGCAAGGCAATTTGAAAGATGTTGCTGCGTCGATCTTTAATGATTTTGAAAAAACCTGTGATTGCGAAGAGATAAAGAATGACCTGATATCGCTCGGAGCTGTAGGTGCAGCGCTTTCAGGCAGCGGGCCTTCGGTATTCGGTCTGTTTGACGATTCGGATCGTGCGAAGAAATGTGCAGCTGTGCTCAGTACAAAATATAAAAATGTTTTTGCGTGCCATACTACAGAGGCGGGAATAATATTTGAATAAACTTAAAGTCTTCTGTCAATATTTTGCTTATCCGATATTTGACAGGAGGCTCTTATGAAATCAAAAATAAAAATACTTAATATCTCTTTAGTGGCTGCCTTAATATTTTCGGTTTTGCTCGGTATGGTGAGCTTTGATGCTTGCTGTGAGGATCTTCGCGACAACGTATTCAGACTTCACATAATTGCAAATTCTGATTCAAATGACGATCAAAGGCTCAAACTTGCGGTCAGAGATGCAATTCTTGCCGACAGCGAAACATTATTTTTGGGAGCCGATACGCTTGAGGACGCAATAGCTTTGGCAAGCAGTAACACATCTGCTATCGAAGCAATTGCAGAGAATACCGTAAGAATGAACGGATATGATTATCCCGTTAGCGTTTCGGTAAGTAAGTCCTTTTTTGATACCCGCGTTTATGACAATTTTACATTGCCTGCCGGTGTCTATGAGGCGTTGCGGGTCGAAATAGGTGAGGCTGAGGGCAAAAACTGGTGGTGTGTTCTGTTTCCGAGTATATGTGTCGGTTCGGCAGGTAAACTGTCGGATACCGCTTCAACGGGGGCGGTCAATATAGCGGAAAACAAAGGGAATTTTGTTCTTAAATTCAAAATAGTTGAGATATATGAAACCATAAAAACAAAAATACTCGGAAACAGTTAATTTTTTTCTTGCATTTTCTTTATATGTGTGTTATTATCTATACGTTATCGAGATTTGAAAGGGGTGACGGTATGAAAGAAGGTATTCATCCACAGTACGACAAGGTGGTTGTCAAGTGTGCTTGTGGTGCTGAGTTTGAGACAAGATCGACCAAGCAGAATATTCGTTTGGATATCTGCTCAAAATGTCATCCGTTTTTCACCGGCAGACAGAAGCTGGTAGACACAGGTGGCCGCGTAGATCGTTTCAAGAAGCGTTTCGGCATAGAAGAAAACTAATGCTAAAAGTACCGCATCCAATATCGGATGCGGTTTTCTTTTTAGTTTAGAGTAAGTATAATCCTGTATTGTCAGGTTTTGGAGGGGTGTTATGGAGGTCTATAAAACGGTAGACGGTGAATGTATACGTGAGCTCACTGTGGAGCGTTCGCGTTTCATTGCTGTAATTACCCACATAGACAGCGAGGAGGACGCAGTACAGTTTATCGCAAAAAAACGTGCTGAATTTCACGACGCAAAACATAATGTTTTTGCTTATGTGCTTTCAAACGGACTTTCCCGCTATTCTGATGACGGCGAACCGCACGGTACTGCAGGCAAACCCATCCTTGATGTTATAAACGGCAACGAGCTTTGTGATGTATGCGTTGTAGTAACGCGCTACTTCGGCGGGGTGTTGCTCGGCACAGGCGGTCTTGTTCGCGCATATTCCTCCTCTGCCCGTAAGGCGATGGAGGACGCCGAGACGGTATATATGCAGCCCTGTGCCGAATATTTGATAACCTGCGGTTACTCCGATTTTGAATATATGCAAAAAACCGTTTCGCGATACGGTACGGTGCTTTCGTCTGACTTCGGTGCCGATGTCTCGATTAGTGCGGCTATAACCTCATCTTCCGAAAACGATTTCCTTGAGAATGTGGAAAAACTGTTTATGGGACGCTATAAAACAGAGAAAAAAGGTGAAAAGATACTTCCTCTTAAAACTTTTTTGTAAAAAATAAAGTAATTTGAGAAAAAAACGCTAATAACATAAGTAAGGGGTGAAAAAGTATGGAAAATGTAAGACAAACAACCGAGCGAATAGAACGTGAAACCTTGTCTTCACGCGCTACGCTCAGTACCGATACACTCGGCAGAGAAAAGCCTGAGCAACCCTGTGATATGCGTACTTCATTTCAGCGTGACCGTGATAGGATAATTCACTGTAAAGCTTTTAGACGACTTAAGCATAAAACTCAGGTCTTCTTATCTCCGGAGTCCGACCATTATCGTACCCGTCTTACCCATACTCTTGAAGTATCGCAGATAGCCCGCACCATTTCCCGTTCACTTCGCCTTAATGAGGACCTTACAGAAGCCATTGCGCTGGGACACGACCTCGGACATACACCGTTCGGTCACGCCGGTGAGCGCGCACTCGCAAAATGTGCCGACTTTGGCTTTACGCATTATGAGCAAAGCGTGCGTGTTTGCAGGTTTTTGGAGCGTGACGGCCGCGGACTCAATCTTACATATGAGGTGCTGGACGGTATCCTCAACCATACCAAAGGCGAACAACCTCATACTCTCGAGGGCAGAGTAGTTCGTCTGGCAGATAAAATAGCCTACATAAACCACGATATAGATGATGCTGTCCGTGCAGGCATTATCAGTGCTGATGACCTGCCGAGCGATGCAGTTAAAGCCCTCGGTGACAGCAAGAGCAAACGTATTAACACTATGGTCACATCGGTGGTACGAAACAGCGTCGAGGATATAAAAATGGATGCTGAGACTGCTATGTACTTCGATAAATTGCATGATTTTCTTTTCTCCTCGGTTTACACCAATCCGAGAGCAAAAGGCGAGGAAAGCAAGGTTGACGGTATGTTGACGGGTATATATGAGCATATGCTTGCAAATCCTCAAAAGCTTACCGGTGAGTATGCCATCATCCTTGAACGTGAGGGTGTTGAGCGTGCGGCTATGGATTATGTTTCCGGTATGACCGACCACTTTGCAATCACCGCCTATTCGGATATATTTATTCCGAAACGTTGGGAGGTGTAGCCGTGCCGACCTTACCTGAGGATTTTAAACTTGAAATTAAATACCGTAACGATATTGAATCGGTCATATCCCAGTATGTGAATCTGCGTCGCAGAGGTAAAAATCTGGTGGGTCTTTGTCCTTTCCATAACGAGAAGACCCCTTCCTTTACTGTCTACCCGGAAAACGGCTCATTTTATTGTTTCGGTTGCGGTGCCGGCGGCGATGTCATAACCTTTATCAGTCAGATAGAAAATCTTGACTATATGGAGTCGGTAAAACTGCTTGCCGACCGTTCCGGGCTTTCATTGCCTGAATCAGGATATGACAATTCCATGCAGGAGCTTAAAAATAAACTGTATGAAATAAACCGCGAGGCAGCACGTTTTTACTATTCGTATCTAATGTCGCCCGGCGGTAAATGGGCGCTTGATTATCTCAAAGGTCGCGGCCTTACTGAGGCTACAATAAAGCGCTTCGGTCTGGGTGCGGCACCTGATTCTTGGGATCTTTTGCTGAAACACCTGAAGTCAAAGGGCTTTTCGGTGCCTGATATGCTACAGGCCAATGTGATCTCGCAAAGCACACGCGGAACGTATTTTGACCGTTTCCGCAACCGCGTAATGTTTCCGATATTCAACCTGCGCGGTAATGTTATAGGCTTTAGCGGACGAGTCCGTCCCGGCGATGATAAAGCTCAGGGCAAATACGTCAATACACAGGACACCCCTGTGTATAAGAAGAGTCAGAACCTTTTTGCACTTAATTTCGCAAAGGGTGATTGTGCTGACAGAATAATCCTTGTTGAGGGAAATATGGATGTTATCTCGTTGCATCAAGCGGGATTCACCAACACGGTTGCCGCCTTGGGAACGGCGTTCGGCGAGGAACAGGTCAAGCTGCTCTCACGCTATACAAAAGAGATAGTTGTGACACTTGACGCCGACGAGGCAGGGCAAAAGGCGGTCCGCCGCACAATAGAAACGCTTAAAAACAGCGGTATTCGCATACGCGTGCTTGTCATTCCGGACGGCAAAGACCCCGACGAGTTTATAAAAAAGAACGGCGCGGCAAAGTTCCGTGCATTGCTTGAAGGTGCAGTAAGCGATATCGAGTATAAGCTGCTTACAGCTGCTGACGGTATTGATATCGGTACAGATAACGGCAGACTTCAATACCTTAAACGTGCTGCTGAGATATTAGCGGGCGTGCAAGATCCGCTGACGGTCGACCTTTATTGCGG
>JAZOCW010000035.1:0-28692 GCA_045596705.1 Acutalibacteraceae bacterium
CCCGTTGAAGAAACACGCGAGCTTTTCCGCCGTATGACCGAGGGTGAGTTTGAAAACGGCAGTCTTGTGCTTCGTGCTAAGATAGATATGGCTTCGCCCAATATGAACATGCGCGACCCTGTTATCTACCGCGTTATGAAAGCGCACCATCACCGCACGGGCGACAAGTGGTGCGTATATCCGATGTACGACTTTGCGCATCCTCTTTCCGATGCGCGCGAGGGTGTAACACATTCACTTTGTTCTCTCGAATTTGACAACCACCGCCCGCTCTACAACTGGTTTTTAGAGGTGCTCGAAATACCGACACCGCCAAGACAGATAGAATTTGCACGTATGTACCTGAACTACACCTTAACCAGCAAACGCAAGTGCTTAAAGCTGGTTACCGACAAACTGGTTTCGGGTTGGGATGACCCGCGTATGGCTACCCTTTGCGGTATGCGCCGCCGCGGCTATCCTGCCGAGGCTATTCGTACGTTTGTTGACAAAATAGGTGTTTCCAAAGCCAACAGCGTTATCGACTACGCCTTGCTTGAATCCTGTGTGCGTGATTATCTCAATACAAACGCTGACCGCGCTATGGCGGTATTGCGCCCGCTTAAGGTAATAATAGACAACTATCCCGAGGGTAAGACCGAGCAGATAGAGGTCGACATCAATCCGAACAAGCCCGAACTCGGAAAAAGAAAGATAGATTTCTCTCGCGAGGTATATATCGAGCAGGATGATTTTATGCTTGACCCTCCCGGAAAATATTTCCGTCTCTGCCCTGAAAAGGAAGTCCGTCTTAAGGGTGCGTACTATATAAAATACGCCTCTCACGAAGAGGACGAGGACGGTAATATAACCGCTGTTCACTGCACCTACGACCCCGAAAGCTTCGGCGGTGAAACACCCGACGGACGCAAGGTCAAGGGCACGTTACACTGGGTCTCCTGTGCACACGCTGTGCCTGCAACCGTCCGCCTTTATGAAAGACTGTTTAATGTCGAAAACCCGTCCGATGAGGAGGGTGTGTCAAGCTTTGCCGATAACCTCAACCCCGATTCACTCACTGTGCTGACCGGTTGTATGGTAGAAGCAGACTTCAAAAACGCAAATCCGGGCGACAAGTTCCAATTTATGCGCCAAGGATATTTCTGTGTGGACAAGGATTCCACTCCCGACAACTTGATAATCAACCGCACGGTTGCATTGAAAGACTCATTCTCTGCGAAAGCGAGGTAAAAACGATGAATGTTAAGGATGTTCATAAGTATATCGATTGGTATTTCCCCTTTTTTACAGCGACCGATTTCGATAATGTAGGTGTGCTTGTAGGCGGTATGGATGCCGAGGTCAAGCGCGCAGTAGTGGCTCTTGACTGCACCAAAGCTACGGTGGAATACGCCGTATCGGTAGGTGCACAGCTTATAGTAACGCACCATCCCGTAATATTCGACCCGCTCAAAAGCATTAAGGATGACACCGTAGTTTATCAGTGTATTAAAAACGGCATTGCAGTTATTTCTGCGCACACCAATCTGGATGTCGGCAGAAACGGAATAAACGATAAGCTTTGCGAGCGTATCGGTCTTGAGCGCATTGCAGGTCTTTATATCGACGGAATGCATATACGCACAGGCTGGCTTAAAGAGCCTATGTCGGCTAAAGCTCTCGCCGAACACTGCAAGGAAAAACTTTCCGCGGCTGTAAAATTTGTTGACGGCGGAAAACCGATTTCCCGCGTTGCAGTCTGCAGCGGCGGTGGCGGCAGTATGCTTGATGACGTTTTGAAATCGGATGTCGACGCATATATCACCGGAGATATTAAGCATTCTCAGTTCATTGCCGCCTTTAACAGAGATTTCACTCTGATCGACTGCGGTCATTTTGACACCGAGGATATCATTGTTGAACCTTTGACCGAGCTGCTTAAAAAACAGTTGCCCGAAATTGAATTTTTCGAATACCACGGCACCGAGATCCAAAGGGTATAAAACGGCACTTGCAAAAAAAGTAAATAAGTGTTATTATATCTTAAGTCTAAACTCAATACATAAATGCTATGACGAAGAAAAGTAGCAAAACGGAGCGCATCAGAGAGGGTCTGCCGCGGCTGGAAGCGACCTGCGTATATGTCTTGTGAAGTTCCCTTTTGAGCAGCGCGGCTGAAATTAAAGTAGGCGGCGACGCAACGGCAGCGTTAAAGGCCGACAGAGTGTTTGCTCTTGCAGCAAAAATGCGGGTGGTACCGCGGAGCACAGTATTTTTACGGCTTCGTCCCTTTTTATGGGACGAAGCTTATTTTTTTGGAGGTAGAATATGAGAGAACAGCTGATAAAGATACGCGAGGAGGCACTTGCGGCTATTAAAAACGCCGCCACACCCAACGAAGCTGAAGAACTGCGCGTTAAATTTTTAGGTAAAAAGGGCGAAGTTTCGGCTATACTTAAGCAGTTAGGCCAGCTCTCCGCTGAGGAGCGTCCGATTATCGGACAACTGGCAAACGAGGTCAGAAGCGATATCGACGGCGCTATAACTGCAGCAAAGGCAGAACTTGACAAGGCCGCGCAAAATGCCCGTCTTGCCGCCGAAAGCATTGACATAACCATGCCCGGCAAGAAGGATAAGACCGGCGGACTGCACCCGATAAACGTCGTGCTTGAGGATATGATAAACATATTCCAGTCAATGGGATTCGACGTTGTGGACGGTCCCGAGGTCGAAACCGATTACTATAATTTTGAGGCGCTGAATGTTCCCGCCGACCATCCGGCAAGAGATATGCAGGACACCTTCTATTTGAATGACAATCTGTTGCTGCGCACACAGACCTCAGCCGCACAGATACGTACTATGAAGACACGCAAACCGCCCATACGAATAGTTTGCCCCGGTCGTGTTTTCCGCGCCGACGAGGTAGATGCTACCCATTCCCCTGTTTTCCATCAGATGGAAGGTCTGGTCGTTGACAAGGGTATAACCATGTGTGACCTTAAGGGCGTGCTTGAGCAGTTTGCACACGAAATATACGGACCAGATACTAAGGTAAAATTCCGTCCGTCATTCTTCCCCTTTACCGAACCCAGCGTTGAAGTAGACGTTACCTGTTCGGAATGCGGCGGAAAGGGTTGCCGCGTCTGCAAGGGATCGGGATGGATTGAGATATTAGGTGCCGGAATGGTACACCCGAACGTGCTTCGCGCGTGTGATATTGATCCCGAGGTCTACTCCGGATTTGCGTTCGGCATCGGTCTTGACAGACTTACCACCACAAGATACAAAATAAGCGATATTCGTTTGTTGTTTGAAAACGATCTGCGTTTTCTTGATCAGTTTTAAGGGGTGAGAAAATATGAAGATATCTTTAAATCAACTTAAAAATTATGTTGATATAAACGTAAGCGTAGAAGAACTTTGCGACCGTATGGTCATGGCAGGCTTCGAGGTAGAGGAAATAGTTGATCTGTCCGAAACCATGAAAAATGTTGTCGTTGGTAAAATCGAAAGCATAACCCCCCACCCCGATTCTGATCACCTGCAGATTTGTATGGTAAACGTCGGTGATGAGGTTCTGCAGATAGTCACCGGCGCGCAGAATGTATTTGCGGGAGCTTATGTGCCTGCCGCACTGCACGATTCCTACCTGCCAAACGGTGTGCACATTAAAAAAGGAAAGCTTCGCGGCGTTGAATCTGTCGGCATGCTTTGCTCCGGTGAAGAGCTTTGTCTAAAGGATTGTGACTACCCCGGCGCAGAGGTCAACGGCATTATGATAATGGATGACGCATATCCTGCCGGTACCGATATGCGCGAGGTGCTCGACCTTTATGACTATGTTATCGACTTTAAGATAACCGCCAACCGTCCTGACTGCAACTGCATTTTAGGTGTCGCTAAAGAAATAAGCGTTGTGCTTGAGGTTCCGTTCCGTGCGCCTAACACACAGTACAACACAGTCGGCGACGATATTAACAGTTACATTAAAGTTGACGTTGAAAATTACGAGCTTTGCCCCCGCTATGTGGGCCGATTTGTCAAAAACCTGCGCATAAATGAATCTCCGCGCTGGCTTAAACACTGCCTTACTGCTTCGGGTATGCGCCCAATAAATAACATAGTCGATATTACCAACTTTGTAATGCTCGAGACGGGACAGCCGATGCACGCCTTCAACTATGACCAGCTTGAGGGCAAGCATATAATCGTACGCAACGCGTGCGAGGGTGCAAACATTCCGACCCTCGACGGTAAGCTGCACGAATTAACCGAGGATATGCTTGTCATCGCCGACGGACAGAAGCCCTCCTGCCTTGCCGGTATTATGGGCGGACTTGAGAGCGAAATTGAAAACGACACAAAAAATCTTTTCCTTGAATCCGCAAAATTCAAGCGTGACAACATTCGCCGCACCGGAAGAAAACTCGGAATTCGCACCGAGGCAAGCGGCCGCTTTGAACGCGGGGTAGATATTATTAACGCCCAATACGCTATGGACCGTGCTTTGGCACTTATAGCCGAGCTTGATGCAGGCGATATCGTGGATGGCACACTTGACCGCAACCAGGGTCTGCCCGAAGACAGAGTGATAACCGTAACCACCGAAAGTATAAACCAACTGCTTGGACTTAATATCCCTGAGGATACTATGGTCGATATCCTCACTCGTCTGGGTCTCGGCGCTACGCTCGAAAACGGCGCACTCACCTGCCGCGTTCCGTCGATACGCAGCGATATTGAGGGAAGAGCCGACCTCGCCGAAGAGGTAATGCGCATATACGGATATGACCACATAAAGGGCACCCCCATACGCGGACAAATAATGCGTGGCAGACTGTTGCCCGCGCGCCTGTTTGATAACCGCATAAAATCAGTTATGGTAGCTGCCGGCGCCAATGAAATAATGACCTACTCGTTTATAGGCAGTAAGGCTACCGCCTCTTTGGGACTTAGAGAGGGCGACGAACGCCTGAACGCTGTTACCATCCTCAATCCTTTAGGCGACGAATATTCGACCATGCGTACACAGCTCACTACAAGTATGCTCGGTGTGCTTTCGACCAACTATAACCGCAAAATACCTGCTGCTCGTCTGTTTGAAATAAGCAAGCGCTTTGTACCCAAGGCGTTGCCGGTTACCGAACAGCCCGACGAGCTTGCTACAATGTCGATAGGACTTTACGGAGAAAATGAAGATTTCTTCACACTAAAGGGAATAATAGAACAGATAATGGACGAGGCAGGTGCTACTGTCAGCTACGAACGCAGTGACGAGACCTATCTCCATCCCGGCAGACAGGCACGCGCTCTGCTTGGCGACAAGGCAGTTGCCGTATTCGGTGAGGTTCACCCCGACTATGCCGAAAGCTTTGGCGTAGCACCGCGAACCTATATCGCTGAAATAAAGCTGGATATGCTCTACTCCGTTGAAAAGGCAAAGACCATCTACAAGCCTCTGCCCAAATATCCTGCCGTCAGCCGTGACTTTGCGCTGCTTTGCGATATTGAGCTTCCCGCCGGCAAGATAGAAGAAGCTATCCGAACCGCAGCAGGCAAGCTTTGCGAGAGCGTACAGCTCTTCGATGTTTACATCGGTTCGCAGATACCCGAAGGCAAAAAGAGCATCGCCTATAACGCGACGCTGCGCTCCAAAGACGGTACACTGACCGACGAGCAGATCGATCGCACCGTAGGAAAGATAATCAAAAAGCTTGAAGAGATCGGCGCTGAACTGCGCAAATAAAGTCTTAAACAGATTTTAATATTTTGGTACTTGAATAATATTGCATTTTGTTATAATATGTAGTTGTGAGGTGTTAGTTATGAATGATAAGACTATGACATTTTCAATCGGAAACGAGCAAGAACAGGAGATACGCCGTATTCTCACCACGGTTTATGACGCGCTTAAAGAAAAGGGCTACAACCCCATAAATCAGCTTGTAGGATACATCTTGTCCGAAGACCCGACCTACATCACCACACATAACAACGCACGCAGTTTGATTCGCCGTATCGACCGCGACACACTGCTGCAGTCACTCGTGCGGTATTATTTAACAAATTAAATTTAAAGACCTGTAACCGAACGGTTACAGGTCTTTTTTATTTATGTCAGCAATATAAACACCGTAATATAGCAAATTATTATTACTGCGCAACAGACAGCAAGTGCAATCAGGCAGTCACGGTACGGTCGGCGCACCTTTCGCAGTATGAATATCAGTGCTACTGCAATAACAGCCGCAGGCAAAATGCCAAACAGGATGAGCGATACCACACCAAGTATAGCATCTGAGACCTCCTCGTCTACAAGCCAATTAAGATCGTCTTCCGGCAGAGTGTCATACATATTAGACAATCGGGTTTTTAGGTCATAATCGTTAAGCTTATAGATAACAACGTCTACATCGTCTTCCCTCGCAAAGCTACCGTCGGCATAAAAATATGTGCGGTCATACTCGGGATAATAAACGAGGAAGTAGGTGTCGCTCTCCTCCTCTAACAAAGACTCCATTCGAAATATCTCGCCGATCTTTATACATATACAACCGCTTGCATCGGTTGAATAAAGCGGATACTCCTGATAGCTGTCCAGCTGAGATGAGGGCATAACCTCAGATATACCACCGTTTATCCAATGATCATAGATATCCTCCGAGCTGAGCATTAAGCTTTCGCCGTAATTTGATGTGGTTTTATATCCGCTCGGTGTTTCTCCGTTTGCAAACCGCGTCAATTCCTCTATATGCGACTGTTTGGCATAATATTTGGTTCCGGCGTGTGAGCCTCTCAGTTCATAATCGATCTCAAGCAGGAAATCACAGCCCTCGTATACACAAATATCGTAAAACCAATATTTATCCTCATCCTCGGACTTTTCAAACTCCACGTCAGCATAATCCCAATCGCCGTCCGGGAAAGCATTTTTAAGGTCCACAGGATAATATGTCTCGCCCTTATAAATTATAGTACTCTCTCCGGGCGTTACTATGCAAGCTTTCATACTAGCGCGGAACTCAGCATCGCCGGCAACGGCAACACAAGAGAAGCTTAAACAGAGGACAAGTGTGAATAAGACTAAAGATAATACTTTTTTCATTACTTTTTCCTCCTATTCAAGATTAAGGCGTCGGTCGAGCAGGTAGGTCTCAAGATAATAAAGTCCTACTACTGCCGCGCATATAAGTGCAATAAGACCGAGCAGAAGTATCGCAAGTGTGAGCATAATACCGTTTTTATCGAGTTTCTCCATAAGGTAAAATACACGGTAAAAACCACCTGTAAATACTACTGTCTGCACTATTGTTGTAATTGCGCTGTTTGCTAAATAGTATATACCTATACCTGCAATTACCTTTGACTTTCGGGTTATGACCGCCGCAAAGGTGAGGCAGATCACTATCATCAATATACTTAACAACTGGGCCGCTATTACCATAACAACAAACTCAAGCAGATAAACTATAGTATATAAGCCGAGCTCTCCGAATATTTCGCCTACTAATTTAAATATTCCTTCCACCAGCTGTCTGTTGAAAATTTCTTCAGGCATTCCCACAGCCAACATCAAGAAAATATCAAACAGTATAACAAGTGTTGTAGATGCCGTAAAAATAACAGACATCAGCAGCTTTGAATTAAGCAGCTGGGTCTTCCTTACGGGCAATGTAAAGGTCAAATAGCCTTCGTCGGAAAAGAAATTTTTATAAAACCTTACCAGTATAAGTATTTCGCTGAGCACACCGAACACGCATAGTCCAATTATTGAAATAACCAGACCCAGAATAGCAATGCTCTGCAACGCTTGGAAACTGGTATAATCAACCGTGATGATGTTGATGCATACTCCGCCGATAACCGAAAGTCCCAGCGAGGATACGGCAGCGATCCACCAGTATTTGAAGACCGCACGCAAATCATATTTTAAAAGTTTTGCGAACATCTGAATACCTCCTTAAACATTTCGTCAAGGGATTTGCCCGACTGTGCACGCGCTTCATCAACAGAGCCTTGAAGCAGCACCTTACCCCCGTAACTCAAAAACAAAAACTCATCCAGCACCTGTTCGACGTCGGTTATAAGGTGGGTGGTGATTATAATGGTCGAATCAGGATTATAGTTACCGACAATAGTGCCGAGAATGTATTCTCTAGCGGCGGGGTCAACGCCTGCAATCGGTTCGTCTAACAGGTAAAGCTTAGCATTTCTTGACATTACAAGTATCAGTTGTACTTTTTCTTTCGTGCCTTTTGAGAGGGTCTTAAGTCGGCTTCCGGTGTTGATGCCCAGATCTTCAAGCAGACGGTATGCCTTTGCGGCATCAAAGTCTGCATAAAATTCGCTGAAATATTCAACAAGCTCATTTACTCGCATCCACGAATTAAAATATGTTCTTTCAGGCAGGTAGGAAACAAGCGCCTTACTCTTTTCGCCCACGGGCTGTCCGTCTATCAGCACTTCACCCGAGTTTGCCTGAAGCAGACCGGCAATTATCTTTATCAAAGTAGACTTTCCGCAACCGTTCGGACCCAACAGCCCGACAATTCGCCCCTCGGGTATCTCGATATTCATATTACTCAGAACATTGATACCCTTTTTATAGGCCTTACATAGGTTTCTGCATTCTAAAATGCTCATAGTTCTTCCTCCTCCAACATTTTTATAAGCTCGTTCTTGGTAATGGACATATAGCTCGCCTGCTTAACAAAATCCGCAACGAGTTCTTTGGCAGCATTGCTTCTGGCAGCGAGTAATACTTGTGAGTCCCCGGTGACAAATCTTCCCTGTGTACCCTTTGAATACAGAAGTCCCTCCGTCTCAAGCTCCGACAATGCGCGTTGCATGGTATTTGGATTTACTGCGGCCGTCATTGCAAGTTGTCTTACCGACGGAAATTGTTCTTCTTGCTTGTATACACCGCCCAATATCTGATTTCTCAACCGCTTTGCTATCTGCAGATAGACCGGTGTATGACTATCAAAATTCCAAGCCATAGGCATCTCCTTTCCGCTGTATTACTGTACTAATACAATAATACAGCCATTCCCTGTTTTTGTCAACAAAAAATTCCGGGCGATCTTCTCACCCGGAATAATTTTATATATCTTTAGTCTTTTTTTCGCTTGAATTTTATCATAAAGAAAAGTATTATCAGCAACTGCATTACCGCCGCCGCGACAAACAGAGTCGTAAACTTGTTTACATCGAAAGTAAGCCTAAAGGAAAGCAACACTGTCCACAAAAGCGCCGATATTGATGCCGCCAGTGCAAACTTGCCCCACCACATAGAGGTAAACACTATAAGAACTATAGCCGAAACGGGTAAGGCATATATAAAGCACAGCCACAAAGGAAAACCTTCTATACCGACAAGGCTTAAAACCGAAAAGGCTATAGCCGCCACAAAGAACACTATTCCAACCGCGATAAGGGTTATAAGCCCGTGGTTGCGAACAATATCGATAGGACGTTCAGGCCGCTTTTCATTTATAAGGTCATCCACCTTTACAGAAAACAGCTCAGCTATACGGGACAGCACAAAAATATCGGGCACACCCTCACCACGTTCCCATTTGGAAACGGATTTATCTGAATAGTTGAGTTTTTCCGCCAGATCAAACTGCGTCATTCCCGCACTTTTGCGGTAATAAGCCAGTTTCTTGGCAAAGGACTCTTTAATTTTTGACTCATCCATACAGCTTTACTCCTTTCTTGTTTGTCGTGCTACTATTTTACCTTATAAAGCATTTTTTATCAAGTCTTTTTATGTTAATGTTTTCGGAAACCCTTGACAAACTTCAACTGCTTATGTAATAATTTTTATGATATAAAAGCGAAAGGAGTGCCGACATGAACAAAACAGAGTTCATAAAAGAGCTTTGCAAGCAACTTTGCCATCTGCCTGAAGATCAGCAGCAATGTGCCGCACATTATTACAGCGGTGTTATTGACGGCAGAATGGAAAACGGCACAAGCGAACAGGATGCCGTTGCTGCCTTTGGCGGAGCCGAAAAGACAGCACTTGAATTTATAAACAGTATTTATAACAAAGAGCGCAAACACCGTATTTCCTCTAAAATCAAGGCTATGCCTACGTTAATGCGTATTGTTTCCTCAGTATTGCTGAGTGCTGTATGCTTTGCCGCTGTTGCGCTGATGTGGGCCGCACTTATCTCGGTCTATATCGTTGTTGCAATAATCGGATTGTGCGGTATTATCTGCATTCTCAGCGGAATCGTTATGTGCTTTATTCGCACTGTGCCTGTGGGACTTTGCGTGATGGGAATCGGAATGGTGCTGGCCGCTGTTATGTTCCTGCTGCTTGGCCCCGCGCGTATGATAACGCGGCTTTTCACTTCACTGACCGTTGCTCTTAACGGAAGGGTAAGAGCTTTGCTTGCAAAGGAGGCGCTTGCTATATGAAACACACAAAGACCTATCTTCTCGCGGCGCTTTCCCTGTGTGCAGGTTTAGTTATTTTCCTTATAGGATTTGCTATGATGGGCTTCAACATACTCAACTTTGACACCGAACCCGCATATGTTGAACAAAGCTACTCTGTGGACGGCAATATCTCGGCACTTACTGTTGAAGATGAAAATGCGAACATCAGTATAAAGCCCTCAAAGGATAAGAAAATTCACGTTAAGTATTATGAAAACGTTAACAAGACCTATAATATAACACGCCTTGCGGACGGCTCTGTCAGCATTGAAAAGCATACGCTTGACGACTTTTTTAACAGGTTCTTCATCATCTCTATCTCTACCCCCACCTTGACCATCGAGATCCCCGAAAACTACAGCGGAAAGCTGTATATAGAAAATGCAGGTGGAAATATCATGGCTGAAGGCATATCGCTGGGTATCCTATCGGCGGAGGTCGATGGAGGCGATATACGCATCAGCAACTCCTCTATATCCAAAAATCTTGAAGCCGAGGCCGACGGAGGAGATGTAGAGATCTATGAATCCTCTATTTCGGACACCTGTAAGCTGTCCGGTGACGGCGGACGCCTGTTTTTGCAGTCGGTAACTGCCGGCAATATATATGCCGAAGGCGACGCAGGACATATTACATTGGTAAATATCAATGTTAAGGAAAATATATTTGCAGAGAATGACGGAGCAAATATTGAAATAAGCAGCGTACTGTTCGGCAGAGGCATAACCTTAATAGCTGATGGAGGCAGCATACGCGGCAGCGTAGTAGGCACCGCGGAGGATTTCACATATAATTGCATAGCAACCGGCGGCAGCTGCAATCTGCAGAATAATACTTCCTTTGGCGCTAAACAGCTAAATATGCGCACTGAGGGCGGCAATATTGAGGTGAATTTTGTAACACCCGTACCTGCCACGGCGCAATAAATAATTTTTTTAAATACAAATCAAATTCAAAGGGACTCGCTATATAAAGCGGGTCCCTTTATAAGTGCTTATTTATTTTATATATTTATTCTCCTTATAAGCTTTAACCTTCGGTGCTTCCTTAGGATAGTTTATTGGTTTGCCGGGATTAGGAAACCCTTTTGACCAATCAACTTTATGGTCATGGGGATTTGACGAGTTGTTCGGTGCTAAAAGGTGCAGTCAATAATTTCTGCCTTTATAGCATTCTCCATTCAACTAAAACTTTAGTTACAATATCACGCATTTTATCGCCATCTATTTCATAATCCAGCACTTCATCTACTGTATCAACATAGCAGTCTTCATATTTTCCGGGGTATTCATTTTGTGTTGAATCAGATGGTCCAATACAAAACTGTTCAGGGAAATCGGGTGTCTTCTTCATATATTTAAACACACCAAAGCTTTTACCGTTCCATTCAAAAACAATTTCACCGCCGAATTCCAAACTCCATTTGAAGTCGGCAAGTGATTCAAAACGCATATCGTCTGATGTAATAATTGGCTCGCTCATAAACTGTCTCTCCTTATAATGCTTAAATTCAGGCACCGCATTAGGATAATTGATTGGTTTGCTGGGATTTGGAAACCCTCTCGACCAATCAATTTGATGATCGTGAGGATTAGAATGTGAATTTTGTCTCCCATGATCGGTTTCATGTCTTTCTATAACCGCTTTTCCATTTTCCCCGATTTTAGTCTTAACAGTATAACTGCTTTTTTTAGTTGTGATTTTTGTTTCTTTAATCTCACCCGGTTTGCCCAAGAATCGTTCATCTTCCGGCTTTTTCGGTTGCCATTCGCCGCCATAGGCACTTCCCATTCCTTTTTCTTCACGCCGCGGCGAAATATATCCTCTTTTAATAACTATATCACAATCCGGTGGCAAAGGCAATTCACCGGTGATATATTTTACATATGGTGAAGGCGTGTAATCTTTATTTTGATATTTCCAAGATGAAAGTTCATAATCAACAAACACGATGTTGCCTTGCATTTCAGGAAAAGGTGTATTGTAACATATTATTCTTTCGGGCTCGATTTGCTTTAGCATCTCATTATACCCTTTTAAGAAAAATTCTTTTTGATCTTTATGGTTACCATGCTCGGATACCATATAAGTAGAAACGGCAACTGTACTTCCCTTTGGAACACCTAAAAAGCAAAAATCAAAGGTGCTCTCGTCACCCCAACCTACTGTCGGTATGACCTTAATTCCTTTACCTGCTAAATATGCACCACAAAATCGATTGCGAAATGTGTTGTAAAGCTGTATTGTAGGATTCATTTCACGATACATACTAAAATCCGGTGATAAAACTGCTTTGTATGGTTTTAATTTTTCTATATACTTATCAGGGTTTTTCCAGATTCCTTCAAATTTATAATCATATAAAAAGAAGTGGACCATTCGATCATTATGCTTTGTATCACCGGCTTTAGCCCTATCAAAGCCAAGCAGTAATAATCCCAAAAAATCACTATCTGTAAATTCCGCTTTGGGAATTTGGGGTATTTTGTACTTGCCGTCTCCTTTCCCGTCAAATTGATTCCGTAAAAACAACGGATCCGTTCGATAATTATAGTTTTCTAAAGTCATATTTTTTTCCTTTAATTTTGTAAGGAGCAAAAGCCCCTCCGTATACAGGGAGAAAAACGGCAAAAGTTGCACTAAAACGTGCAACAATTAAAAAATATTGACATATTAATATCTGTATGTTAATATGTTCTAGCCAACAGAATACGGTAATAACTGATGATAGAGGCGCAAAAAACAATAGTACTGTGTGAAGACACGCGATCGTCCTTGAAACACAGAAAAGGGTTTTTTGCCGAAGCGGTGCCTGTCGCGGGGTATGCAGCTGGGCCTGTACGGAATACGTGCAGGACTGTCACAAATGTGGAGTGCTATCGTTGTTTCTTATATTACACACGGTGATGTGAGAACGGCTGATAGTCATCAGCCGTTTTTTGTTTGCAAATTAAAAAAGGAGAAATTATTATGAAGAAAATCGCACGTTTACTTTCCCTTGCGCTCGCACTGATCATGGTGCTGAGCCTTGCCGCCTGCGGCACACCCAGCGCCGAAAAGGATCTTGAAGCAGTTAAAGAAGCCGGAGTTATCAAGATCGGTATGGAGTGCAACTACGCTCCCTTTAACTGGACTGCATCCGAAGAAAACGAATACACCCTTCCCGTTACTTCCGGCGGCTTTGCCGGCGGATACGATGTTCGAATCGCCGCTATGATCGGCGAAGCACTGGACGTTGACGTTCAGGTCGTAAAGCTTGAATGGGACGGACTTATCCCTGCGCTCAACTCTGGCGAGATAGACTGCATTATCGCCGGTATGAGCCCGACTGCAGAGCGTGACGAGGAGATCGACTTCTCTGAAAACTACTACACCAGCGATCTGTGCATCGTTATCAAGAAGGACAGCGCATATGCAGCAGCTGCTTCGCTTGCTGACTTCTCCGGCGCTAAGATCACCGGTCAGCTCAACACCTATCACTACAACGCCATTGACCAGATAGACGGCGTTCAGAAGCAGACCGCGCTTGCCGATTTCCCGACTATGATAGTTGCTCTTCAGTCCGGCGAGATCGACGGCTATGTATCGGAAATTCCGGGTGCTGTTTCGGCAGCCGCCGCTAATGACGACCTAACTTATATTGAGTTTGAGGACGGCAAAGGCTTCAACTGTGATCCTGACGATACCTCTATCGCGGTAGGCGTAAGAAGCGGCAGTTCGCTGACCGAGGAGATCAACAAGGCTCTTGCTGACATCTCCGAGGACACCCGCCTCGATATTATGAATTGGGCTGTTGCCAACCAGCCGGGAGAAGAATAATAAATGAATTTTGTGCAAGATATAACCCATATTGTCGAAACCTACGGTATGTCTTTCCTGCGCGGTGCAGGATTTACGATGCTGATCGCTATGATCGGTACAATAGTCGGTTTTTTCATCGGTCTTGGCGCCGCAATAGTGCGAACCATACCCGTTACTAAGCATACCAAAACGCCTGTACGTATACTTATAAAGACTGTCCAAGGCATAGTAACCGCTTATGTTGAAATTTTCCGCGGTACCCCTATGATGGTTCAGGCAATGATACTGCACTTCGGTATTTTTACCCATCTGTTCTCGTTTGATAACTCACTTAAAATACTATCGTCGCTCGCAATTATCTCTATAAACACAGGCGCCTATATGGCCGAGATCGTTCGCGGCGGTATTATATCGGTCGATCCGGGTCAGACCGAGGGTGCGCACTCTATAGGTATGACACATTGGCAGACTATGACCAGCGTTATCCTTCCCCAGGCAATACGCAACATAATGCCCTCTATCGGCAACGAGTTTGTTGTTAACATCAAGGACAGCTCGGTACTCAATGTCATCGGTCTGTCGGAGCTGTTTTTCAACGGAAAAAGTGCCGCCGGTCAGACCTTTAAATACTACCAGACCTTCTTAGTAGTTGCGGCTATCTACCTCGTGCTCACCTTTACGGTAACACGTATCCTCAAGTTGCTTGAAAAGAAGATGGACGGAAACGGAAATTACACCGTTTTCGGATCACAAAGCAGCAGCGAAGGTGAAATACATATAAGCAAGGAGGAGTCGGTATGAGTGAACGAAAAGAAGTTTTCCGTATTGAAAACCTGCAAAAGTCGTTTGGGCAGATCGAAGTCCTCAAGGGTGTAGATTTTTCGGTCTATGACGGCGAAGTCATATCTATCATCGGTTCGTCCGGCTCGGGCAAGTCCACCCTGCTTCGCTGTGTTAACCGACTCGAAGACTATGACTCAGGCACAATATACTGGAAAGGCAAAGACATAAGTACCCTTAAGCTGACAGAATACCGTTCTAAGATAGGGATGGTATTCCAACAGTTCAACCTTTTCAATAATCTGACAGTACTGCAAAACTGTATGGTCGGTCAAGAGAAGGTGCTTCGCCGTAGCAAGGCAGAAGCAAAGCAGAACGCCGAGCTGTACCTTGAAAAGGTCGGTCTTCTGCCCTTTGCCAACGCAAAGCCGCGTCAACTTTCGGGCGGACAAAAGCAGCGTGTTGCCATTGCGCGCACCCTTGCAATGAACCCAGAAGTAATACTCTTTGACGAACCCACAAGTGCACTCGATCCTGAGATGGTCGCAGAAGTACTGGCAGTTATGAAATCGCTTGCAGGCAGCGGCCTTACTATGATGGTGGTAACCCACGAAATGGGCTTCGCCCGCGATGTATCAGACCGCGTAATATTTATGAATGACGGCATTGTACTTGAAAGCGGCACTCCGAAAGATATCTTTGAGAATCCGCAAAACGACCGTACAAGAGAGTTTGTAATGGCGGGACGCAAATATTAATAAAAAACTAAGACCACATCTGTTTAAAGATGTGGTCTTTAAATTTACTGTGCCTTATAGGCTATTTCTATATTGCCGACGCCGCCGCTGATACGAAGCAGATTTTCACCGTTGCCATAGTTCATATTTCCGGACATTTTATCTCCGTCCAGTGTAATGCTTCCCATACCCTTGTCGGCGCGAACAGTGTAGTCTTGACTGCTGCCGAGCAGTGTTATTTTTGTGTTTCCTACTCCGCAATCTACAGAACAGCTTCCCATAAGACGTGCTGTCATATCAAGCTCGCCTACGCCCATATCAAGTTCAAGTCCGTTTACTTCCCCGTCGCGAACGGTTATTTTTCCTGCGCCGCCGTCTATATCTGCACTGCGTGTCACATTCAGCTTATGCACCGTGACCTCACCCGCACCGAGATCGAATTCCAGCTTTTTGGAGCAAAGGCTTTCTATGTCTATTCTGCCTGCACCTGCATCAAACTCGACAAGTGTGAAATTATAGTCGGCAGGTACGGTTACGGTAATTCTTGCGGTTTCGTTATTGATAAGCCAATCCGGGTGATCTTCCTCGATCTTAAGCGTTGTACCCTGCTGTCTTAGGGTTATATGCCTACCTGCCGCCTGTACTGACAATTCTTCTCCGGTTTGCATTACAAAATCGGCAGCCTCGATATCTATATCAAGTGACAGCACATCACCCTCCGGCGTAAGGCTCTTGTAATCGTCCGATGTGCTGTAGGAACTGTTGTCTGTGTTCTTTTCAGTGCGGTCGGTAATATCGAAAAACACTGTCAAAGCACCGCATATGCCGGAGAAAATCCCGAATATGATCAGTGCTGCAAGCGCCAATGCTATATATTTTATAACTTTTTGTGCTTTTGTCATTTTATATCAGCACCCCCGAATATACAGGATGCTTTGATATAAATTGTTGCCGCATTTTCTAAATGCTTTTGATATTTCTTGTTAGATACGCCGCCGAATATAGAATCGGAGGTTACCTTTATATTTACATTGTCGGGCAGATACAGATCCACCCCGCCGAAAATACTGCACACCTCAATAACAGCATCGTGTTCTATTACAGCACCGCGAAGATCGCAATCGATTCCGCCAAACACTGCATTAAACTTTGCACACTCAAAAACCTCGCCGTCGAAATTGACGTTGTGTCCCGAAAAAACAGCGTTATATTCATTCATATTATTATTTTCACAAAACGTACTCTTTATCTCGCTTGCTTTGCGGCTGAAAAATTCCCGGAATATTAATCTAAGTCCGATAACGACTATTACAAACGGTACGAACAGTTTCCACAACATTCTGAAACTGAAAAGTTCTTGGCAGGAAAGCAACAACAGCACGCCAACCACCAAACCGATAAGATTTGCCGTTTTTTCGTGGTGCGTCAAGAGTCCGATAAAACAAGGAACAATGATAAACAATGTCCACCAGCCGTCAAAAAAGAGCGTTACGTTCAACACATTTAAAGCATCCATAGCAAGTAATACTCCGGCTGCGACAAGCACAATTCCCCATAAGATCCCGTTCAATTTTTTCATACCGTTTTTCCTCCTTAAATATATATTCTAAATTTATTATAGTTTTATATTATATAAATGTCAACATAAGGTCTTTTATAATTTCTTATTGTATTTTTGCGGTAAATATTGTATATTTAGTATAGAAGATCTAAGTATATCAAGGAGGGCTTTTATGAACAAGATAATTACCATCGGCCGTGAATTCGGTAGCGGCGGACGCGAGCTTGGACGCCGTCTGGCTGAGGAGCTTGGATTTGAATACTATGACAAAGAAATTATAACCGAAATATCTAAACACACCTCACTTTCAGAGGAATACATTCAGCAGGTGATCGAGTGCACACCGCACCGTCTCTACCCCATCACGGTAGGACACAGTATGACGGTTGCCGAGGATTATACCTTCCGTCAGGTACAGTCTATCTACAAGGCTCAAAGCGATATACTTAAAAACCTTGCCGAGAAATCAAACTGCGTAATGGTAGGCCGCTGTGCTGACTATATACTTAAGGACTATGACCCGTTCCGCATTTTCGTTCACGCCTCGATAGACAGCCGTGTTAAGCGTTGCCTTGAGCGTGAACACGACGGCGAGCATGAAAATGAACACTACACAGAAAAACAGATGAAGCGTGAAATACTTAAAATCGATAGAAACCGTGCCCATTACTACCGTTTCTATACCGGAAAAATCTGGGGTGAAAAGAATAATTACGATATGTGCGTAAACACTACCGACACCCAAATAAAAAGTATAGTTCCGGTTTTGGCAAAGATTTTTCAATAAAAAAAGCGCCTATGGCGCTTTTTTATTGCATTAAATTAAAATATATGTTAAAATCTTCTTTAATGTAGGATGTTTGGAGGATAGGTATGTTAGACATTAAGTTTGTCAGGGAAAATCCCGACATTGTAAAGGAAAATATAAAGAAAAAGTTTAAAGACTCAAAGCTTCCGCTGGTTGACGAGGCTATCGAGCTTGACACTAAAAAGCGCGACGCTAACAATGAGGCTAATGCTCTTCGCGCCAACCGCAACACGGTTTCTAAGCAGATCGGCGTTTTGATGTCACAGGGCAAACGCGATGAAGCTGAAGATATGAAAAGACTCGTAAACGAGCAGGCACAGCGTCTTAAGGAGCTTGAAGCGCTTGAGGATGAGTACGCCGAAAAGCTCAAGCAGGTAATGATGAAGATACCCAACATAATCGATGAATCGGTTCCGATCGGAAAGGATGACAGCGAAAATGTTGAGGTAAAGCAGTACGGTGAGCAGACCGCGACCGACTTTGAGATTCCCTACCATACCGATATAATGGCTAAGTTCAACGGTATCGATAAAGAGGCTGCCGGACGCGTTGCCGGCGAAGGCTTCTATTATCTTATGGGTGACATTGCGCGTATGCACTCTGCTGTTACCGCCTATGCACGTGACTTTATGATAAGCAAGGGCTTTACCTACTGCATCCCGCCCTTTATGATCCGCTCCAATGTTGTTACCGGTGTTATGAGCTTTGAGGAAATGGATGCCATGATGTATAAAATCGAGGGCGAGGACCTCTATCTCATCGGCACTTCCGAGCACTCTATGATCGGTAAATTTATCGACACCATCACACCCGAGACCCAACTTCCGCTGACTCTGACCAGTTATTCTCCCTGCTTCCGTAAGGAAAAGGGCGCACACGGTATAGAGGAGCGTGGAATCTACCGTATACACCAGTTTGAAAAACAGGAAATGATCGTTATCTGCAAGCCGGAAGAGAGCATGGAATGGTTTGAGAAGATGTGGAGCTACTCGGTCGAGTTGTTCCGTTCGCTCGATATCCCTGTTCGCACACTTGAATGCTGTTCCGGAGATCTTGCAGATCTTAAGGTCAAGTCCTACGACGTTGAGGCCTGGAGCCCCAAACAGCAGAAGTATTTTGAGGTCTGCTCCTGCTCAAATCTCGGAGATGCACAGGCACGCCGCCTCGGCATCCGCGTTCGCGGCGAGGACGGCAAGAAATATCTTGCACACACCTTGAACAACACCGTTGTAGCACCGCCGAGAATGCTTATAGCCCTGCTCGAGAACAATCTTGAGTTTGACGGTGAAAAGTATTCCGTACGCATCCCGAAAGCACTTCAGCCTTATATGGGCGGAACCGAAAAAATCGTTGAAAGATAACAAAAAGGGCACCTATGGTGCCCTTTTTCTCTTACTTTTTCGGCAACTCGCGATAAAGATTAAAGCGGAACATTAAACTCTCATCCTCCGGATCGGCACAGCGAATGGTTATTTCCTCTATTGATGTTCCCTTTAAAATATTGGCTATACCCAGTATCTGACATAACTTTGATTTTAAGTTAAGTACATCGCCCTCATTTGTTTCAAGAAAAACATCACCCTTACACATATCAACAGCTTCCATAAAACTACCGAAATCGAAATCGTGCAACTTTAAATTCTTATCCATATACATCGCTCCTATCTGTTTTTTAATGTCGCTTGCGAACCCAAAAAGCCTTGACTTTAATGGCTTTTAGCATTATTATAATATTTGTATCTTTTCAGTGTGACAGGACTCTAAAAAGTCACGCTATAGTGGAGGAAAACTAATGAACAGCAACGAAAAGACAATGGACACCATAGTTTCGCTTGCAAAGGGTCGCGGCTTTGTTTACCCCGGCAGCGAGATCTACGGCGGTCTTGCCAACTCGTGGGATTACGGTCCGCTCGGAGTTGAGCTTAAAAACAATGTAAAAAAGGCTTGGTGGAAAAAATTCGTCCAGCAGTGCCCGTATAATGTCGGACTTGACAGCGCCATACTGATGAACCCTGAGACATGGGTAGCATCCGGACATCTCGGCGGCTTTTCTGACCCGCTGATGGACTGCAAGGTCTGCAAAACACGCCACCGCGCCGACAAGCTTATTGAAGACTACGTTGCCGAAAACGGTCTTTCGGACAATCCGGCAGGCTGGTCTGACGAGGAAATGATGGCATATATAAAGGAACACCACATTGTATGCCCCTCATGCGGTTCGGGTGACTTTACCGACATTCGCAAATTTAATCTTATGTTCAAGACCTTCCAGGGTGTTACCGAGGATTCGACCTCAACTCTGTACCTCCGTCCTGAAACTGCGCAGGGTATATTCGTTAACTTTAAAAATATTATGCGCACAACACGCAAAAAAATGCCTTTCGGTGTCGGACAGATAGGTAAATCTTTCAGAAATGAAATTACCCCCGGAAACTTCATTTTCCGTATTCGCGAATTCGAGCAGATGGAGCTTGAGTTTTTCTGCAAGCCCGGTACCGACCTGCAGTGGTTCGACTACTGGCGTTCTTATTGCCGCAAATTCCTGCTTGATCTGGGCATTAAGGAAGAAAATCTCCGTCTTCGCGACCATGACCCTGAGGAGCTTTGCTTCTATTCCAAGGCAACTACCGACTTCGAATATCTCTTCCCGTTCGGTTGGGGCGAGCTTTGGGGTATTGCAGACCGTACAGATTACGACCTGACTCAGCACGCAAACCACAGCGGTGAGTCGATGGAATATTTTGACCCCGAGACAAATGAAAAATACATCCCCTACGTTATCGAGCCGTCACTCGGTGCTGACCGTGTAACACTTGCATTCCTGTGTGACGCTTATGACGAGGAAATCAAGCCCAACGGCGAAAAGCGCACCGTGCTTAAATTGCACCCCGCGCTCGCGCCCTTTAAGGCCGCCGTACTTCCGCTTTCTAAAAAGCTGGGTGATAAGGCTATGGCTCTGCGCGATGAACTGGCTAACGAGTTCTCGGTCGACTACGACGAGACCGGCTCTATCGGCAAACGCTACAGCCGTGAGGATGAGATAGGAACAGTATTCTGCATTACATACGACTTTGATTCTGAGAATGACGGCTGCGTAACCGTACGCGACCGCGATACTATGGAGCAGGTTCGTATAAAGATAGAAGACGTTGCCGCATACATCCGCGAAAGGATCGCATTCTAAATAATATAATATTCGGGAGCCACCTCCCGATATTTGCCCCCATAGTTCAACGGATAGAATAAGGTCCTCCTAAGACTTAGATGCAGGTTCGATTCCTACTGGGGGTGCCAAGAAGCGGCGAGGTAACCCTCGCCTAAGATAATAAAGAATAAAGAATAAATAAGAAATAATAAATGCGCCACTTTCGCCGCTTTAATTATTCATTATTCTTTATTCTTTTTTCTTTATTCTTTAAAAACAAGGAAGATAGTTATGAAAAAAAAGAAATCCGCTGTTAGACAAATCCCTGCTTTTCGCTGCTCGCATTATAAAGCTTAATAAATATCTTACAAAAGAGAAAAAAGAAACTATCATAGCAAAACAAATAATCCGTAGCGCAACCTCTATCGGCGCCAACGCAAATGAGGCAATTTACGGAATTAGCAAGGCCGATTTTATTGCCAAGCTTCAAATCTCCTTAAAAGAAACCGCTGAAACAGAATACTGGCTACGGTTACTTGTGTTATCGGAATATCTGACCGAAACCGAAGGCGAATCATTGCTAACCGATTGCCTTGAAATTAAAAGGATTTTAATTTCAACACTTAACACAGCTAAAGAAAACAAATAGCGGAGAGGTAAATCTCGCCTACCGCTTCAACTATTCTCTATTATCCATTATCGCTTATCTATTATCTAAGCGGTAATACTTAAAAATCAATGTTTCGTATTCCTAAAATTAGATGCAGGTTCGATTCCTACTGGGGGTGCCAAGAAGCGGCGAGGTAACCCTCGCCTAAGATAATAAAGAATAAAGAATAAATAAGAAATAATAAATGCGCCACTTTCGCCCCTTTAATTATTCATTATTCTTTATTCTTTTTTCTTTATTCTTTAAAAACAAGGAAGATAGTTATGAAAAAAAGAAATCCGCATATTTGAAAATTAGACTTGTGTCGTGTGTTTTGTTAAGTATGAAAAAATGCAGGTGTTGAACCTGCATTTTTTATTTTATTTTTTAAAAAGCGGACCGAAATTTTGACAAGCGCGGTAATCGGCGCCTTCCTTATCCATACCGAATGCATTCCATACGGCAGGGCGGAAAATATCTTTTTCGGGAACATTATGTAAACTTACAGGTATTCGAAGCATCGAACACAGAGTGATAAGATCGGCTCCGATATGACCATAGCTTATAGCGCCATGGTTTGCGCCCCAGTTATTCATAACATCGTAAGCTGTGCAGAAAGGACTGCCCTCCTTACCGTCGCAGCGTGGAACAAACCAAGTACACGGCCAGGTATAATCGGTTCGTTTCCAGAGCGCATCACTGACCGTCTCAGGCAGTGCAACCGTCCATCCCTCGGCAATCTGAAGTGCAGGTCCAAGACCTTTTATCAAATTCAGACGAATCATAGTTACCGGCATTTGTGCCTTGGTTTCAAAACGTGAAGAATAACCGCCCCCACGAAAATAGCCGAGATCGGCGTAATTCCAAGTTGTGGCATTCATTATGGCCTTTTGATCGTCCTGTGTGATATTGTACCATTCCTTCATAACCGGTACATCGCCCTCTCGAGCCTCACCACAAGCATCCAAACAGCAAGCACCCGAATTGATAAGATGGATAATTCCGCCGTTTTCCTTTGCGATTCCATCTATATCATAGCCTGTTACACGCTTTACGGCGTCTCCGCTCCAATAAGTGCGAACGTCAGCAAACATCTGCGGACGATTTGTAAGAAGTTTCATAAACAGCATACCAATACCATTAAGAACGTCGTTTTCGGTTGCTAAAATATACGGCTCACGCGCGCCGTTCCAGTCAAACGACGTGTTAAGCACTGCTTCAGGGAAATCGCAGTTTGGATAAAAGTCGGTCCACTGACGCTGCCCTTGAAAACCGGCTGCTATAGCATTGTGTCCTACCATCTCTTCCTCGCAACCCTTGGGAAGATTCGGATTGCCGTTCATAAGGTCTTTAATGATTATCATCATCTTAACGACAAATTCCCAATCTTCATCCTTGCGTTCGCGTGTTTTTTGAAGTTCTTCAGGATTTTTATCAAATCCCTCAATGCAGTTCGCTTTAACCCATTTTAAAGCTTTTTCAAACTCGTCCTTGTCATAAATACCCTCAGTCATACGGCGAATAATTTCCACCTCGTCGACCGATTCCACACGCATGCCCAGATAATCCTCAATAAAGTTAGTATCAATAATTGATCCGCCTATACCCATACAAATCGAGCCTATCTGCAAATATGACTTTCCGCGCATTGTTGCCACCGCCACTGCGGCACGAGCAAAGCGCAAAAGTTTTTCTTTTACGTCGTCGGGAATGTTTTCTACGCAGTTTATATCCTGAACATCATGACCGTATATTCCAAACGCCGGCAGACCCTTTTGCGCATGTGTAGCCAAAACCGAGGCAAGGTATACCGCACCCGGTCGTTCTGTACCGTTAAATCCCCAAACACCCTTAATTGTATGCGAATCCATATCCATTGTTTCAGCGCCGTAGCACCAGCAGGGAGTTACGGTGAGCGTTATATCCACGCCCTCCTTTCGGAACTTTTCTGCACAAGCAGCCGATTCAGCTACGCGGCCAATGGTGCTATCGGCTATTACAACCTTTACGGGTTCACCATTTGAATATCGAAGTTCGCGCTCAAAAAGTTCTTTCGCAGCTACAGCCATTCCCATAGTTTGCGCCTCAAGCGATTCACGAACCTGCAAAACACCTCTTCGCCCGTCGATAGTTGGACGTATTCCTATTACGGGATATCCGCCTATAAGTCTTGACTTTTGCATATTATCAACTCCAAATAATAATTTTAGTATTATTTTATCATTGATTTTTACTTTTTTCTCGTTATATAATGGTAAAAAATATAACAAAATTCACTTTTGGAGCGTTGTTATGATTAATACAGCTTTTCACGAGCAAAAAACACGTGGCAGTTTTGCTTTTCCAATAGAATATTATTTTGTGGACCGCCATCATCCGCGCTATGAAATGCCTTTTCATTGGCATACAGAATATGAACTTATAGCCGTTTCAAGCGGAAACTTTAACCTTTCACTTGACGGCGAAGAAATGATCCTTAATGCCGGCGAATGTTCAATCATTCAAAGCGGAGTCATACATGGAGGTGCACCAAGCGATGCGGTCTATGAATGTTTAGTTTTTGATCTTCCGGGGCTTTTGGATTCTTCCGAAATGTCAAAGCAGCTATATGCACTTTTAGAATCCGGAAGGCTCACACGAAAGTTTTCACAAAAAGACGATATATCCCTTATCGTTTTAAAAATAATTGCCGCGATGAAACAAAAACAGATAGGATACGAATTAGAAGTAAAAGGGTTTACTTACTTGCTGTTGAGCTCCATTATAAGCAACGGACTTTTAGCGGAAAGGAGAGATCTCCAAGCTAATGAGTACAAACGGATCATCAAATTAAAGAACGTTTTACACTACATACGTGAAAATTATCAGCACCCTATATCGTTGAAGGAACTTGCAAAAAATGCTGAAATGTCTCCAAAATACTTTTGTCGATTTTTCAGGGAAATGGTTAATAAAACGCCCATCGACTATCTCAACTACTACCGTATCGAACGGGCTTGCGAAATTTTGAGCAGATACGAAAAAAACATAACCGAAACCGCATTTGAATGTGGGTTTAACGATATATCGTATTTTATAAAAACATTTAAAAAATACAAGGGATGTTCACCAAAAAAATATATAAACGAAATTAAAAGCAAATAAGCTTATAATGCTGCTATTAAATGACCGGGAATTTATAACACTTCTATTCTGATAAGCGACCTAAAGAGCACAAATATTAAATGTTGAAATAAAACGAATTTTGTATTAAATTATATGTAGAGAAAAATTAGGAGGTATACTATGGAATTCAATGTAAACAGTCCTGTGCTGTATATTCTGGTCGGTGTGATAATTGCTTTTGTACTGGCTCAGTCAATATACTTTTTAGCACGTGCTATGAAGCGTGCCAAAGAGCTCGGCATAGCAAGCAGTACCGTCAAAAAGACTATCTCTTCGGCAGCGGTATTCACAGTAGCACCCGCTATTGCCATTTTAGTCGGTGTTGTTGCCCTTTCGAAAAGCTTGGGTGTTGCGCTGCCGTGGCTCAGACTTTCGGTCATCGGTTCTATAACCTATGAAACCGTTGCTGCCGGCAACGCGCTTGAGGCTGCAGGGGCAGGGGCCGGCACCACCATTACCGACCCATCTATATTCGTTACCGTGCTTTGGGTAATGACGCTAGGCATCGCTGCCGGACTCGTTCTTGTTCCGTTTGTTACCAAGAAGATACAGGGCGGTATGATAAAAATGGGAATGAAGGACAAGAAATGGGGCGAAATATTCAACAATGCCATGTTCCTTGGAATGATCTCCGCTTTCCTAGGATATGTTTTCTGTGATGTATCAACTATCTTCAAAGGCGATACATCGGGTCTTATCCCTGTTTGTGTTATGGCAGTTGCCGCCGTCGTTATGGCTGTATGCGGACTTGCCTCTCAAAAATTGAAAATACGCTGGTTGACCGATTATGCTCTGCCGATGAGTTTGATTATCGGTATGGCGTCGGCTATACCGTTTACAGCGTGGCTGGGTTAAGGGGGAATAAATATGAAAAAGAATACTACATATCTTGAAAGTGTCCACCGTGACGGTCGCATTTGGGGCATAGTCATCGGGCTTTTGCTGATACTCTTCCCGTTCGTTGTTTCGGCAATATTCAAGACCGCGCCCGATTACCCGACCCTGCTTAAAGGTCTGATCGCCACCGCACCGATGTACTGGGCAGTGGGAATTATTGAAATATTTACCTATGTTCCGATGCTGGGAGCAGGCGGCACCTACCTCTCCTTCATCACCGGAAACATCTCTAACCTTAAGCTTCCCTGTGCTATTGATGCTATGGAGCGCGCCGAGGTTAAGGCATCGTCAGAAGAGGGCGAGGTCATCTCTACTATTTCGATAGCCGTTTCGAGCATCGTAACCACCATAATAATTATTATAGGCGTTATATGTATCGTTCCGCTGACTCCCATACTCGAGTCCCCCGTGCTTGAGCCGGCATTTGATATGATCCTGCCCGCTCTGTTCGGTGGTCTTGCGGTTGTATTTATATCCAAGAATGCTAAACTCTCGATAGCACCTATCGCACTTATGCTCATACTCTTCATCTCTGTTCCGGCGCTTAATGCCGGCACCGTAGGCATAATGGTACCCGTAGGTGTTGTGTTCACAGTTATCGTTGCACGAATCATGTATAAGAAAGGAATGCTTTAAAATATGTGGCAGATCATTCTCATACTGCTCATACTTCTTGTCGGCGTGGTATTGATAAGAGCGCTTATGTTCAAACCCAAAGCCGATATTTCAATACAGATACAGGGAGAAGTTTTTGACGGCGACAAGGCAGTAGAAAATCTTCGTGAGCTTGTACGCTGTAAAACGGTATCAAATAAAGATCCATCCCTCGAATGTGAAGCAGAGTTTGAAAAATTGATAAGTCTACTTCCAAAACTTTACCCGAACGTGTTTAGCAAATGCAGTTTTGAGCAGTTGCCCGACCGTGCCCTGTTATTTAAGTGGAAGGGCAAGGAAAACGGCGCACCGGCCGTAATGATGTCACACTATGATGTGGTGCCTGTAGATGAGTCGGGTTGGGATAAGCCGCCCTTTGACGGAGTTATTGAAGACGGCTGTCTTTGGGGACGCGGAACGCTTGATACCAAAGTCACACTCAACAGTGTCCTCACAGCTGCTGACCACTTGATAGGCGAAGGATTTACACCCGAAAACGATATCTACTTTGCTTTCTCGGGTAATGAAGAAATAAACGGACAAGGTGCTGTAAACATCGTAGACTTCTTCGAGGAAAACGGCATTACACCTGCGTTTGTTATAGACGAAGGCGGCGCGGTTGTGGAAAATGTTTTTCCGGGTGTTAAAACACCGTGTGCAATGATAGGAATTGCCGAAAAGGGTATGATGGACGTGGAGTATTCGGTCAAATCTTCGGGCGGACACGCCTCAGCCCCAAAACCAAAGACCCCTGTTGATACGCTTGCAAGAGCTTGCTGCTCGGTCGTCAACAATCCCTTTAAAGCACACCTGACCGCACCCGTCGCCAAGCTTTTTGACACACTCGGACGGCATTCTACATTTCTCTATCGCATAATATTTTCTAATTTATGGCTATTTATGCCTGTGCTTGACAGCATATGTAAAAAGTCGGGCGGAGAGATAAACGCGCTTATGCGAACTACCGTTGCCTTTACACAGATGAAAGGCTCGCCTGCATCCAACGTTATTCCGCCCGAGGCAAAGCTTGTCTCAAACATACGCCTTAACCCAGAGGACGATACCGACTCGGCACTTGCATACATTCGTAATCTGGTATCGCGCGATGTTGAGGTAACTATGCTGCACGGCATAAACCCCAGCCGTATTTCTAAAACCGACTGTCCTGAATGGGAGAAGATAGTATCCTCTGTCGCATCCACCTGGAAAGGCTGTATCGTTTCTCCATACCTTATGGTACAATGCTCCGATTCGCGGCATTACGGCAGAATATCCGATAAGGTATATCGCTTCTCTGCTATGGACCTGACCGGCGAGGAGCGTGCCTCGATACACGGTCACAATGAGCGCATCAGAATTGAAACACTTAAGCGTTCGGTTGAATTCTATATCCGACTGTTAAAACAGTGCTAACATAAAAAAGACAGGTGCTAGGCGTTGTACCCGTAAGGATACAACGCCAGTTTTATTCGCCTTACGGCGAGTTATATTGCTTCGCAGTTATATTCGGCTACCGCCGAGTGATATTGCCTTCGGCAGTTTAAGGACGAATAAAATATCACTAAAACCGCAGGTTTTAATATCACTTTGCCGATAGGCAAAATAACACTGTGAGACCTGTCTCACAATATCACTATTAAAATATTTTTTGAGACAGTAAAACGGATGTGCAGAAATTCTACACATCCGTTTAATATTTGTCTCATACCATAACAAGCAGGACATTTAGGTGCCCAAATGTCACTTGTTAGGAGAACCTAAAACCCTTTTCTAAACAAATATCATCTATTCGATAAATTGGAATTTTATTAATATTCTTTACCGTTTTCTTCTGCAATTAATTTTAAAATCTTTGGCTTGTTTTCAGCTGACCACTCAAAAAACGCAGGATCATTTGGAGTAATGGTAGGATACAATGTTTTTAAAAATTCTATGGAGGAATCCTTTTGAATTATTGGGGAAATCAATTTTGCAGCCAAACACATATGTAAAAATAGAAGTAATACTTGATTGTCTGTAACCCATATCGTATTATCATATTTAACTTTTATTGTGTTTGTACTT
>JAZOCW010000036.1:0-34485 GCA_045596705.1 Acutalibacteraceae bacterium
CTTATCAGTTTTCCTGTAACGATTGAAAAGGACACTGACTATATCTGGCGTTTCTCATATAAGTGGCCTGCATCTGGTAACGGTGACTGGCTCTACATTGGTCTTGATACGGCAACCACCCTTACGACCGATAGCTTTAACATGCCCGTTTCTTGGACAAAGCACCTTCAGCTGAGCGGAAAAGGTGCGGCTAACCTTGCAAATCGCTATGAATGGAATGCAGGAAGCAGCTATACGACTCTTACTAACTATAATATTTGGTATACCGGCGGCCAATGGATAGACGTCTACTTTATGTTTAATTCGGGCAATTCATCGGATCTGTTCGGTGAAAATGATACAGTGGAGATATTCCTCACGCTTGGTACTCCTGCAGCAAAAACCCATACATATTATATAGATAATATGTCTTTCTCTGAGGCTGAGTCCAATACAATGAATACTGTTACAGCAGGGGAAAACGGCAGCATTTCCAAAGGAACAGACCGTGTAGGGGAAAACTATTATTGGTATGCGACCGGCACAGGAAGAACAGGTACAGAGAATGCGCTTAATACCCTTGTAAAAACCGAAACCTACTATCCTTCGATCTATGAAGCATACTGTGCTACTCCTGACCTTGGCTATCAATTCGCAGGATGGTATGACGGCGAAACACTGCTTTCAAGAAATGCAAACGAGACCTTCCTGATGACTGAGGGTAAGAATATTACTGCAAAGTTTGAGGAAAAGATCGGTGCAAAGGTAAGAGCGGTTATGAACGAAGAGGAAAACCATGTTGTTCCGGGTTATATAACCGGTACATCTGCCTTTACCGCCTATGAAGGCGACACCGTTACAGTTGAGGCTGTTCCTTACGAGGGCAATACCTTTGCAGGCTGGAAGGACTCCCGAACAGGAGAGATAGTTTCAACCGACAATCCTGCAACTATTACCATAGACTCTACTGAGGATCGCGATTATATTGCAACCTTTAATATAAATAACATCTGGCCGAATTCCGGTTTCGAAAACATCGAGATAAATACGCAGATGGTCTTCGATAAGATGGAGACCCCCACCCTGTATAACGGCGTTTGGTATTTAAAGCGTCCTTGTCACTGGTGGAGCGGAATTATTATGGCTGATCCAAAGGATTCTGCCAATAAGATACTCCGTCTTTCAACCCGAACCAATGAGGCCATGTGCGATGCCGCCGTTAAACCCAATACGGAATATGAACTTTCGTTTGATTGGATGCTTTCTGTTAATGCAAGCGGTAATAAACTCGATTTTGTAAAGATATACGATTCAAACGGAATGGAGATCGCAAAGAAGACCGGATGCGCTACAACTGCCGAATATCAAAGATTCACTATGAACTTCAATTCGGGCGATAATGAAACGATCTCGGCATCTATTCAGTACTACGCGGGAAGCGGATATATATATCTTGATAATATCTGCCTGCGTGAGGTCCCGAATTATGACGGTTATTATAAAGTAACCTATAATGTAAACGATAGCCATTATCCCAATTTTGTAGACTATGTTGAAAAGAGCGTAGCCGAAGCAGGTAGCTATACCACACTCCCGCCTTTCTATTATCCTGTGGGAATGCTCAGATCAACATCATATGTTAAATGGGAATACGCAGGAACAAACTACGCGGTAGCTGCCGCATTACCTGCTTTTACAAGTGATATAACCGTTAACGCAGTTTACACAGTAAGTACAAGTGCAAATCCGCATCTAAGCGCGGAGAATCCGCTTGACACCAAGGATTATGATTATTCCTTTGTGGTTTTTCCGGACCCACAGTGTGTAGATGGTCATTACCCCGGTTATTATGAGGATATGGGGCAGTGGGTAGTTGACAACACCGACACCTACAATTTTAAAGGCTTAATAAACGTTGGAGATATAACCAATGAAAATGAGATGCCGGAATGGCGTCGCGCGTACAAGACATACAGCAAGCTAGACGGCATAATGCCCTATGTTATGGCTGCCGGCAACCACGACTATATGGAAGCCCGTACTGCTAAGACAAATAAAAACAGTGATGAATATGTCGTAGCTAATGAGCGTAATACGGAATATTATGATTATACGTTCAGCGAGCAGACACTTATTAAGAATAACGGCACCGGCGACTATTATACCTACGGCGGATCCTATAACGGCTCACTTGTCAACTCATACTATAAGGTTGAAATAGATGAAGATAACAAATACATCATTATGGCGCTCGAGATCTTCCCGCGTGATGAGATACTTAATTGGGCAAGTGCTATAGTATCTTCTAATCCGGATTATAAGATAATCGTTGTTACTCACAGCAACCTTAGCGGAGACGGTATCCGTATGGAAAATGAAAACAACTATTACGGCGCTAACAACCCTGCCGATTCAAACAACTCCGTTCAGGTTTGGGAAAAATTTGTAAGTCAGCATGAAAATATGTTTATGTATATCTGCGGACATACTTTTAACGAGAATACTCTTGTTAGAAATTCTGTAGGCGTAAACGGAAACACCGTTTATGAAATGCTCATTAACGTCCAAAGCAATGATTTGGGACAGGGCGGTCTGGGCAACGCAGTAATTATGGGCTTTAAGGACGGCAAGATAACCGTTACCAGTTATTCTATTCTCAGAGATGCATACTATAACGCCGATACGGCAACCCATGTCCTTGATGTTGACGGAACGATAACATCCGACAGTACTACGGTCGAACATGTGACAGGCAACGAAGAATATTTGAAATTGATCGCCTCGGCCGACAATGCTTATTCAATGCCCGTTCCGATCGAGCCCGGCGCAAAGGTACTGGCTCACTTTAAGATAAAAGCGCTCTCCGGCAACGGTAACTACTCATTCCGCCTGACAGACAGCGCGCTGTCTTCCACCGTTTCCTCACTCACAGGCAAAACTACGGTTTCTTCCGCTTACGGAAAGAGCAGTAGTGTAGAAACTACGGTGTTTGAAGGTAGTTGTGCCGACGGTTACAAGGATGTATATATGTATATTGACGGTTCCTCTATAACCGAGTATATCGAAAAATATATAACCTTTGACCTTGACGGAACCTTTGCTATCGATAACATCTGGGCATACAACGCTTCATATTTGGCACCCAAGATGCTCGGTGCCTCGCTAAAGGCCGTCGATAACCCCGAAGAGATAACCTATATTACCTCAATTGATCTGCCTATAGATCTAACGGTTGGAAACATCTCAACCTATGCGGCGGCATATGCTGACCTTGAGGCGGAGGGAATAGCGGGAACGAAATTTACTGCCGACTCACTCAGCGATGGCAGGGTAGGAGTAGCAAGCCTCAGCAGTTCGGGCGACACACATATGGTAATGGACGGACAGACGGCGTTTACCGAGGGTAAATACTATGCAAACTTCAAGTTAGGCACCGTAAGCCAGACCGCACGTTACTCCGCAAGAAGTGCTATATCACTCACCGACGCCTACGGTAACGATCTCGGCATCACGTTGGATTCCTGTAACATTGATAGCATAAAGGGCACAACAGACGGAATATATACCCGTTCGATAACACAGGTAAAGCGCCTTATGGCACGCAAGATGATCAATGTTTACCAGATACCCAGAGGCAGTCTGCCGGCTTCCAATCCTTGGAACGAAGCTATAGATAAGGTTTGGGCGTTCATACTTGCCAATTGGGATAAAATAAAGTAAGGAGAGGATAGAGATGAAGAAGGAATACAAGGCTCCCGATTTCGAGCTTATCAAAATGATATCGATGTCCGCTCTTTGCCTCAGCGGTACAGGCATCCTGCCCGACACCGATGAAGATTACGATGATCCGGATAACGGCGATACCATCTAGCAAAAACCCCCTGTTCATTTGAACAGGGGGTTAAATTATTTTACAATTCTAAGAACTCTGAGTGAGTTTAATATGGCTAGTATCAGTACGCCGACATCACCGAAAACGGCGAGCCATATATTCGCAATACCCAATACACCCAGAATGACTATAAGTATCTTTATTCCGAGCGAAAGTATTATATTCTGCTTTACGATACCCATCGTGCGGCGGCTGAGCTTTATAGCCTTCGCCAGCTTGCCTATGTCATCATCCAGCAGTACGACGTCGGCAGATTCAATTGCCGCATCACTTCCGACACCGCCCATTGCTACACCTACATCAGCGGCGATGAGTACGGGTGCATCGTTTATACCGTCACCGGCAAACACCGTAATACCATCTGCTCTCAGCTTTTCCATCAGCGTTGCCTTGTCAGCGGGGAGCAGTTCGGCATACACCGTATCAACTCCCGCCTCGGCGGCTATATCGTCGCATATCGCCTTGTTGTCGCCGCTGAGCATTACCGTACGCTCAATATTTAAGCTTTTAAGCTCGGCAATGGCATTTTTTGCGTTATCCTTCAGTGTATCGTTTATTACAATATAACCAAGATATTTACTGCCCTTGGCGCAGTGGACTACCGTTCCGGTTCGGCTTGCATATTCAGGTATGATGCCCGCCTGCCGCATAAGTTCCTCGTTGCCCGCTATTACAGTTTCACCGTCCAGTTCACAGCGTACGCCCAGACCCGCTAAATGCTCGTGATTGATAGCTTCAGGCACTTCACTCGCCGCGGCGAGTATAGACTGTGCGATAGGGTGGGGTGAATATTTTTCCGCGGCGGCAACTGTAGATAACAGTTCCTGCTCTCCGTGGATTTCGGCAATTTCAAATTTGCCTTTTGTGAGGGTTCCGGTCTTATCAAAGGCTGCTGTTTTTACCTTGCCCAGCAGTTCAAGATAGCCGCTGCCTTTTATAAGTATACCGTTATGTGAGGCGGCGCCAAGACCGCAGAAGAAACAAAGCGGAATAGATATAACCAGAGCGCAGGGACAGGAAACGACCAATAAAGTTACAGCCCGCCTTGCCCACAGGACAAATTCACCGGTTATTATACCGGGTATTAAGGCTACTGCTATAGCCGCTAACACCACCGCAGGAGTGTAAATTTTTGCAAATCGGTCTGTAAATTTCTCAGCGCCTGAACGTCTTTCATCAGAATTTTCAATTAACGAAAGTATCTTCGCCGCGGTCGACTCACCATATGGCTTTTCCACCTCTACTGTAAGATTACCGCTGAGGTTTATACTTCCGCTGAAAACCTTGGTGCCTTTAGTAGCTTCTGTAGGCTGTGATTCGCCTGTTATTGCTTTAGTGTCTATATATGAATTGCCCTCTTTGACAATACCGTCAAGCGGTATCTTCTCTCCCGGGTAGATAATGATAATGTCACCGGTATTGATTTTCTTTGGGTCAACCTTTATAGCGTCGCTGTCTGTTTGCAGATTTGCATAGTCGGGGCGAATGTCCATTAATGCCTTTATTTTATTACGTGAACGGTCAATAGCCACATCCTCAAACAATTCGCCGATGTTGAAAAACAGCAAAATAGCTACTGCCTCGGCAAACTCACCAAGCGCTATCGCGCTGAGCGATGCTATACACATAAGCGTATCCTCATCAAAAATATCACCTTTGAAAATTCCTTTTACGGCATCAACTATTGTTTCAATTGCAATAATAACATAGGCTGCAAGCAAAAGCAGCGTAGATACTGCACCGTGACCGATCATCATTCCTGTAATAAGCAACACGGTAGCAAGTACTATTTTTATAATGATGTTTTTGTGTTCTGTAAAAATGCTATTCTTCAATGTGCTCAAGTCCTTTGCTGAGAATTAATGATACGTGGTCATCGGCAAGGGAATAGAAGACCGTTTTGCCTTCGCGGCGCGAAGCTACCAGCTTGCTCTGCTTTAAAATTTTCAGCTGGTGTGAAACTGCACTCTGTGTCATACTAAGAAGTGTAGCCAGATCGCAAACACAAACCTCACTTTCCAGTAAAACATAAAGAATACGTATACGTGTCGAATCACCAAATACCTTGAAAAGCTCCGCAAGGTCATATAGTTTTTCCTCATCAGGTATAAGTGAGGTTATCTTCTTTATTAAATCCTTATGTGCATGCATAAGTTCACAGCACTCAATCTTTTCCATTAATAAAACATCCTTTCATATGAATAATCGTTCATATGTTTATTATAACGCTTTTTTCCCCTTTGTCAATCCTTTAAAAAATATTGACTTTTTGACTGTAGTAGGTTATACTTATCACACTGCCACCGGGTAGAAAAAGTATGCAATAAAGCATTCGCCGACACATCGTTAGGTCTTTGAAGATGTGTCAGACGGATGCTTATTTTTTTGGAGGAATATATGGGAGTTTTTAAATCACTAACAAAATTTGAAAGGACCTTGTGGCTTTTTTCGCTTGCCGTGGCGATGTTTTCTTTTATATTATCAGGCTTTCGTGATCCGCTTACGCTTGTCGCTTCGATTATTGGGCTTACTGCGCTTATATTTGTCGCTAAGGGATATGTGCTTGGTCAGGTGCTTACAGTAGTATTTGCGGTGTTTTACGGGGTAATTTCATTTTATTTACGATATTATGGAGAGATGATAACATATCTATGTATGACCTCGCCGATAGCGTTATTCTCGGTTATAAGCTGGTTAAGGCATCCTTACAAAAAAACGAAAGAGGTAGAGGTTAATACGCTAACTAAAGCAGAGCGCATATGGCTGGTTGTTTTATCGGTGGTTGTAACAGCTGTATTTTACTTCATTCTACGTGCTTTAGGTAATGCAAATCTTTTTTTCAGTACGGTTTCTGTAACTACAAGCTTTGTTGCATCATATCTTACGCTGTTTCGCAGTCCTTATTATGCTATAGGTTACGCTGCAAACGACATAGTACTTATCATTTTGTGGGTCCTCGCTTCGTTAAAGGATATTTCCTACCTACCTATGGTATTGTGCTTTGTAATGTTCTTTGCGAACGATGTTTACGGTTTTTATAATTGGCGTAGGATGAAGGAACGGCAAAAATAAAAAAGCACCTTCCGTGGGAAGGTGCTTTTTCTATGCTTTAAGCATGGTTATTCCGTATCCCGCCACACGTACTTTTCCGTCCTTCGGTTTGTTTCCGTAGAGCACGGTGCAGTTTTCAAACCCGCCGGGAAGGGGGATGAAGGAATCTTCATGCCAGCGGTTGACGGCAACAAAAACACTGTTGCTGTCATTTTTTCTGATAAATGCCATATAGCCTATCTCGCTGTAAAGCGGTATAAATTCACCCTCGCGGAACGCTTCGTTTTCGCGGCGGATGCGGCCTAAAATGCGGTAAAACTCAAGCAGTTCGCCATCCTCACATCCCCACGGGTACGCCGCACGGCAAAACGGGTCGCCGTAGCCCTGCATTCCAACCTCATCGCCGTAAAAGACCGAAGGCACACCGGGCAGGGTATATTGCAGTGCTGCCGCAAGCTTAAGCAAACGCTTGGCATGGGAATACTGCTCAGCGTCGAGCCATTGGGTAGACTGCCATTCACGGTTGCCGTTGGCATCGGTGCCCAACCTTGTCAAAATTCGCGCTGTATCGTGTGAGCCAATGTGGTTCATCAGTGTATTAAGTGCCGGCAACGGATAGTTTTCCAACTGCGTTAGCACGAGGTCTATGAGCTCGCGTACATTGCCACCCTTTACAAATTTGATAATGGCTTCGGCAAGAGGATAGTTCATAACCGAATCAAGCTGTCTGCCGCGCAAAAATCTGCGGCGGTAGCCGTAGCTTATTTTGTTGGTTGCATCTTCCCAAACCTCACCGAGCAGGAAAGCGTCACGGTCCTTTGTTTTGATCGCGGTGCGTATCTTATCAATAAATTCATCCGGCAATTCATCGGCAACGTCCAGCCGCCAACCCTTTATACCGTAGTCCATCCAGTGTTGCAGTACACCGCCCTCGCCCGTGATATACTGAGAAAACGAGGGATCGTTTTCACTGGTTTCCGGAAGAGAGGGGACACCCCACCAACAGTCGTAGCCTTGGGGCCAGGATTTAAAATTAAACCAACTTCTATATGGCGAATCATAACTTTGATAAGCTCCAACGTTATCGTATCGACCGTATTTGTTAAAGTATACGCTGTCATCTCCGGTGTGGGAGAATACGCCGTCGAGTATAATGTAAATACCGTGTTTTTCGGCGCTTCTGCAAAGCTTTTTCAGATCCTCGCCGTCCCCCAACTGAGGGTCTATTTTAAGATAATCGGCGGTGTTATAACGGTGGTTGGAGTGTGCTTCGAAAATCGGGTTGAGATAAATGCAGTTGACTCCGAGCGAGGCAAGGTAGGGAAGTTTTTTCTCAATTCCCGCGAGGTCGCCGCCGTAATAGTCGTTGCAAAGGCTACGCTTTTGTCCGTCCTGACGGAAGGCAGGCTGTGCATACCAGTCTTCTTGTAGATAGCGGTCTTCGGGGATGTTCTGCTTCTTGTGGCCTGAATTAAAGAACCTGTCCGGAAATATTTGGTATATAATTCCGCCCTTGAGCCAGTCAGGTGTAGAGAAATCATTATCATACACTGTCTGTTGCCACTTATCTCCGTCTGGCGATACTATTCCGAGTGAATGTTCGGTCTTTGTAACAAACATCCTGCCGTAATCGCTGTCATAAAAAAACGAGTACCAGTAAAGCCCTTCTGTGAGAGTCACTTCGCATTCATAAAAGCGATAATCATCCAGTCGGTCACCCGGTGTCATATGGACCTCATATGTACCTTCGCCGTCGCGGTTTATTTGCAAAAAAGCATCTTTGACACGTGCATCATTATGCCAAAGCAGCCGTAGCCGCAGAGGTGTATCTGCGGCTACAGCTCCTATCTTTTCTCTGTAAAGCGGGTTGCGGGAGTCATAAGGATAGTATTGCATTTTTCTCACTCTACTTTAAGGGGTTTTATCTGCCTATAGGTTTTGCATTCCAAATATCGTTTGCGTAGTCGGCAATAGCGCGGTCGGCTGCAAAGCGGCCGGACTGTGCGATATTGATAAGTGACATACGGTTCCATGTGGTTTTATCGGCATAAAGAGCGGTTGCCTTTTCCTGAGCAGCGCAGTAGTCGGCAAAGTCAGCAAGTGCCATATAATGGTCAACGGTTTTAAAGGTATTTGCAATATCCGAGAAATCCACACCGCCGATGCCCTTTGCGATAAAATCGATAGCCTCGCGAATGCGGGGATTGTTGTTGTAATATGAGCTGGGCGAGTATCCGCTTTGACGGAGTTTGAGCACCTCCGGTGTCTTCATACCGAAGATTATGATGTTGTCGTCGCCGACAGCCTCGTGTATCTCAACATTTGCACCGTCATCGGTTCCGAGCGTAATGGCGCCGTTCATCATCAGCTTCATATTACCGGTACCGCTTGCCTCGGTCGAAGCAAGGGATATCTGTTCGCTGATCTCCGCGGCAGGTATCATAAGCTCGGCAAGTGTTACGCGGTAGTCCTCAACAAACAGTATTTTAAGCTTGCCGTTAACAACGGGGTCGTTTTCGATTACCTTCGCCAGCTGTGCGATCATATGAATGATCTTCTTAGCGAGCAGGTAACCCGGAGCAGCCTTAGCACCAAAGATATAAGTCTTGGGCGTGAAAGGAGCGTTCGGATTGTTCTTGATATATAGATACTCAGAGATAATATGCAGTGCATTCAGATGTTGACGCTTGTACTCGTGCAGACGCTTGACCTGCATATCAAAAATAGAATCGGGATCAAGCAGAATGCCGAACTCGTTCTTTACATAGTTTGAAAGACGGATCTTATTGTTCTTCTTGATTTTTGCCAGGCGGTCAAGAACCTCCTTGTCATCCTTGAACTGTTCAAGCTTTGAGAGGTTTGCCGCATCCATTATAAAATCGTTTCCGATCTTTTCTTTTAAGAAGCCGGAAAGCTCAGGGTTAGCTTGGCAGAGCCAACGGCGGTGCGCAATACCGTTTGTAACATTGGTGAACTTTTCGGGGGTCATTCGGTAGTAATCCGAGAACAGCGAATCGGTGAGTATCTTGCTGTGAAGCTGTGAAACACCGTTAACACTGTGACAGGATGCGACGCAGAGGTTTGCCATTCTTATCATACCGCCCTGTATTATCGAGGTGCGCTCCATGAGTGCACGGTCACCGGTTTCGTAAAGAACCTTTTCCTTAAAACGGCGGTCAATTTCAGAGATTATCTGGTAAATTCGGGGGAGTCTGTGCTTGAACATAGACTCCTGCCAGCACTCAAGCGCTTCGCTCATTACGGTGTGATTGGTGTAGGCTGTGGTACGGGTCACGATATCCCACGCCTGATCCCATCCGTAGCCGCATTCGTCAAGTAGGAATCTCATCAACTCGGGAACCGAGAGGGCAGGGTGGGTATCGTTAATGTGTATAGCCACCTTTTCAGGTAAATTGTCAAGTGTGTTATACTTCTGCAGGTGACGGTTGAGTATATCCTGTATCGAAGCAGAAACGAGGAAATACTGCTGACGAAGACGAAGTGCCTTGCCCTCCATATGATTATCCTCGGGGTAGAGCACCTTGCTTATGGCTTCTGCCATAGCCTGTTGCTCGAGCGCACGTACATAGTTACCCTGATTGAATGCTGCCATATCTATTTTCTGGCTTTCGGCAGTCCACAGGCGTAGAATGTTAACCGTCTTTCCGTCTTTACCGGCAACCATAAGGTCATAGGGAACGGCACGTACTGTGGTGTAGTCGCGGTGGGTAATGTGGTGATAATTACCGTCCCAGGATTCGTCAATATATCCGTCAAAATTTACGTCAACTGCGTTAGCAGGGCGGGCCTCAAGCCAAACGCTACCGCCCGGAAGCCAAAAGTCCGGCATTTCGGTCTGCCAGCCGTCAACCAGTTTTTGACGGAAAATGCCATACTCGTATTTGATGCAGTAACCCATAGCCGGATATCCACCGGTGGAAAGTCCGTCTAAGAAGCAGGCGGCAAGTCTGCCGAGACCGCCGTTACCGAGACCCGCATCGGGCTCAAGCTCGTAAAGCGAATCGAGCTTTACCTTATAGGTAGACAGAGCTTTTTTCATTACATCCTCAAGTCCGAGGTTAAAAAGGTTGTTCTTGAGTGAACGACCCATAAGAAACTCCATGCTCAGATAGTAAACAGTCTTAGCCTCTTCTTTGTCTGCATTCTCTGAAAATGTAGTTTGACGTTCACGCATAATGTCAAGCAGAACGAGTACACAGGCCTTATAAAAGAATTCGTCCGAAGCGTGGTCGGGAGTAACTCCGAAATTGTGTGAGAGTTTTTTCTCGATCAGCTGTGCTAATTCTTTAGAAGTATATTTTTCCATAGGTAGTACCTCCGTTACAGAATTTATAGGATTATTATTACCTAAAAATGTCTTATTAATATAATATACTATTTCTCCAATAAATTCAAGTCCCTGCTTTGTTTTAAAAAACGCCTTAAATTTGTATAGTTTACACAAAAAGAAATTTTAAATTGGTGTTTTTAAATCTTTTAATAGTAAAACCATACAAAAAAGCGTTGTTTTTTGAAACAAATAAAAAAGAAGGTGAGTTTCCTCACCTTCTTTTTGTGTGGTTTTAGGCTTTCTTGCCGCGCAATGCGAACGCAAGTGCTGCGGCAAAGCTCATTATGAGCATTACAAGTGCGATATTAGCAGCATCGCCTGTTGCCGGTATAGGACCGGACGGAACAGCTGTATCAGCAGTCTTAAGCTCTGCGAGTACATAGGTACTAAAGTGCGAAAGCTCTGCAGTTACGGTACGGTTGTTTTTGTCAGCGGTAAAGCTGATCTTTTCATACTTACCGTCGTCAGATACATAGAACACACCGATATTATTAATATCAAAATCACTCGGAACCTTAAAGGCAACCTTTACCTTACCGTTAGGCTGAATCTTTGCGCCGTTCATAATGGCTGTGATATCATAGGCGCGAACCTTTGATACCTGACCTTCTAAAGTCTTGAGAACGGTTTTATTAGTTTCGCTCTCAGCAGCTATCGGATCAACGTTGATAATAACGCCAACAGGGAATACGCCCTCATCGGCCGAAACGGTAACGTCGTTCTTAGTTACCTCAACAGGCTTGCTGTCAGCTACGATACGAACATCGGTAACAACGGTTTCACCTGTGAGAAGTGCGGGGACCAATTCATCATTGTAAAGTGTAAGGTCTGCCTTGCCTACAGTAACTTCGCCGTCATATCCGGTTGCGGTCTTGCTCTTTGCGATCATACCGTCATAGTTGATATAACCTTCAACTATCTCATCTTCGGAAGCATACTCGTTATAAGAATTTACAGCACTGGCGTAAACCCCTACTTCAGTTTCGGATTGCTCTTTGGTTATAAATGCCTTAGCAATTATCTCTCCGCCATTGAAATCAATTCTATGTGCGCAGATACCGTCCACTCTGCCGATAGCGGTGACCTTACCGCCGTTTATAACAACGTTCTGTGCCCAAATAGCAGAAGAATAACCGATATCCTGAGAGCAGTCAACGGTGAGCTCTACGTTGCCGTTTACGGTAAAGGTTCCAGGATTTTTAATATTTTCGAACCAATAGCCTTGACCGTCGTATTCACTTCCAATAGATATTGCGCCATCGGTAGTAAGTTTGCCGTCACCCTCGATGGTGATGGGACCTTCAGCTATAAGCATATAAGATCCGACAGAACCGTTGATCTTTGCTTTGATGGAGTTTTCGCCGCTTACCTTGATAGTAGTGCCGGCAGGCAGAATCATAGCGACGGGGGAATAGGCAGTCGACTTAGATGAATCGAGATCATCGGCAGAGGTGTTGTCATAAACCGGATTGACGGAAATGTCAACACCGTTGAGTGCAAGTGTTTTGGTAGCGGCAGTCCAGCTCCAACCCTTGCCGGAGGCATCAGCCTTTTCTGAGATGGCAGTATTTCCAACAAAGAAATCATAGTATGAAATAAGCTCATCGGGAACAGTTTCAACCGTCTCTACTGCCAAGAATTTTGCATTGTATCCATCGTATGAAACGGTTATCTTCTGGAAACCGACGATGGGACAATACTGGCCGTCTTCACCGTAATAATCTATAAACACATAGTCCTTGCCTTCAACGAGACCGTCAACATTTTCAAGCGGCTCGTCTATAGCATAGGTGTAGGTGTATATATCATAGGTGCCGTCTTTTGTGCCTTTTTCATATCCGATATAGGAATATTCATGCATAAATCCGCCTACACCGCCGACAACATAATCGTATGTTGCGGTTTCGGTGTTGTAAATTTCCAAAGCGTGCAGGTCGGAAACAATCTCATCGGTTAAGTTATAGTTCTGTGCAGCGGCTGCCTCGAAAACATCAGCCGGAACAGAATATTCTTCGATTCCGTATTCAGGATCCATAGTCATATACTCATAAAAAGCTTCATATGAAACTCCATACCAGGAACCAAAGACCCTTCTTGTGTGTTCCATTATAAACTCTGCGGGGAAACCATTGGCTTCAGAAACATCCTCGCCTGCAGACGCTCTCCAGTAGAATGAGAAATCGCAGCTGAGACCGTCAAACAAATGTGAGTAGTTCGGTTCTTCCTGCTCCTGAGCTGAAACACCGGTAATACCCAGTGTAAAGCAACCCATAAGACAGAAGATGGCTAAAAGAATCGCTATAGTCTTTTTCATAATAACCCTCCTTAAAATTACTGTATATACAGTATTTTTTAAAGTATACCATATATTAGTATCATATGTCAATCCAACTTTATTTTGGATAACATGAAAAAACCGGCCTGCTTTCACAGACCGGTTTAGGGCTTAGTTATTCGGCATCAGTCTCGCAATCACAGCTGATGTAACCGCATTTAGGACCGTTGTGGTAAACAAAGCGGTCAACGACCAGCAAAATGCCTGCCGCCAGAGTGAATAAACCTATAACCGAAGATATAATAGTCAAAAATTTCTTCATAATTTTCAACCGCCTTTCATTTGCATTATATAGCATTTCCGCTTTTATGTCAATATCTACATAAACGGAGAAAATATGTGTAAAAGCTGTTGCTTTAACTTCATCCACCATGGACGTTTTTTCCAGCGTTTTAGTGTAATTTCTTCACTTTGTTCAATAATAGATTTAATGTGGTCCTTTATATCAAACACCGCATCGTTGCGGCACATCCAAGCCCCGCATTCAAAATGAAAAAAGAAACTGCGGTAGTCCATATTTATGGTTCCGACGGTGGCTATTGAATCGTCCGAAACAAACAATTTTGAGTGAATGAATCCGGGTGTGTATTCATATATTTTCACGCCTGCCTCAAGAAGTGGCTCATAGTTTTGCTGGGTCACGGGATGGACATACCACTTATCCCACTTTTTGGGTGTGATTATCCGTACGTCGATTCCGCTTTTGGCGGCAAGCGAGAGTGCCGTGATCATCGTATTATCAATGATAAGATAAGGGGTTGCAATGTAAACGTATTTCTGTGCGGTATTGATTATCTGCATATAGATGCCCTCGGCGGGATCGCGTTCGTTTAAGGGACTGTCACTGTAGGGAAGCACAAAGCCGTCATGTTGTTCTCGAAATTCTTTAACGTATTTCTCGCCTTTCAGAACCTTACCTGTGGTAAAGGTCCACATACTCATAAACATAACCGTAAAGCTACGTACGGCATCGCCTTTAAAAAGCGCGGCGCAATCCATCCAGTAGCCGTGTCTCTCAATATAATTTACGTATTCATCACCTATATTGATACCGCCCGTTAAGGCTGTCTTACCGTCGATTATTATTATTTTTCGATGGTTACGGTTGTTCATAAAAATGTCAACAGACGGACGTATTTTATTAAAAGCAGAAACCTCTATACCCTCGTTTTTAAGGCGTTTGATAAAGCCCTTGCTTTGGCGGTTGATGGATCCGAAATCATCAAAAATGATCTTAACCTCTACACCTTCTGCGGCTTTGCGCTTTAGTATTTCGTGTATTTGGTCCCACATTTTACCCTCAGCCAGAATAAAAAATTCAATGAAGATAAATTCCTTAGCCTGTTCTAATTCTTCAAGTAGCCGAGGCAGCATGACCTCGCCTGGTGAGAGATATTCGACAGAGGTGTTGCAGTAAAGCGGAAACTGCGATTCGCCGGAGAGATATTTCGCCTGTCTTGAATGGAGCAGATCCTCATATACGAGTCGGTTTTCCGCAACCGAGTCTGCGGTGAGAAATTTTTTATAGTGCGCTTCGCTTGCATTCATTCGTTTTCTCAAATGCGGGAAGACCCTACCGCCGCCCCACAGCAGATAGGCCGAAACACCTATTACCGGAGTAAGCAGTATGAATATTATCCACGAAAGCTTGTATGACGGGTTTGTTTTGCTGTTAATTATAGTAATTGAGAATATGATGCTTAAAAATTCTATAAAGGTATAAAACCATAGCAGATGCGATGACAGAGAATAAAGCATAGCTCCGAGCAGTCCGATCTGGATCAATATTATAATCGCAGCAATAATTATGCGCACGGGAATACGGAAACCTCTTTTGCGTTTTTTACCCATTCTGTCACCTCTATCGGGTATTATTTCAGTAAGTTATTTGTATAATAACATAAAATTAACATTTTTTCTATGGTCTTTAGGTAACATTTGTGTTACAATAATGTTAAATTTTTTATAGGAGGAATGCTTTTTGCCGCAAATATATCGGCTGGCAGACGGTGTTGAAGGTCTGTTTATAAAAAATTCACGCTTTAATACAACACTCATATCTTTTAATTTTTATCTTCCGCTGTCAAGGGAACATTACGAGGCAAATGCGCTTTTGCCGTATGTGCTGTCTTCCTGCTCGAAAGAGTATAAGAGCTTTCGTGACCTGAATATGGCACTCGGCGGTTTGTACGGTGCAACCATAACCACAGGCAACGCAAAGCTTATGGATCATCAGTGGACAAATATATCAATAAATGTAATAAACGATGCCTACTCCATAGACGGCGCAAAAATAGTAGCCAAGGCGGCAGAGCTTCTTGCCTCGCTTATTTTTGCTCCCTCGCTTGAGGGTAATAGCTTTAGGGCAGAGGATGTAGAACGCGAAAAGATCCAGATGCTCGACCGTATCAAGGGCGAAATAAACGATAAACGCGGCTATGCACGAACCAAGGCGGTTTCGCTTATGTTTGGCGATGACCCTTACGGAATACCGCGCTACGGCTACCTTGAAAATATGAAAAAGGTCGACGGAGAAGAACTTTTTGCCGCTTGGGAGCGTCTTCTTAGAAGTGCATATATCCGCGTCAACGTGATTGGAGATACCCTGCCGGAGGGCATATTTTCTTCTGTTTCTGCCGCGTTTAGTGCCATCAAGCGCGAGAACGTGACAGGATTCAAAGGATTTAATACCCCCGAGCTGGTTCGCAATATTAATGAAACCGAGTATATGGATATCGCACAGGGCAAGCTCGTTATGGGATTTTCCCTCGGTGATGTGTCTCCCGAGAGCAATACCGCGGCGCTTTCGGTAATGAGCGATATTTTCGGCGGCGGTCCCTATTCGCGTTTGTTCTTAAATGTACGCGAAAGACTTAGCCTTTGTTACTATTGCGCTTGCCGCAGTGCCAAAAACAAGGGTTATATGCTTGTTGACTCAGGCGTTGAGAGTGCCAATGCCGAGAAAGCGCAAAAGGAGATACTCAACCAGCTTGATATTATGAAAAACGGTGGATTTTCCGACGATGAATTTGATGCGTCTGTAAGGAGCATAAAGGACAGCATAAAATCTGCAGAGGACAGTGCCGAGGTTATCAATACTTGGTACGCTTCACGCGTGTTTGACGGCTCGGTACCTGAACCTGCCGATCTTGAAAAGCTTATATCAAAGGTTACGCGTGAGGATGTAATAAACGCCGCAAAACGCGTAGAACTGTGCACAGTTTATAAGCTGTTACCCGAGGAGGCAAAGAGATGAGTAATACCGTATATACCGTATATACCGATAAAGCCTTGCCCGAGCATTGTGTGAGCACAGTACTTGACAATGGCCTCAAAATATTTATAACCGAAAAGAAAAGCTTTAATACCGTATATGCGATCTTCGGTACAAAGTACGGCTCGGTCGATACCTGCTTTTCCCGAAACGGCGGCGAAGAACTTGCGGTGCCCGAGGGTATAGCCCATTATCTTGAACACAAGCTGTTTGAAAGCGAGAACGGCGACGCGTTCGCACGCTTTTCCGCAACGGGCGCTAATGCCAACGCATTCACTTCGTTTGACCGCACCTGTTATCTTTTTTCCTGCGCCGATAAGTTTTATGAAAATCTCGGTATTTTGCTGGATTTTGTTCAGTCGCCCTATTTTACCGAGCAAACGGTACAAAAAGAACAGGGAATAATCGGACAGGAGATACGGATGTATGACGACAGCGCTCCTTGGTGCGTGCTGTTTAATATGCTTTCTCAAATGTATGAAAACCATCCTGTTAGGATAGATATTGCGGGCACGGTCGAGTCAATTGCAAAAATCAATGCCGACCTGCTTTACGAGTGTTATAATACATTTTATAATCCTGCAAATATGTTTGTCTGCATTGCGGGAAACGTGGATGCGGACGAGGTAATAAAATATATTGAAAAGTCGATAAAACCGCAAGAGCCTGTTAATATACGCCGGGTGGTATTCCCCGAGTCTGATTCTGTTAAAAGCTATTATATAGAAAAAGAAATGGCTGTTGCAAAGCCGATATTTTGCTTTGGATTTAAGGAGCACTGTGAGGGCGAGCGCAGTCTAAAAGAGGGCATCTGCAGCGAGATGTTGCTTGATATACTCGCCGGAGATACTTCACCTCTTTATGAAAGCCTTATAAAGCAGGGGCTTATAAACGACGAATTTGACAGCGAGTATTTTCAGGGCAATGGCTATGCCGCGCCCATATTCCAGGGTGAATCGGATGATCCGCGCGCCGTGGCAGATGCCATCAAAGCCGAGGTGGAAAGGCTGAAGACCGAAGGAATAGATGAAAAAATATTCGAATCTGCAAGAAGAAGTCTTTACGGCTCGGCAATAAAGCGTTATAATACAGTTGACGGTATTGTAATGAGCCTTGTAGACTGTGCGATGTTTGACTACGGACCGTACGACGATATAGATATCCTGCGCACCCTCAAAAAAGAGGATGTTGAGGAGCGTCTTGCACTTCTTGATGCAGAAAGATCCGTACTGTCGGTAATCGTTCCTAAGAAATAGGAGGAATAAGTAATGGATGTTACAATTTTCGGAATTGATCTAACCTTGAATCCGGTCGCGTTCAAATTACCCATATTCGGTGGTTGGAATGTTTATTGGTACGGCATCATCATAGCGTTTGGTTTTATGCTGGCTATAGTTTATGCCATATTCAATGCTAAGCGCTTCGGCGTTAATATTGACCGCCTTTTGGATGTGGTGCTGGTGGCAACGCCGGTTTCGGTGCTTTGTGCCCGACTGTACTATATTATCTTCAGCGATACCATGACGCTCTCGGATTTCTTTAATTTTTCTTCCGGCGGCTTTGCGGGACTTGCTATTTACGGCGGAGTAATAGGAGCTTTCCTGTCGGGCGGAATTATGTGCCTTGTGCGCAAATTAAACATACTTGATGTGTTTGACCTTGGTGCAATAGGCTTTCTTATCGGTCAGGGAATCGGTCGCTGGGGCAATTTTATAAACCAGGAGGCTTTTGGAAGCGCTACAGGCAGCAGTTGGTTCGGTATGAGCAGTGCCGCGGTCGACAGCGTACTGGGTGAGGGTGTTTTGGCACATCCGTGCTTCCTTTATGAGTCGATCTGGTGCCTTTTGGGTGCGTTTTTACTGCACAGACTCAGCTATAAGCGCAGTTTTAGCGGACAGCTGATACTTAGTTATTGTGTATGGTACGGTTTCGGCAGAGGAATAATCGAACTGCTTCGTACCGACAGCCTATATCTCGGCAATATACGCGTTTCATCAATGCTTTCGTTCCTGCTCTGCGCAGCTGCTGTTATCACGCTTATCGTGATTAATAAAAGAAAGAAAGTCCGCGCACAAAATTCACAGGAGTACATCCCAATGTTCGCAGACGAGGATGAGGAAGAAGAACTGCCCGTGGCAGAAACAGAGGAATAAGAAATGGCAAAACTTATAGACGGAAAAATTATATCAGCCGCTGTAAAGGACGGCGTGCGAGATGAGATAGCGACACTGAAGGAACAGGGCGTAGCTGCCTGCCTCGCCGTTATTATAGTCGGGGATGACCCTGCATCAAAGATCTATGTGGCAAACAAGGAGCGCGCCTGTGAATACACAGGCATTCGCTCTGAAAAGTACGCTCTCCCCGCTGATACGACGATGGATGAGCTGCTTACTTTGATCGAAAGGCTCAATAATGACAGTAGTATAAACGGCATACTCTGCCAGCTGCCCTTACCTAAGGGACTGGATGAACAAAAGGTCATAGATGCTATATCACCGCTTAAGGACGTTGACGCGTTCCATCCTGTAAACGTCGGTAAAATAATGGTAGGCAATTTTGATTTTCTTCCCTGCACACCTGCCGGTATTATGGAAATGCTGCACTATGAGGGAATAGAGGTTGCAGGCAAGAGCTGTGTTGTTATCGGTCGCTCCAACATCGTAGGAAAACCGATGTCGATGCTGCTTTTGCATGAAAACGGTACGGTAACCGTCTGCCATTCTAAAACAAAAAATCTGGCAGAGGTCACAAAAACTGCCGATATCCTTGTTTCGGCGGTCGGCAGAGCCAACTTTGTAACCGCAGATATGGTCAAGCCCGGAGCAGTTGTTATCGATGTGGGAATGAACCGCGATGCCGACGGCAAGCTCTGCGGCGATGTGGATTTTGCCTCCGTAGAGCCTATTTGCTCGGCTATTACCCCCGTGCCGGGCGGTGTAGGACCTATGACTATCTCGATGCTTATGAAAAATACCCTGACTGCAGTTAAAAAGCAGAATAATATATAAGGATTGTTACGTTTGAAAAGGTGTATTGTTGTAACGCTTGCGCTAATATTGCTTTTTGCATTCGGTGTGAGCGCACAGACCTTCGGTAAACTGAATATTGAATTTGACGAAAGCTTCGTAACGCTGACTGAAGAGAGTATATCCAAAAACCCCGAAATCGTTGAATGGTTGGGTTATACCGACTCGTCTATGCAAAAGTATTTTGAGGATAACGATCTTGTGGTTTTTGCCGCTAATGAGGATAACTCCCGACAAATACAGGTAAAGTGCCGTGAGACTGAGTTTTCAAAGCAGCTCGGAGACCTTTCTTTACTGGACGAAGAAAATGCCGAAAATATCGTGGAAAAAATACTGCCCATCGGTGCTAACGACAGTTATTCACTGTTGTGGATAGACGATATGCTTATGTACGAGCTGAACTCGGTTTCGAGTGACAGCGGCGGCAGTTTTTGCAGCGTGCAGTATGTTACCATTCGTGACGGAAAGCTTTACAGTATAGGCTTTTTTGAGAACGGAACACAGCTATCTAATGAGTTTAAAGACATAATAGACAGAACTGTTTCCACGCTCTCGATATCGACCGACAATAAAGTAACGGTATCACATGCTGAAAATCTTACCGAGGTTATAATCGTCTGGGTACTTATAATTGTTGCAGCTGTCGGAACCGTCGGATTACTTGTGTCGATATTTGCACAGTTGAACACAAACCGAACTGCAGACGGCAAGCAATTTTTCATTAGAAGAAGAAAGAAATAACGTTATTTCGTTAAAAGGATAAATCGCCCTTTAAAGGATATACTATGTATAATTCCGAAAGGGGCGATTTTTTTGATCTATTCTATAGATAAAAATATGAAAGAGGTCGACAGCCGTGTGCATCCCGACCTTAATTTTGACATCATAAAACGCGATGTGATAATTGGCGGCAGACGCTCTGCGCTTTATTTCGTTGATGGCTTTATGAAGGATGCAGTCTTTGAAAAGCTGATGGAGTTTTTATATAAGATAACTCCCGAGGAGATAGCCGGAATAACGACTATGCAGGAGTTTTCTAAAAGCTATATGCCCTATACCGAGGCGGATTGGAGCGACGATATTGACACTATCGTAACGACGCTGCTTTCCGGTCCTGCCGTACTGTTTATAGACGGCATAGGCGACGCCCTGCTTATTGATTCGCGTACCTATCCCATGCGCGGCATTGAGGAGCCGCAAAAGGACCGCTCCATACGCGGCTCTAAGGATGGCTTTGTTGAAGCGCTTGTTATGAATACAGCACTCATTCGTCGACGCATCCGTGACCCGAAGCTTAGAATGGAATACCATCAGGTGGGCAAAAGTTCAAAGGTAGATGTTGTAATAGCCTATATGGACGGTCTGGCGGACGAGAAGATAATAAAACGACTGCGCGACCGCATAAGCAAGGTGAAGATAAGCGGTATTTCAATGACCCAGCAGGCACTTAGCGAGGCGCTTATCCCTACAAGCTTTTTTAACCCTCTGCCAAAGGTGAAGTTTTCCGAAAGACCCGATTTTGCGAGCGCCAGCCTTTTAGAGGGCAGGGTAGTTGTGGTAATGGACAACTCACCGGGCGTTATGATAATGCCCGTATCCTTTGCCGACTTCTTAAAAGAGGTAGACGACTACTACTTTCCGCCACTCACAGCATCTTATGTGCGTATAGTGCGCCTGTTATCGACACTGCTTACAGTGTATCTTATGCCTTTTATACTGTTGCTGAATAACTACCGTGAGCACGTACCCGATTGGTTGAGCTTTTTGATTGCCGACGGGGATATGGCGATGCCGCTTTTCGCTCAGTTTTTGGTTTTGGAATTTGTGGTAGACGCTCTGCGCTTGGCTTCTGTCAACACCCCCGACGCACTTTCTAATTCTATCGGTATAATCGGCGGCTTGATACTTTCGGAATTTGCCGTTAATGCAGGTTGGTTTGTGCCGCATTCAATAATATTTGCCGCCTTTGTAGCAATAGCCTCGTTCTCTCAACCCAGCTTTGAAATGAGTTATTCTGCCAAATTTTTGCGTATAATCATGCTCGTACTCGTACAGCTTTTCGGCGTCTACGGCATATGGGCGGGAACCGCTTTAGGAATTGTCGTAATGCTGTTCAGCAAGACCCTCTCGGGCAGAAATTATCTCTATCCTATCGTGCCCTTTAGCCTTATAGAGTTTTGCAAGTTGTTTGTGCGCACAAAAATAAAAGAAGAACGGCATTAATAAGTAAATGTTAACTAAAAGTTCATATATTCGACCTAACAAGACAACAAAACGGGTGTATAATGCAAGCATAAAAAGTTCTTGGAAGAGGGAATAAATATGGATGAAAATAAAAACAACAACTCTCAGCTAAACGGTTTTGACAGTGTAAACCGCGGCTATACCGTTACACCCGACGGAGGATTTTTTGAGGAGCGTTCGGATAATATTCCGCATACGGAGGAGAACGAGCCTCAGCAGGAAACACCCTCATTTGTGGATACCGTTTTCGAAACATCTACTGAGGAAGAGCCGGAAGTGAAACCCGCCGAACCGCAAGAATATACCTCAGGTGCGGATATATACGGTGCACCCTATATGCCGAGGAAACCCAAAAAGCAAAAAAACAAGAAATACGGTCTTGGCGTAGTCGTAGCAAGCATAGTTCTTGCTGCCGTAATAGGTGCTGCCTCCGGTGTAGGTGCTCTGCTTCTTTTACAGGATGATACCGCAGCCGTACCTTCTACCGATACACAGCAAAACAGCACTATTAATAATACAACTATAAACGTTGAGAAGGTGTCCGATTCGGTAATAGAGGCGGTAGCTGAGAAGGCTTCGCCGAGCGTTGTCGGAATACGTACTACGATGGCTGTTACAAGCTTTTTCGGGGGTAGCGAAGACTACACGGGTGAGGGCTCCGGTATTATATACAGTACCGACGGTTATATAATTACAAACTATCACGTGCTGAAAAGTGCCATAGAATCTTCAAACTCTAAAATAGAGGTCTTTTTAAATGAGGATACAGCTCAGGCTCATCAGGCAACACTGATTGGCTACAATATCAGTAACGATCTCGCTGTGTTGAAGATCGAAAAGACCGGACTGCCGGCGGTCGAGTTGGGTAACTCGGATGAATTAAAGCGTGGTCAGTTTGTCGCCGCGATAGGTTGTCCCGGTGGCCTTGATTTTATTGGCTCGGTAAGCTACGGTATAATAAGCGGACTTAACCGTACTGTCAATGCGTCCACTCAGGAGGCTGTATCGCTTATCCAGACCGATGCCGCCATAAATCCCGGAAACTCAGGCGGAGCATTGCTCGATATTGAGGGTAAACTGATTGGTGTTAACAGCTCCAAGATAGCCTCTACAGAATATGAGGGAATGGGCTTTGCGATACCTATAAATACGGTTAAGGAAATATGCGATCAGATAATTTCCCGCAAGGATGACCCGACCCCCTATGTCGGCATCAAGCTTAGTGAGACCTATGATGAAAAAACTCTAAACCGATTAGGTTATCCGTCGGGTGCGGTAGTATCATCGGTTGATAATGAAGGCCCCGCATATGAAAGCGGAATACGACGCGGTGATATAATCACAGAATTCGGCGGCACCGCAATAAATAACTATAATACGCTTTATACCGCTATCTCAGATTGCTCGGTCGGCGATACCGTAAAGGTAAAGATATACCGCGCAGGCCGCTACTATGAAACTAATTTAAAGGTATCATCTAATAATGCACAATAAAAACTGCCCGAGTTTCCTGAAGGGAACTCGGGCTGTTTTATTTTTTAAAACCACATCGGTATTATATAACTGATAAAAGAAACTATAAGTCCGGCTGTTACAACACCTAACAAAATTATCGGTATAGATTTTTTCATCCGAATTCCAAGCACATCAGCAACCAGACCACCGGTCCAAGCGCCTGTTCCGGGAAGTGGGATAGCGACTAATATGAAAAGTCCAATAGCCTTATAGGTCTCTATCTCTTTGCTTTTGCGCTCGGCACGTTCTTCGATCCAAGTGATCGCTTTTTCAAACGGGCGGAAACGCTTAAGCCATATAAATATCTTTCTTATAAACAACAGTTCCAGCGGAATAGGTAACATGTTTCCGATAACGCATATCGGGAAAGCAATATACCATTCTACCCCAAGTATCGCCGCGGCTATCAGGCCTCCGCGCAGCTCGAGTACGGGGAGCATTGAAATAACAAAAATAACAAGTTCAGGACTTAATACGTCCTTTAAATAATTTGTAAGCTGTTCTGCCAAAAATAATCACCCTTTAAATTGTATAATTAATAATCCAGTGTTATTCCTTTATAATAGTATAAAAGTATTTCAGAATAATTCAATCCCTTTTTTGCCAATACGTTTGCACCGTTTTGACTCATACCGACGCCGTGTCCGCTACCGCGTACTTCAAAATTAAAACAATCGGATGCACTGTGATAGCTTATGCGGTATGCAGTTGAAAGAAGGGTATTATCTGCACCTGTTCGCGATACGGTAAATACGCTGTCACGCAGGAATCGTCCGGAATAGTATTCACTGTCATTTCCAAAACGTACCGCCTCGGCATAAAGTCCGTTTCGGTCGTAAATCACGTTAAACCACTTGCTCTTATCCGACGTTTTAGAAAGATCTATACCGGTAGACTCAAACACCCATCGTTTTACATCGTCAGCGCTGTATGTGCGGCGGCTGAGATAACCGTCCGCATTACGGTCAAAGGACGATTCAGCAGAAACAAGATAGGGTAATTTTATAGCCCATATGCTGTTGCTGTCGGCGGTATATCCTGCCGAGCATTTAGTGTAGTAGGTTTGTGCAAGCTGTCCATCATAATAGGGTTTCAGACCTAAAACCGACTTAACGGCTTCGGTAGTTTTTGCCGAAGCTGTTTTCATGGAAACTGTTGGTGCGTTGCGTGCGGTTGCCCCTGAGCTGATGAGCCAACCGTATGTAGCAACGGTTTGGGCTTTAAGTGCTTCTGCTTCGAAATCCGCCCCCATTTCATATTCAACTATTCTTGCCAGAATATCTGCGGCACTTCCGGTCTCGGTAAGTCCTGTTGCGGCGTTGGTGACCGTAAGTATCTCTTCGCCAGGAACATTTTCAGGTACGGATGAGGTTTGCTCTTCACCGGAAGAACTGTCAGCCGAGGATGAGCTTTGCATACTGCTGTAAGCAGAGGGTGTTTCTGAAGAAACGGCAATAGGTTCATATGGGGTTGGTGCCAGATACTGCTCAAACCGCGAGGCGTATTCGCTGAAGTGGCGTATTTCGGTGCGCTTTGCTACTATGCCGTCATTGCCGGAACTTTCGTTATTCGTAATCGTTCCGCTGCCGCTACTCGGTTTTGCGTTCTGTGTGTCCACAAGCTCACTTTCGTTGGCGCGTACCTTGCGCGCGGCAACGACCGCACCGCCGTCGCGTGAATGGGACACAAGTGTGATTATTTCGTCGCCTGAGTTTATATCAACTGTGGTCAAGATCGCCGAAGCCGATAGCAGTTTTTCAATGTGTTCTTGGAATTCTTCATCATCAAAAAACTCGGTTTTCAGCAGCTCGTTAGGAACTTCGCCCGAATAGGTAAATGCGGCAAATATTTTATATGTGCCCTCGCTGTATATTGTGTCAAATACAACGGTAGGGGAACTGCGGTAGCCCTCAAGTGTTGCGATTCTTTCAAGGTCAGAGAACATTCTGCCGCTTAGGGTAGCCTTGCCGTGTATTACGGTATTGCGCAAAAATGCGTCAGAGGCTACATAACTTTCGGTGTAGGGCGTTCCGTAAAGCGGACTGAGCCATCCGTTAAACAGGCGGTGTCTATAGTATCCGTCTTCGCGCTCCGCCGCCGAAACAACAGGGTAGGAGATTTCTGTATTATTGATCTCAACAAATCCTACCGTGTCACGGTTTTGGTCATATAGCATACCGAAAGAGCTGAGCATTTCGGGGTCGGTATATTCACCGCTGTCACCTAACATATTTCGGTAATCGGAGTAAAGCTTGTCAATTATCAGCGGCTCGGCAAACAGTATATATGACACTGCGGCAACCGCTACAAACAAAAGCACAAAGAAGCAGGTGATAATACGTTTTCCTGCTTTGCGTTTTTTGCCTTTGTGTTCTTCGAACAACTCATTTTCAAGATTATCAAAGTTCGGCTCAGGTAATTCTTCAGCCTTTAGCACAAACGGGTCGCTTGCGTTGCCCTGTGGCTTTGACTCGGGTCTAACATTGTCAATATCAGAGAATGTTTGTGTTACGATCTCAGGTGTAGTCTCTTCCGTAGCAGTAAGACTTTCGTTATTTGCTGCGGGAGGACTTTCAATGCTTTGTTCGCGACGACTGCCTTTGCCGAGATCCTTTACATACTCGTGTATGAGCTCGCGCATTATGGTTTTTCTCAGTTCGCGGTCATCGGTCAGCACTATTATAGCCTGCGGTCCGCATTCGATAACGCAACCGCCGAATCTGCTGTCAGATGATATAAGCGGAATAGAGCCGCTAGGAAGCATAACGCTTTGATTTAGACCGAAAGGGGAGAGATCGCGCTCAACTTCGGAATATCCTATAGCCGAACATACGTCGTCAATTATCGAGCCTTCGCCTTCAAGACTGCCAACGGTAAAAATTATTTGGCTTCTCGAGACGGCGCGGCTTAACGATCTTAACAGATCTTTTTCATTTTGCGGGCGGTCGGAAAGCAGGCGCATAGTGCAACAACCGCTAAGATTAAATTCAAGTTCAAAGTCTGACGGTGTACGGTAATATATAATGTCTGCTTTTACCGGTATTGCCATAGCGTTCGCTTCCTTCCTATTTATTATTCAGCAGGTGTGCTGGAATCAGTGGGCTGTTCGGGATTGGGGTCTCCGCCTTCGGGATCTGGAGTAGGTTCAGAGGATTCTCCGCCTTCAGGATCTGGAGTAGGCTCAGAGGATTCTCCGCCTTCGGGATCTGGAGTAGGTTCTGAAGTATCCCCACCCTCGGGATCGGGAGTGGGAGTAGGCTCGGAGGATTCTCCGCCTTCAGGATCGGGAGTAGACTCAGAAGCACCTCCACCTTCGGGATCAGGGGTCGGTTCGGGGTCCTGAGGCGTGGTATCATTGCCGCCTGTCGATGGGGTAGATGCTGTTGAACTGTTTTTAGAAGATGAAGACGGTCTGGAAGAATTACCCTGTGAAGCAGACGGCCGACGGCTTGAGTTTGGTCTGCCTGAGGAACTCTCTTCAGACGAATCATTTGAAGAACTGCTATCCTGTGAGGAACTTTCTTCGCTTGAGGTATCAGTAGAAGAAGTATCACTGTTCGCGTCGGCATACGGATTGTTTAGATTTTTCTTATCATAGTATGCCTGCGGATAGTGCGGGTAGGGGTTAACAGATACAGCGCTCTGTTCAATAGTGCTGTTTTCCCCCTCGCGTATCATTCGTGCCATAATAACGAGTCGTGCATTTTCGAACTCGCTTGTACAGGTTGAAAGTGTAACGATCTTATCGTTTTCCTGTATATCGATGCCTGTGTTTATGATACTGCGCTCCTTAACAGCATCTATCCATTCCAAGAACTGCTCTTGAGAAGAGAACTCAGGGTATCGGTATTCAAAGACATATCCGTTATCCTGTTCGGGAGAAGCGTTGGTTATCATAACGGCAAATATTTTATACTTTTCATTGGTATAAAGCGTGCGCATAGAAAACACCGGGTTTTCCTTATAAAAGTTGACGTTCTTATAGCGCTTAAGGGTGCCGAACATCGAACCGTCGCGCATTTCGTGGCCGTAAATAACAAGATTCTGGCTTATCTCATCTGCACTTATTTTAGATGAGGAATCAAAATACAGTGCTCCGTAACGGCTTTTTTGCTTAAGGAAGTTATGGTTGAGATAATAGTCATTGTTACCGCAAATGACGACAGGGTTATCTACCTGTGTGTTAGGAATGGTTATCCAAGCCGCCGTATCGGGGTTTTGTTTAAGCAGTTCTTCAAAACTAACGTATCTGCCTGCATCATTTTTTTCCACATTGTATTTGTCATAGATCTCACGTGTCTGCTCTATAACAGCGTTTTGGGTACTGCCTTCGTGGAAATACATTACCATATATATTGAGCAAACGATAAGTGCTATAAACGATAACGTAAATAGAAGCTTGCGTAAAACTTCTCCTATTTTGTCACCCTTCCAGGGCAAAAAAGAGCGAAGAAACTTCATAAATTTGCTTTCTCGTTCCTCGGTTTCGGAAATGTTAATAAGCTCGTCGCTTTCGGTTATCAGTCCGTTGCTTTCCACAAGATCATCCGCTTGAGGATGCTTGCCTACGAGACGGCCGAGAATACCGTTATCCTCGTCATCGTTCTCTATTATTTCGGCTAAAAAACCGTCATCAGAGCTTTGCGCTGTTGCTGTGTAATTTTCTGCGGTGTACTCACTTGCGGCAACGGCACCGATTATGTCGGCTATCTCGCTGTCGGGTATGAAGTGATTTTCTCTGTGCTCCCTTATTATCGGCTCTGCCTTTATATTTGAGGCAATCGCAGGCTGTGCATCTAAAACTACGGGAACATCGCCGATCTTAAATCCACCGTCCATTATAAACGGCAGTGAACAGAGGTAACGCCTTACAAGATCCAGCGCAGTCTTTGCGGAATTGCGGCGAACCTTTTCGCGTTCGTCCGAGCCATGTCCGAGCGTTGCACGTCTTATCCAAACATGCTCTTTATCTGCGAGGGCGATATATACAAGACCTACGGGCTTATGCTCGCTTGCGCCGGGTCCCGCAACACCGGTTATACCAATGCCGAGATCGGCATTTGCCAATTTTCGAACCCCCATAGCCATATAAGCCGCGGTGTGCTCGCTGACAGCACCGTATTTTTCAATTATTTCCTTGGGCACTCCCAAAGCCTCTTCCTTGATGCGGTTAGCATAAGCCGAAACGCCGAAATCAAAAACAGCGGAGGAGCCGGGGACCTCGGTTATCATTGAAGACAAAAGACCTGCCGTGCAGGATTCTGCGGTGGCTATCTTCATTTTCTTTTCTTTTAGTTTTTCAACCACAAGGTGCTGTAGACTTTCACAGTCAACGCCGTAAACGCAGTCGCCGAGTACTTCCTTTATCGCGTTAATGACAGGGGTGCAGAGATTATCTGCAACAGCGGCACTCTGTGCCTTTGCGGTAACCCGCAGATTAACTTCGCCCTCCTTGGCATAGGGGGCTGTCGTAGGATTACTCAATTTTGTAAACTGGCTGATCTTTTCTTCTATTTTAGATTCCATCTCGCCGAAGATGTGTATGTTGTGGGAAACGATGGTTTCGTGTGTTAACTGCATAAGATACGGACGGACATAGTTTGTAAACATATGCTCCATCTCCTGCGGTGGACCGGGAAGAATTATAACGGTGCTTTCACCGTTTTTAATAGCGTATCCGGGTGCGGTACCTACGTCGTTTTTGAAAATGTGCGCACCCTTGGGTGTCAGCGCCTGTTTAAAGTTGCTTTTTACGGCGTTTCTGCCCGTGCGGCGGAAATATTCCTCTATATGTGCGCGGCTATCGCTATCTTCTATAAGCGGTAGTGAAAAGAAAGCGGCTATGCTCTCTTTCGTAAGGTCGTCCTGTGTAGGTCCGAGACCGCCGGTAAATATAATGAGATTACTGCGCTTAAGTGCAGTAAAAAGCTCCTGCTTTATGCGCTGCTCGTTATCACCGACGACCGATTGGTTATATATATTTATACCAAGCTTTGCCAACTCGGTTGAAAGAAATTGTGCGTTTGTATTTACGATATCACCGAGCAGAAGCTCGGTTCCGACGCAAATGATCTCTCCGTTCATAGTTTTTCCTCCGGGATCAGTCAATGTATGAATATTCGGTCTCTTTTATAGCCTTATCTACAAGTGTGTCAATATCAAGCGCTGCCTCTGCCTGCTCACACTGAGCAATGGTAGGACGGGTTCGCGGATGCTTAGGTGTAAATACCGTGCAGCAGTCCTCGTAAGGCTGTATTGAGATATCGAATGTATCTATTTTTCTTGAAATGGTTATTATGTCTTCCTTGTCCATTCCGATGAGGGGACGAAGCACAGGTAACTCTGCAAGTGTTTCGGTAACGGCAAGAGCAGGAAGAGTCTGGCTTGCTACCTGACCGAGGCTTTCACCTGTTATGAGTGCACCGCAGCCGCGCTCGGCGGCGAGCTTTTGCGCAATGCGAAGCATCATTCTGCGCATTATAAGCGTAAAGTATTCTTCAGGGCAGAGGTTGGCTATCTGCTCTTGAATTTCTGTGAAGGGTACTACGGCAAGCCGTATAGTTCCGCTGTAGCGCGCGACCTTGGAAAGCAACTGACGCACCTTCAGTTCTGCACGCGGACTGGTGTATGGCGGGCTTGCGAAATGTATTGCATTAAGTTCAAGCCCTCTGCGCGCCATCAGGTATGCTGCAACCGGACTGTCGATACCGCCCGATATCATAATTGCGGCCCGTCCGCTTGAGGATACCGGCATTCCGCCGGCACCGCGAAGCTGACCCGCACGGATATAGGCGTCGCGGTCACGTATCTCAACGGTTATTATCTCGTCGGGGTTGTGAACATCTACCGAAAGGTGAGGGAAGGCGGAAGGCAACGCTCCACCGACCTCTCGGCATATTTCGGGTGATTTAAGCGGGAATTTTTTATCAGAGCGCTTCGCCTCGACCTTAAAGGTAGAGGCAGTGCCCAGATAAGGTTTTAGATATTCCTTCGCTGTGGCGATTATCTTTTCAATATCCTTGTCGCATACGGCGGCTCGGCTGTATGCCGAAATGCCGAATACGCAACCGACGCGGCTTACCGCCTCGTCCATATCAAATCCGTCATCCTCGGGTGTTATGACAATTGTGGATTGTGCACGGGAAACCTCAAATGCACCCAGCGGATTTAACCTGCGTTTCAAATTTTTTATGAGTATGTCCTCAAAAGTTCGGCGGTTGAGCCCTTTAAGCACCAACTCACCGTTTTTAATAAGTATAATTTCTTTCATCGTACGCTCCTAAGTTTTTGGTGTGCTTCTATCAGAGCCGAGCAAAGTCTGTCGGCATCTTCCTTGGTATTATATCTGCCAAAGCTTATTCTCAGTGCGCTGTCGACCGTGCGTTGCGGCAGACCGATCTCGCGCAGAACATAACTGCCTTGTCCTTTGGCGCAGGCACTTCCGCTTGAGACGAATATTCCCTTGCTTTCCAGAAAATGTAACAGCGTTTCGGAACGGTATCCGGGAAGTGAAATGTTGAGTATATAGGGAACGGCATCTTTGCTTGAATTAAAAAGCACAAAACCTGTTTCAGAAAGCTTCTGTGCGGTATGGTCCCGTAATTCCTTCATATCTGCAAGGAATTTTGTGTTGCTTGGTAATTCCTCTACTGCACCGCGCAGTCCTGCAATGAGCGGAACACTTTCGGTGCCCGAACGCAGTCCCTTTTCCTGACCGCCTCCCAGAATAAGAGGTTTTATATGAACCGACTTTTCTTTGTAGAGTATGCCTATTCCTTTAGGTCCGTTTATTTTGTGGGCGCTTGCCGAAAGCAGATCAACGCCCAGTTCACGTACGTTGCATCTAAGCTTGCCGAAAGCTTGTACGGCATCACAGTGCAGCAGTGCCGGCGCACCCGCCGCTATTATAGCCTCGCGTGCGGCGCGTACGGGCTGTATAGAGCCTATCTCGTTGTTAACAAGCATAATGCTTACAAGTATAGTATCGCTGTTGACGGCGTTTTTTAGTTCGTTTATATCGATAACACCGTCTTCCCTTGGACGAAGCCTTATCACCTCGAAGCCGAGTTCTTCAAGCCTGTCCATAACGTTTAATACCGACGGATGCTCGATAGAGGTAGTAACGATCCTTCTGCCGCGCTTATGACGCGACTGTACCGTGCCGAAAATTGCGGTGTTGTTTGATTCGGTTCCGCTGCCGGTAAAGAAAACTTCGTCCGCGCGGCAACCAAGCACTCCCGAGACCGCCTCGCGTGCAGCCGTCAGTTCACTTTCGGCCTTCATTCCCATTAAATGCAGGGAGGAGGGGTTACCGTAGCTTTGCAGTGCATTGTTTATGTATTTGACCGCTGTGGGGCAAACCGCGGTGGTCGAACTGTTATCAAGGTAAACTGTAGTGTTCAAATCACAAACTCCCCAGTATATAATAATCAATAATATTATAATACCATTTACCTATTTTTACAATAAGAAATTACAAAAAGCATAATTTTCAAAAAACGGAAAAGATTATTACTGAGGTGAACGGTATGAAAAAAAGATGTGCCGTAAGGGTAATATCGTTTTTATTGGCGGCAGTGATAGTGCCTGTAGGTTTTTTAATAAAGGAAAAAACCAAAAGAGAACGCTACAGCCTTCAACTGCAGTATAACTATATGCGTTCGCTGAGCGATCTGTCTGACAGTCTTGCAAATATATATACGGAACTAAGGAAAAGCTCCTATGTTACTACAGCACCGCAGTTTTGCGGCATAGCTGCAGAGATATACCGTCAGTCAGGGCTTGCACAGTCTGCTCTTGCTCAGTTGCCGGCGGGTGAGGCAGACCTTTCTCCCGTGTTTAAGTTTGTTGCACAGGCGGGCGATTATTCTCTCACCGTTGCAAGGCAAAGCATATCCGGCGGCGTGACGCAGGAGGTGCGTGAAAATCTGTTGGTGCTCGCAAATGCCGCAATGCAGCTTTCCTCAGGCGTTGAGGAGATGCGTATGCGTTACGAGGACGGACAGGGTATGCAACTTGAGGTGTCGGACGAGCAGCTTGGCGGTGTCTCAGATGGACTTACCGATATTCGGGACAGCATCAACAGTTATCCGACGCTTATATATGACGGTCCTTATTCCGATCATATGCTTGAGGGCGAATCAAAACTGCTGTCCTCAGCACAGCCGGTCGATGTTAGTCAGGCTGCGAAGGAGGCTGCACACATCATTGGTGCACAGGCTGAGGATATAGCTTTGTCGGGCGAGGATGACGGTCCGCTTGCGGCATACCGATTTGATTCGGGCAACACGGCGGTTGCCGTATCAAAAAGGGGAGGCCGTGTTGTATATTTGCGTAATTATCGCGCAACCGGCAATCAAACGTTGACCTATGAGCAGGCTGCCGAAAAGGCGGCACGCTGGCTTAGTGAATACAGCGGACAAAACTTTGAACAAAGCTATTACTTTGCGGACGAGGGCGTATGTACTGTGAATTTTGCTTATAAAGAGGGCACCACGGTCTGCTATACCGACTTAATAAAGGTAGGTGTGGCGTTGGACACAGGTGAGGTGGTGCTTTATGAGGCTAACGGGTATCTTATGAATCACCGCCAACGGACCATAAGCACGCCGGCCCTTTCGCTCGAGCAAGCTGCTTCGTCGGTTAGTGATTCGCTTGAAATAATTTCCTCCCGCAGGGTGCTTATTCCGTCTGCCGGTAATAACGAACTGCAGTGTTATGAATTTTATTGCAAGGATGCCGAGCAAAACGAGGTTTTGGTGTATATTAATTGCGATACAGGGCTGGAGGAGCAGGTGTATATGGTTATAAAAACCGATGGTGGCACGCTGACAAAATAGTGCTTGACATTTTGCTTTTGCGGTGTTATAGTAGTAAAGCCGCATATTGCGGGCTGATTTAAGTTGCCCATTTTAGGGCACGCCCGACAGTAGCGAGACTGAAATTAAGGCAGGTGCCAAAGCAAATGTACGCAATTATTGAAACCGGCGGAAAGCAGTACCGTGTAGAGAGCGGCGACGTTATCTATGTTGAGAAGCTCAACGCTGAGGTTGACCAGGAGATCACCTTTGACAAGGTTGTTGCTGTATGCAATAAGAAGCTCAAGGTGGGCAAGCCCTACGTTAAGGACGCCGTAGTAAAGGGTGTTGTTCTTAAGAACGGTAAGGGCAAGAAGCTCAATATCTTCACTTACAAGCCCAAGAAGGGTTATGCCCGTCGCAAGGGTCACAGACAGCCGTACACCAAGGTCCAGATCAACGAGATCGCGTAAGATGACTAAGGTTTCGTTCTTCAAAGACTCGGACCGAATAAACGGTTTTTGTCTTGCAGGACACAGTACGCAAAGCTGTGATGACCAAAACGGCAAAATAGTTTGTGCAGCGGTATCAAGCGCAGCATACATGGCTGCAAATACACTGACGGAAGTAGTCGGATGCGATTGTGATATCTCGGTAGAGGACGGTTATATGTCGCTAACAGTGGTTCGCGAAGCGGACGGCACACAGGCAGTGCTTAGGGGTTTTATGCTCCATATGCAGCAATTAGCCGAACAGTACAGTAACATTGAATTAAACTTGGAGGTGTAAACCGATGTTAAAGATTAACATACAGTTATTCGCTCATAAAAAAGGTATGGGTTCTACCAAGAACGGACGTGACAGTGAGTCCAAGCGTCTCGGCGTAAAGCGCGCAGACGGTCAGTTTGTTCTGGCAGGTAATATCCTCGTTCGTCAGAGAGGAACCCACATCCATGCCGGTAACAACGTCGGCAAGGGTTCTGATGATACCCTTTTCGCACTCATCGACGGAAAGGTAAAG
>JAZOCW010000037.1:0-5896 GCA_045596705.1 Acutalibacteraceae bacterium
GTCTTGACAATAACAGTCGATAATTATATAATTTTATAAATATTTTTACTATGGGGTGAAAATTAAATGAAATTTGTAAAAAACTTTTTAAACAGGCTGTTTATTGACGGTTTGACCGGTATGGCACTAGGCCTTTTTGCCACACTGATCATTGGCACAATAATCGCACAGGTAGGTACACTTATCGGCGGTACTGTCGGCATGTATCTTATAGCAATAAGCAAGGTCGCTAAAACCGTTACCGGTATCGGTATCGGTGTTGGTGTCGCCTGCAAGCTTAAAGCTTCTCCCCTTGTTACTGTTTCAGCTGCCGTAGCAGGTCTTGTCGGTGCTTTTTCCGATACTGCACTGGAAACCATAAAGCTTGGAGCTCCCGGTGAACCTTTAGGTGCATTTGTTGCCGCTTATGTTGCCGTTGAAATTGGAATGATCGTTTCTGGTAAAACCAAGATCGATATAATTCTTACACCCCTTTGTTCAATACTCCCCGGTGCCGTTGTGGGCTATCTGCTCGGCGGTCCGGTTTCTGCGTTTATGAAATGGCTCGGAATGCTCGTAAACGTTAATGTTGAGAAAAGCCCCATCATCGGCGGTATTATAGTTTCGGTTCTGATGGGAATGATACTTACATTGCCTATAAGCTCTGCTGCTATTGGAATTTCGATGGGTCTTTCGGGACTTGCGGCCGGTGCTGCCGCCGTCGGTTGTTGCTGTAACATGGTTGGTTTTGCTGTCGCATCTTACCGTGAGAACAAGCTCGGTGGTCTTGTGGCTCAGGGCATCGGTACTTCTATGCTCCAGGTTCCCAACATCGTTAAGAAGCCTATAATTTGGTTGCCCGCTATTATTGCAAGTGCCCTTTTAGGACCCATTAGCTCTGCCCTGCTTAAGATGACAAGCAGCCCCACCGGTTCGGGTATGGGAAGTGCCGGTCTGGTAGGACAGATCGAAACCTACATCACTATGACCGGCAACGGTGTCTCCCCCGTTATCACACTGGTAGAGATTATTATAATGCACTTCGTACTGCCCGCAGTTATTGCTTTTGCCGTATCAGAAGCAATGCGCAAGCTCGGACTTATAAAATCGGGCGATATGAAACTCGAGATATAGGAACAGGGTTATGACACAAAAAGAACGCGCATATAATGCAGTGGCTCTGCTCGAACAGGAATATCCGGACGCGGCGTGCTCGCTTACCTACGATGATGCTTTCCAGTTGCTGATAGCCACAAGGCTTTCGGCACAGTGCACCGATGCACGGGTAAACATTGTAACGCCTGCTCTTTTTGCCCGTTTTCCGGATGCTGAGTCCTTTGCACAGGCAGACATAAGCGAAGTTGAGGAACTTATTAAGACCTGCGGTCTTTATAAGACGAAAGCAAAGGATCTTATTGGTATAGGAAAAAAGATAACCGAGAATTTTGACGGCAAGGTGCCTGATACCATAGAACAATTGACAACGCTTCCGGGTGTGGGCAGAAAGACAGCCAACCTTGTCTGCGGTGATATTTACGGCAAGCCTGCAGTTGTCACCGACACACATTTTATACGGCTTTGCAACCGAATGGGATTTGTAAATACGACCGACCCGCTTAAGGTTGAAACTGCAATGAGAAAGCTTCTTCCGCCCGAAAAATCGAGCGATTTCTGCCACCGTGCAGTACACCACGGCAGAGCGGTTTGCACCGCAAGAAAAGCAAACTGCGAAGTATGTTGCTTATCCCCCATTTGTAAAAAGATCTTAAAGGATGGTAAAAATGCAAAAAAGAGTAGCCGCAATACATGACATTTCCGGCTTCGGCAAGTGCTCTCTTACCGTTGCACTGCCGATAATTTCAGCGGCAGGTGTTGAAACAGCCGTTATCCCGACTGCCGTTCTCTCAACACATACCGGCGGATTCAAAGACTTTACTTTCCGCGACCTGACCGATGATATTCTTCCCATAGCAGAGCATTGGAAGCGTGAAGAGCTTCATTTTGATGCGATTTATACAGGATATCTCGGCTCTTTTAAGCAAATTGAGCTTGTCTGTAAAATAGTCGAACTGCTTCGCGGTGAGGATACACTTGTCATTGTTGATCCCGTTATGGCAGATCACGGCAAGCTTTATGCCAATTTCCCCCAAGATTTTCCGCAGGGCATGAAAAAGCTTTGCTCTATGGCGGATATCGTTATGCCAAATATTACAGAAGCCTGCCTTATACTCGGCAAGGATTACAAAGCCGGACCCTATGATAAGAATTATATTGAAGAACTACTTTATGGGCTGAAGGAACTCGGTGCCGAGACCCCTATGCTAACGGGTGTATGCTTTGATAAAGAACGCCTTGGAGCCGCCTGTATCGAAAACGGCGCTATAAAATATGCTTTTGCCCCTCGGGTAGAAGCTATGTACCACGGTACCGGCGATGTGTTTGGAAGCGCTTTTGTAGGTGCATTGATGAACGGTATAGATATGGAAAAGTCAATGGAGATCGCCGCACTTTATACCAGAGGCTGCATTGACCGCACCCTAAATACCCAACCCGAGCGAACCTACGGTGTTAATTTTGAACAGGAGCTTCCTAACTATTTGAAGCTTTTAGGTAAATAATATGGAGATGTTTGACAGAACCGATATGCTTATCGGTAAAGAAAAACGTAAAAAACTTAAAAATTGCCATGTTGCCGTGTTCGGCATTGGCGGCGTGGGCTCATATTCCTGTGAAGCACTGGCGCGCGCAGGGGTCGGACGGCTTACCGTTATTGACAGCGACACGGTTTCTAGCTCTAACATTAACCGTCAGCTTATCGCCCTGCAAAGTACCGTAGGACAGAAAAAGGTAGAAGTAGCCGCAGCACGTATTAAGGACATAAACCCCGATATATGTGTTGATGCTTTGGATATTTTCTTTTGTGCAGACACCGAAGAAAGCCTCGATTTTTCGCAGTTTGATTATGTGATCGACGCTATTGATACCGTTACGTCTAAGCTGTTGATCATCCAAAAGGCTAAAGCCTGCGGTGTGCCCGTAATATCCTGTATGGGCACCGGAAATAAGCTTGACCCGATTGCTTTTAAGATCGCAGACATAAACAAAACCTCTGTATGCCCTCTGGCACGCGTTATGCGAAGGGAGCTTAAAGTGCGCGGCATAACAGATGTAAAGGTGCTGTACTCGACCGAACAGCCTCAAAATCAAGACAATTCGTCGCGCACTCCCGCCAGTATTTCGTTTGTGCCGTCGGTTGCCGGTTTGCTTATAGCAGGTGAGGTAATAAAGGATATTATAAAATAAAAGGATGCCGAGGATTGTCTGAGGCATCCTTTTTTGCTGTTGCAGTTTTTTATAAAATATGGTAATATAATTTGAATAGATATTTACGGGGGGAGTTTTATGTCCGACAAGCGGCCTATCGGCGTTTTTGACTCAGGACTGGGCGGTTTGACCGTAGTCAAAGAGTTAATGCGGGTTTTACCGAACGAAAAAATAATATACTTCGGCGACACCAGCCGTGTGCCCTACGGCAACAAAAGCCGTAGCACTATACGCAAGTATGCCGTGCAGGACGAAAAATTTTTGCTTTCGCACGGTGTAAAGCTTATAATTGCTGCTTGCGGTACGGTCTCTTCGGTTGCACAGGATACTGCGCTTGATCTGCCCGTCCCGTTCGTCGAGGTGGTCTCACATGCCGCCGCAATGGCTGTTAAGTCCTCTAAAAACAAAAAAATAGGTGTTATCGGAACAACAGCTACCATTAAGAGTTCCGCACACAAACACTATATTTTAAGTCTATGTCCCGAGGCAAGCGTAACCGTTAACGACTGTCCCCTTTTTGTTCCTCTTGTTGAGGAAGGAATAATTGAACGAGATGACATAATAGCGAAAGAAACCGCCCGACGCTATTTAAAACCCATGATAGACGCGGGTGTCGACACGCTTATTCTCGGTTGCACACACTACCCTGTTTTGCGCGACGTTATAGGAGATATAATGGGCAGCGGCGTAACACTTATCAATATGGGTGAAGCCACAGCACATTACGTAAAAGATTATCTTGCGCAACACGGTATGCTTTGTGATAACCAAGACAGCGAAAATGAATTTTATGTAAGCGACAAATCGGAATCCTTCTCGGCAATGGCACAGGTACTGCTTGGGAACGATGAGATCGAAGCAAGTCAGGTTGATATTGAAAAAATATGAAGAATGTAAAGATCACTCTTAAAACCACACAATTATCGGACGATCAATGCGAACAGAGCGCATTTAGCTACAGCGGACGGTACGACGAAAAAAACGGCAGCCGGTACATTATGTATGACGAAGAGAACGGCGCAACACGCACCGTTGTCAAAGCCGATAATAAAAGTGTACACATTAGCCGCAGCGGTGAGACACAAAGCCGTATGAAGGTTGTTGCCGGGGCTGAATTTGATACCGTGTATACCACGCCGCACACTTCATTCACTATGACTGTCAGCGGCATTTCGGTAGACAATAGGTTAGATAAGGGATACCTTGCGTTTGAGTATGTTTTAAAAACTAAATTCGGCGAGATAGGAAGAAACAAAATCGAGATCACTTTAGAAGAGGTATAAAATATGTCAGTAGTTGTTAAAAAGACAGAAGAACAAATTAAAAATATCATTACAAATGCCGCCTTGGCTGCTATGGATAAAGGCGAACTGCCGCAGGCAGAGCTCACCCCGTTTGCTATTGAAAAGCCGGCTGATGCGGCTCACGGTGATTATGCTGTCAACTGCGCTATGGCGTGGTCGAGAATATTCCGCTGTGCCCCGCGAAAGATCGCAGAGGCACTCATGTCTAATGCAGATTTTACAGGAACTTATATTGACAGATATGAAATTGCCGGCCCCGGTTTTATAAACCTTTTCTTATCCGACAGTTACTACGCCGACATCCTTTTGGACATTAATTCTAAGGGTGAGGCATACGGACGCAGTGATATAGGCGCAGGAAAGCGCATTTTGGTTGAATTTGTTTCGGCAAACCCGACAGGTCCTATGCATATCGGCAACGCGCGCGGCGGTGCGCTTGGTGACTGCCTTGCCGCAGTGCTCGACTGTGCAGGATATGAGGTCGAACGTGAATTTTACGTTAATGACGCAGGTAACCAGATAGAAAAGTTCGGACTTTCGCTGGATATGCGCTATTTACAGCTTTATAAAGACGGAATCGAAATGCCCGAGGACTCATACCACGGTGCTGACATTATTGCTCACGCTAAGGCCTTTGCCGAAAAGTATGGTGACAGCTTTGTTGAGTGCGATGTCGCCGAGCGCAGAAAGGCGCTGGTTGAGTTTGCATTACCCAAAAATATTCAGTATCTGCACGACGATCTGGCACAATACCGCATCGAATACGATACCTGGTTCAAAGAGAGCAGCCTGCATGCTTCCGGTGAAACAATGCGAATTATTGAACTGCTTAAACAGAGCGGCCACACCTACGAAAAAGAGGGTGCCCTATGGTTCAGCGGTGAGCAGTTCGGCAGTGAGGATTTCGTTCTCGTCCGTTCGAACGGCATTCCCACCTATGTTGCGCCCGATATTGCATACCACTATAACAAGCTCGTAACACGCGGATTTGACAAGGCTATTAATATTTGGGGTGCTGACCATCACGGCTATGTTCCGCGACTTAAAGCGGCACTGTCGGCGCTGGGTGTTGATGCGGACAAGCTCGATGTTGTGCTTATGCAGATGGTACGTCTTGTACGCAACGGCGAAGTTATTAAGGCTTCAAAGCGTTCGGGCAAGGCTATAACGCTTGTTACATTGCTTGAGGAAGTACCGATAGACGCAGCACGTTTCTTCTTTAATCTACGCGAACCCAACAGCCACTTTGACTTTGACCTTGATCTTGCTGTTGAACAGTCAAGTCAAAA
>JAZOCW010000038.1:0-38497 GCA_045596705.1 Acutalibacteraceae bacterium
GCAACCGCGTTGGGCTTTTTTCAACGATGTTTGCCCTTCGGGCAAGTGAAGTTGCCTTCGGCAGTGATGCTCACTGCGTGAGTGAAGTTTCGCCTTGCGGCGAAGTGGGCAAACATCACATCACTGCGACAGTAGCGACCAATATCACTTTTGCGCAAGCAAAAATATCACGCTGACGAAGTCAGCATATCACTAAAATGCTTTTGTACGAGTTGCAATTCCGTACTACGAGCACAAAAATCCTTAATGCGAAAGCGTTAGGGATTTTACTTTCTCACTCTTCACTCTTCACTAAACTCGCATTCGGGATTTTTGGAAAGTAAGAAGTAATAGTGAAGAGTTAAGAAGTATTGTAACTCCGCCGCGTTTATGCTATAATACACCCAAGGCGGTGATTATATGAAAAAATTTAGTGTTGTTGTTTTTGTTTTTTTGCTAACTTTAGCTATGACTGCTTGTGGAAAAAGTCATAATTCTCATAATGAAGAGGCGTTATTTTATTTGGGGATAGAAGTTACTAAAACTATGCAAGAAATGGTCTATTCAGATGAGTATATTTCTCTTTATGCTGCTATTGAATTCGAAGATGAAATTGTAAAATTTCAAGCAACGGATTATGATTCGCCGATAGCCGTTTATTCTGTTGAAATTCCGAGCGCAAAAGATGTTTTATCAAAATTAGGCAGTGAAAACATAGATGATTATGATAAGCTTTCGGATAATTTAAAAGAACAATTGGATCATAGAGTTTCCTTTAGTTCGATTATTAGTTCAATCAATGCTCAAAGCGGTACAAACACAATGGCTTTGTGCTCGCTTTTGACTGCGACAAAATATAACAAAGATATAGAATTAGATAAAAGCATTGCGTATTTATATGTTTTTGAGGAAGGCATGCCAATTGCTGTAACATTTACAAAATCCGGCTATGCAAATGGACAATTTCTCTTATTAAGTGATAGCAAATCTTACGAGAATATCAGTAAAGTTTTCAATAAATATTCTTGTAAAATTGATGAGATGAAATGATTGGTGAGAAAATTAGGTTTTTAGGCATATTTATTTCGTGCCACAAAATTAAAGCTACCCAAAAAAGAACGAAGCCGAAGCTTCGTTCTTTTTTGGGTTTGTGTACGTAGGCCACAACATCGTTTTGTGAGTTTGTATGGTATTACAAGCGTAGGCTAAATATCGTCGGCAGTTAAAACTGCGGTTATGTCTTCGCTTTTGCAAAGGGTATGCAGCATTTTTTTGCCGATTTTGCTTTTTTCGCAAAGGAAAACACTTTGATTAGAATTTTCAAGCATAATTTTTCTTATAAAGAGCTGTTCCTCATCGAAGTCTGAGATAATACCGTCTTCGGAATATGCGGCGGTTGTAAAAAAAGAAATATCCACGTTCAGTTCGCTTGCGTATTGCTCGGCAATAGAGCCAACAAGACACATATCCTGCTCATAATAATCGCCGCCTATTAAAATGCAGGGAATATGCAGGCTTGAGGCTGTCAGAAGTGCTTGGACTGAGTTGGTAACAATCTTCATATTTTTGAACGTTGCAATATGAGGAATTATATATTGGCATGTTGAGGATGAGTCAATAAAAACAACCATATCGTCCTTTAAGAATGGCAAACACTTTTTTGCAAGCGTCTTCTTTTCGTCCTCGTCAAACAAAATGCGGTGTGATATCGGCATTGTTCGCTGGTTTGCCATAAGCACGGCGCCACCGTGATAACGTTTCAAGAATCCGCCTTTTTCCATAGCGGATAAATCGCGTCTAACGGTCATTTCGGCAACGTATAACCTTTTAGCAAGAACGGCTACGCTGATTTTGCCCGTTTCATATAAAATATCTAATATTTCTTGCTGTCTGCTATTTAGCTGCATATTATTACTCCTTGTTTTATTAAAAGTTCATTTATGAACATAACGAACATTTATTGACACAAATATGTTCGAATAATATAATTATACACATATAATACAAACATGTCAATCAATACTTGGAGGAAATACTATGTTAGTTACAATGAAGGAAATGCTTGCTGACGCCAAAAAGAATCACTATGCAATTCCCGCGTTTGACATTAGCAACTATGAAATGATGAGAGCAGTTTTAGAGGCGTGTGAGGAGGAAAAATCTCCCGCTTTATTGATGGGGTTAGGCGTTGATTTGGAGGGTAAAGGTTTGCCCTTAATCACCTCAATGGTTAAAGAGGCTTCGAATTATTTCAACGTTCCCGTTTGCTTCCATTTAGACCACGCAACCGATTTTGATTTTATTAAAAAGTCAATTGATGCGGGTTTCAGTTCGGTTATGTATGACGGCTCGGTTCTTGATTTTGAAAATAACGCTAAAAATACTGCTAATGTTACTAAATACGCTCATGCACACGGTATAACCGTTGAGGCAGAGCTCGGACACGTTGGCAATGCAAGCGTTGGCAGCATTAGTGAAACGGGAACCGATACCGATCCGGGTGAGAGCTTAACAGTTCCCGCAGAGGTTGCGAGATTTATTGATATTACCGACGTTGACGCACTCGCAGTTGCTATCGGAACTTCACACGGTGTTTACAAGAGCACACCGGAGCTTAGAATTGACAGGCTTGATGAAATTGTTGCCGTTTGCGACAGACCGCTTGTTTTACACGGCGGAAGCGGAACACCCGATGATCAGATGCACAATGCAATTGAGCATGGTATAACCAAGATAAATATTTATTCCGATGTTCTTTATGCTCTCAATAAGGGTCTTAAAGACAAACTCAACACTATGGAGAATCCTTCCACATGGCCTTTCATTGTTTTTGAGGATGCAAGAACCATGATGAAGGACGTTGTTAAAAGTAAGTTAAGACAGTTTGGCAGTTCGGGAAGAATATAGGGAGATAGTTATGAAAACAAAAGCAGTTAGACTTTACGGCGAACAGGATTTAAGGCTTGAGGAGTTTGAATTACCTGAGCTTAAAAATGGCGAAATTCTTATAAAAATCATATCGGACAGCGTATGTATGTCCACATATAAAACTGCAAAGCAGGGCGCAAAGCACATAAGAGTGCCCGATAACGTTGCAGAAAACCCCGTTATTATCGGACACGAGTTTTGCGCAGAGGTAGTCGAGGTAACGGATAAGCATAAGGATAAGTTCAGCGTAGGGGATAAGGTTGTTATGCCGCCGGTGCTTTCCTATCTCGGCGGTATGCAAACCATCGGCTATTCCTTCGGCGAAATCGGCGGAGTTTCCACATATTCTATTGTTTATGAGCATATTATCGAAAACGGATATCTAATTAAGATTGACAGTGATTCCTATTTTAACGGCTCTCTGATTGAACCCGCTTCTTGCGTTATAAGGGGCTATAAAGCAAATTTGCATTTAGACGATAATCAAAATCCCTATACTAATATTAAGCAGGGCGGCAAGGTTGCAATACTTGCGGGCTGCGGACCTATGGGCTTGGTGGCAATCGACATTGCGTTGCACGGCTTTATTAAGCCATCGCTGGTTGTAGTAACAGATTTAAATCCTGAAAGACTCGAAAGAGCAAAGCAACTCTTTGATCCAGATGAAGCAAAAAAAGACGGTATCGAGCTTAAATTTATCGCTTCTTCCAAAAAGGATGAACTTCTCCGACTGACAGACGGTAGCGGATATGATGACGTATTTGTTTATGCGCCGGTATCAGAAGTGGTTGAATTAGCGGATGAAATACTCGGCTTCGACGGATGCCTTAATTTCTTTGCAGGTCCGTTGGATAAGAAGTTTAGCGCTAATTTTAATTTCTACAACGTTCACTATGCTCAGCATCACGTTGTTGGAACAAGCGGAAGCACAACCGATGATATGAAGGATATCGTTCGTTTGATAGGAGAGAAGCGCATAACACCTGCCGTTATGATTACTCATATCGGCGGTATTGATGCGGCTATCGACACCACTCTTCGTTTGCCTGAAATACAGGGGGGCAAAAAGCTGATATATACGCACATCAATTTACCTTTAATAGCGATTGATGATTTTGAAAAAATGGGAGAGTCCGATGCCCGCTTTCAAATGCTTTCCAATATTGTTAAGCAAAATAACGGGTTGTGGTGCGCTGAGGCGGAAAGATATTTATTATCCAATTTCTAACGTTTTGTTTATAATACAAAAAGTAAAGAAAACCGGGTTTTCAGACCGGTTCCATTTTGAGTGTCGGTCCCAAAAAAGAACGAAGCAATCGCTTCGTTCTTTTTTTATCCAAGCCGACAGGCTTGGTATATCATCACGACGTAGTCGTGTATATCATCGCCACACAAATGCGGCGATGATCATCACACCTTTAGGTGTGTATTTCTGTCGGCTTGATGATATACAAAACTAAAGTTTTGATGATATGCAATTCCTGCGGAATTGATGATATACAACGGCAAGCCGTTGATTTATTACCCACTTTTATGCTATGCTTGTGCTACAATAGGGACAAATTTGTTATGCGAGTAAATTTGTGTTATAAAAAACTGTAAATTCACGGCTTATTTTTGTATATTTGGGTTATTCGTTCTTTCTAAAAGATAATCTAATGAAATATTAAAATAATCAGCTATTTTTATAAGTTCATTTATACCTGGCTCTCGCTCGCCAGTTTCATATCGGCTAATGGTGTTTTGATTTGTATTCAAGTCTATTGCCATTTTTAATTGGGAAATACCTTTTGATTTTCGTACTTCTCTTAATCTCATAAAATCACCTCTTGACATTATTATCCCAAATTGGTATAATAAAAATATCCCGATGTGGTATATTTAGGAGGAAAGTTTATGAATTGTAAAAAATGTGGACAAGAGATTGATAAAAAAGCAGTTATATGCGTTAATTGTGGTTGCAAGATAAAAAAGCCTATTTTTAAAAAATGGTGGTTTTGGGTTATTGTGGTTTTTGTGGTGATAATTGTCGGAAGCGCAACATCGGGAACCGGCGAAGAAACGGTAGGCAGTTCAGAGAATATTGGTACAAATGTATCGCAGCAAGATATTACATATACGAATGTTGAATTACAGACGATGTTTGACGAGTTAGAATCTAACGCAATGAAAGCAGAGAATAATTATCAAGGTAAATATGTAGAATTTAGATGTAAAATTAGTAACTTTGATAGCGATGGTTCATATATTTCTGTTGAGCCAATAAATGCTTCTGAATGGAATTTGACAACAGCTATGTGTTATATTAAGAACAATACACAAAAAGATTTTTTGCTTAACAAAAATGTTGATGATGAAATAACTATAAAAGGAAAAATTAAGTCTATTGGTGAGGTTTTAGGGTATACTGTAGATATTAATGAAGTATATTAGAATTGTTAAAATCGGAGGTTGTTTTTAAAAAGACAATAAAGTTTGAAATAAACTCCAATTAAATAAACTCGGTTTCAGAGACCTTTCATTTTTGTCATTTTTTATGCTGTCCTTGTGATACAATTGAAACAAAAAAAACGAATTCATTTATCTAATTCATCGAAACAACAAGTCAAGGCAGGAATAACCGTCATACTTTAAGTTGTTTTACTGCTTGAAAACAAAGTTTTAAACGGTGTTTATGCTTGTATGATTTTTAGTTCTGTGGTATGATTATTGTCATACCACAGTTTTTTGTGTCTTAACTTGACACAAGCATATAATAAACCCAAGGCGGTGACGGATAATGACTAAAAATGACAAAATTTATCATATAACAAGTGTCTGTGCTTTTGTGCTTCATATTTGCGTTTTTGTATTTGTTGTGGCCGTTAGTTTTTTGCCCTATCAGGAAAATAAAAATTTCTATGAAATATTTAGTGGGTATTTTGGAAATATATTTAGTTCTTTTCACCCTATTTTGATGCTTCTGATATTGCTAATATCGTGTGTGTTTTCTTATTTTACTATTAATCGTCCACATTTATCGTTTTGGGTTGGAATTTTATCCTTTGTATTTTTTCTATTGGAAGTGTTGCCGTATTCTTTTGAAATTGCGTTTGTTTCTTTGCTTTCAAGAGTTGGAGAAATTGGCATATCAACATATCAAATTGGGTTTAAACTTATAAGCGGAGCTGCATATATTATATATTTTGATATTGCTTTTTTTGTTTATTCAATTATAACTTTATTTATCAGGTCTAAAACAAATTCTTAATCTTTTTATTTTAAATCCTCGGTTTTCAACCAGTTCTTTTTTGGACACGAATGACAAACAAAAAACACCATCCCTCGCGGATGGTGCTTTTTGTTTTGTTGTTTACGCTTTACATTTATTTGGCAGTGTGATAGAATAGCTGAGAGATTTGGAGAGGTGAGCTGACGATGGAGCCGTTACATATTATATTGTTGATTTTGGTCGGAGCAGGTGCAGGCTTTGTGCAGCGTGTCAGCGGATTCGGGCTTGGCATTTTTGCTATGATCTTTCTGCCTCATTTTATGCCGTCGCATACGGCAGCTGCTGCAATCTCCTCGCTTTTTGCGTGCGGTACAGCCACTTATAACGCTATAAGATACCGTAAAAATGCATCGTATAAGACGGCCTTGCCTATGATAGCTGCAGCCGCAGTTTCTATACCTGTAGCCGTTTATTTTTCGGCTAGGGTCTCGGGCGCGATATTTGAGATTCTTTTAGGCGCTGTTTTAATATTACTCAGCATTTATTTTCTTTGCTTTAATAAGCGTATAAAAATAAAGGCCACAATCCCTAACGGCATCTTTGCCGGCGTTTTGGGCGGCGGCTTGGGGGGCTTATTCTCAACAGGCGGTCCTCCGGCAGTGTTGTATTTAACCCATGCGACCGCAGATAACCTTACATATTTTGCTACTATACAGTTTTATTTTTGCTTTACTAATCTTTATGCAACGACAATGCGTGTGGCTAACGGAATCATTAATGCCGATATATTGCTCTACGCTGCCATAGGTCTGATAGGATGTATGGCGGGAGACTTTGTCGGTAGGCTTGTCTTTGATAAACTGAATCCAGCCAGACTAAAAACCATTATATATATCGGTATGATATTAAGCGGAATTTTGATGTTCTTTTAAAATGCAATTTTCATTGCCCGTTTATTTATCAAAAAACAGACCATCCCTTGTTGCACCTTCCGTAAGGAAGGTGCAACAGTTATATTCGCCTAACGGTGAGTTATATTGTCCTTCGGACAGTTTATGGGCGGATATAATATAACGGAAGCTGCAAGGCTTTCATATAACTTGACCGCAGGTCAAATATCACTGCAAACTTTTAGTTTGCAATATCACTTTACCTGCCGAGAATTAACTCTTTATTTTCGGTGAGTATTTACTGTTCTCAAAGTATGTAACCCACGATGACACTTTCACTAACTGAAAGTGTCATTTTTACTTTATATAGAAAAACGGAGACTACTTCTTTACGAAGTGTCTCCCTTCGGGGTGGTCTGTTTTAATATGATCGATTGCCGTTTTTTGTTTTAATATTAGGGTTATTTCGGCTGTAATAATAAAGTTTATAAGATTTGATTTTGCTAAAATCAAAATTATAAATTTTCTCCTGATTTTTCGTATTCTTTTAAAAGTTTTAATTTTGCTTTTTCTAAAATTTTTTCATCTATGTCAGGATATATACATTCTGTACACATTCCCAAATAATCTATACTAACTTTTCCTGACACACATTTACCTTTGGATTGATAAATGCAGAAGAAATTTTCACAGTTCATAATTAAGCTCCTTAAAATATTTAACAGATGTTAATATTATAATAGATTTTCCTTAATTACGCAAGTGCGTATACGCAAAAATGTAAGTTTGCATACAATATTTTTGAGGTGAATAAAATGAGCGTCAAAGATGTTGTTGCTAAAAGGTTTAAAGAATTGTGCGAGGAAAGAAAAATCAAAATAAATGAATTGGCAAACCTCTCCGGTGTCACACCGTCTACAGCCTACAGTATGATGGACGAAAAACGGCGAGATATATCAATTATCACTATTAAAAAATTTTGTGACGGCTTAGAAATAACTTTAGGAGAATTCTTTTCTACGCCGGAATTTGACGGGTTGGAACAAGAAATCAAGTAAGAGTAGTAATAACCGTTAGGCTTTTACTCGGTATTATTGTCATACCGCAGTTTTACGCTCCGTATTTAAGCGGTCATATATAAAATGCAGGAGGATAAAAAATGGAGTCTGCTGTTGATAAAAAACAGGAATGCCAAAAATGGTATAATGATAATAAATGTATTTTAGAGGCTTGCGGGGATACGGTCAAACGTCTGATTGAGGTGTTGTTACAACAAAACAATGCTCCTTATTACAGCATGGGCTTTCGTGTTAAAACAGAATCAAGCTTTCTTAATAAATGCGAAAATGAAAAATATGACGACCCGATATCACAGATAACCGATGTCTGCGGTTTGCGTATTATCAGCTACACCAATCACGATGTTGAAACTATTTGCCGAATAATTGAAAACGAGTTTGAGGTCGATACGGAAAATTCGGTGAATAAGGGTGAACAGATGAGGGATGATCAGGTAGGCTACCTTTCGGTTCACTATGTTGTCTCTCTTAAACAGGAGCGTGCCCAACTGCCGGAATACAGCAGTTATAAAGATATTAAGTTTGAGATTCAGGTTAGAACGCTTTTACAGCACGCCTGGGCAGAGATAGAGCATGACCGCAACTATAAATTCAGCGGTGAGCTTCCGAGCGAGATAAAAAGGCGTTTTTATTTGGTTGCGGGAACCCTTGAAATGCTTGACAGAGAGTTTGAACAGCTTTCTAAGGACATAGATAAATATGCAAATGACGTTAGGATAGGAACACAGCAAGGCAACCTGGATGTAGCAATAAATACCACATCGCTGCTCGAATACTTACCCATACGCTTAAAGGGCATAGAACCTATGGACGATCCGTTTAACGGATATGATAAGATAATAATTTCCGAGCTGCAGGATTTCGGTATAAACCTGCTTAGTGATCTGGATAAGATAATTTGTGATAAGTTGTTTGAGAGTCCGGAATGGAGAGCGAGCTGCATCAACTATCTTGGAGCCTTGCGCGATATAATGATGGTTAACGATCCTGATAAATATTTTGAACAGGCATGGCATGAAAGATGGCGCGGAATGAACCGCAAGGCCTATGAGTTCCTTTCATCCCTTAATCCTAAAATGAAGAAGCATAAATCAAAGTTTATTTTCAATGATGATCGGTAGCCGTGTATACACCGTCTAAGGCAGGGGAAACTACTGCTGAGGTGATCATAATGGCTAAAAAGGGTATGAAGCGCATAGACAGAACCCATACACAACCCAAAAACAGTGTTCCGCCGGTGCCGGAAATACAGGGTAAGGCAAAACACGGCAAGGATAAGGCAAATCCTATAATTGCAGGGACAACACCGCCGTCGCAAAAGGTTTACCATACAACTCCGTTTTCAGGCGAAAGGCCTATATCATCGGTCTATCCGGTTATTGATACTGATCTGGCAAGGGATAACCTTGAGAACGATGCTTCGGCAGCGGACCGTGAGAACCTGTAAAATAAAACCCATCCTCGAGGATGGGTTTTTGTTTTTTTGCGGATTGACAAAATCTACTGTATTGGATAAAATTTAAGTAATAATGGTTTTTATAATTTCAGAAAAGGAACCGATCATGTCAAAAACAAAGCGAACGATTCGAAAAAAACTGCTCGGTGAGAGCGGGCTGTATCTGCTGTTCGGCGTGCTGACCACGGTGGTAAGCTATATAAGCTTTGTCCTCTTTCTCTATCTGCTGGGTGAAGAGTACGTTCTGACGGCAAATACCATATCCTTTATATGTGCGGTCACCTTTGCATTCGTTACGAATAAGGCGTTTGTGTTTGAAAGCCGCAACTGGAAATGGACCGTGCTCAGAAAAGAGATACCGTCATTCCTTGCCGCCCGCATAGCATCGTACTTTTTGGAGCAGGGTGGCTTGTATCTGAGCCAAAGCGTATTGCATCTGGATGATAAAACTCTTTTCGGTATCAATGGAATTATGATAGCCAAGCTCGTTTTAACCGTGCTTGTGGTGATAATCAACTGGGTGCTTAGTAAGTTTATAATCTTCAAGAAAAGTGTTAAGGATTGATAAAATATGAAATCGGTACGGAATATTTATAAAATCGGAATCGGTCCCTCCAGCTCACACTCGATGGGTCCTGCCTTTGCTGCCCAAAGGTTTATAGGCGAAAACCCTACTGCAGATAGGGTGGAGGTGGTGCTTTATGGCTCACTTGCTAAGACAGGTCTTGGCCACGGAACCGACCGTGCCATCATAGAAACCCTTGCCCCCATAAATGCCGAGATTGTTTTCAATACCGAAGAACAGCAGATCCCCCACCCGAACACAATGGATTTTACCGCATTTAGGGACTCAAAACCGATAGCGACGAAGAGGTTTATTTCGGTCGGTGGCGGAGATATACTTGCCCAGGGGGAGAGCCGTTCACCGGAGCAAGAACTCTATGCCGAGAACAGCTTTACTGAAATAGCTAATATATGCAAATCACGAAACATTCGTCTGTCAGACTATGTATTCGAACATGAGGATGATAACTTTAAACCCTTTTTAGCGCAGGTGTGGCATACTATGTCATCTGCCATCCGTGAGGGATTGACCCACACAGGTACACTGCCGGGCGGGCTCGGGGTTGAGCGTAAGGCGCAGTATCTCTATAACCAAAAGCATATAGACGAAAGCCCACAAACGCGTGAAAACCGTATAGTGTGTGCGTATGCGTTTGCTGTGAGTGAACAGAATGCCGATGGCGGCAGGATAGTGACTGCACCAACCTGCGGGGCTTGCGGCGTTGTGCCGGCGGTGCTTAAATATATGCAGGAGAAGAATAATCTTTCTGACGAAGATGTAATAAGGGCGCTTGCCGTTGCAGGTCTTATAGGTAATATAGTAAGCACCAATGCTTCTATAAGCGGCGCACAGTGCGGTTGCCAGGCAGAGATAGGCACTGCCTGTTCGATGGCTGCGGCTGCGCTGGCGGAACTGCATGAAATGGGTATAGATCAGATAGAATACGCTGCTGAGATAGCTCTCGAGCACCATCTTGGATTGACCTGCGACCCCGTATGCGGACTGGTACAGATCCCTTGCATTGAACGTAATGCGGTGGCTGCAATGCGTGCTATAAATGCCCTTAGCCTTGCCAACTTTCTTTCCAACAGCCGTAAAATCTCGTTTGATCTTATTGTTGAAACTATGTATCAAACGGGAAAGGATCTTTCTAAGCTTTATCGCGAAACCTCCGAAGGCGGGCTTGCTAAGCTTTATAAAAACATATGATTTACAAGGGAGCTGTTCCTAAAAGGTTCCGGTTGAAACCTTTGAACAAATAATGTATAATGAATTTCGCCGTGCTTTTTTGTGCGGCGAAATTTAATTTATATGAGGTTTGTTATGGAGAGAGAAAAGTTTGGCTCGCGCTTGGGTTTTATTCTTATTTCCGCGGGCTGTGCTATAGGACTGGGTAACGTCTGGCGTTTCCCTTATATAGTCGGCGAGTATGGCGGAGCCGCATTTATATTGATCTATCTTGTGTTTTTAGTCATATTCGGTCTGCCGATAATGACTATGGAATTTGCAGTCGGCCGTGCAAGTCAGAAAAGTATTGCCGAGTCGTTCAGAACGCTTGAGCCTAAGGGTACAAAATGGCATTTGTTCGGCGGTATAGGCATGGCGGGAAACTACTTGCTTATGATGTTCTATACTACCGTTACAGGTTGGATGTTTGCCTATTTCTTTAAAATGCTGCGCGGCGATTTTGTCGGCAATTCGGCTGAGCAGATTTCCGCTCAGTTCGGGGAAATGACGGGCAATCCGATCACAGTTGTCGGTTTTATGGTGCTGACTACCTTGCTCGGCTTTTTTGTTTGCTCGCTCGGTCTTAAAAAGGGTGTAGAAAAGATAACCAAGGTAATGATGTTGGCATTGCTTGTTATAATTTCGGTACTGGCCGTCCGCTCTGTTACACTTCCCGGAGCAGGCGAGGGCCTTAGATATTATCTTGTTCCCGATTTTGAGCGTATGATAGAACACGGTATAGGCGAGGTCATATTCGCCGCAATGGGTCAGGCATTTTTCACACTTTCGATAGGTATGGGCGCAATGGCTATATTCGGCAGCTACATAAGTAAGGAACGCCGTCTGTTCGGCGAGTCGCTCTCTATAGCTCTGCTTGATACCTTTGTGGCATTCACTGCCGGTCTTATAATAATCCCTTCCTGTTTTGTATATGACGTTGACCCCGGTGCCGGACCGGGACTTATATTCCAAACATTGCCTAATATATTCAACTCTATGGCGGGAGGTCGTGTTTGGGGCGCGCTGTTTTTCCTGTTTATGATATTCGCTGCACTCTCAACCGTAATTGCTGTTTTTGAAAATCTTGTTTCATTCGGAATGGAGCTAAAAGGCTGGAGCCGTAAAAAATCCTGCTTAATAAATATGATAGCAATGATCGTCCTCGCGCTTCCTTGTGCACTCGGCTTTAATCTCCTGTCGGGTATTCAGCCCCTGGGCGAGGGAAGTGTTATAATGGATCTTGAGGATTTTATTATAAGCAACAATATCTTACCGATCGGTTCACTTGTGTATGTTCTGTTCTGCACATCCCAAAAATTCGGCTGGGGATGGAACGGCTTTCTTGATGAGGCTAACGCCGGAAAGGGAATAGGATTTCCTAAGTGGCTTCGCGGTTATGTAAAATATGTCCTTCCTATAATTCTGCTTATTGTATGGATTCAGGGCTATGTGTCTAAATTCTTTTAAAAATGAAACACCATTGACCGAGGTCAATGGTGTTTTGTCTTAATTGTAATATTCCTTGCAGTAATTACTCCACTTTTTCAAACACAGCAGGCAAAGCCCTAATCCGGCAAAGCCCGCAATAGCCCAGAAAACAACCGTACCGTTCCAGCCAACACGCTCGGATATTACGGCAAATCCATAAGAGGACAAAGCGGCGCCGATATATGAACTGGCATTAACAAGCCCCGAAACGGTAGATATCTTTCCTGTTTTGGAGAAGAAACGGGGAACCCGCCCTATAAGCATCAGGTTGACTCCGTGCATACAGCTGTTGATAAGTGCCATCAAAACAACCTCTATTATCATAGCCTTGGAGAACACGGCTATCATAATGACAGTAGCAATAAGACCTGTGCCGAAAAGGATAATCGATGTCTTTACCACATTGTTTACCTTCTCTTCAAGTGCCGACGAGGCACTGACGCTTATTATGGTAAATATAGGGAGAATGACTGAGGTGAGGATTGATATTGATGCCCCCAGATTGAAAACCTCGCTGATATATGTAGGCATCCAGGTAGCTATACCATCGCGAAGAATACCCTGGACTATTATAGCCGGTATTATAAATATAAGTCCGCTTTTTAATATAGCATCTTTTAGGCACTCGGTCTGCTGAACAGCTGTGTATTCCACGGTTTCGCGTTTTGTACTGCTTATGTTTTTTGTGCCGATATGCCATATTATTACCGTAATCGTTCCCATAACACCCGACAGCAAAAACGCACTGCGCCAGCCTGAGAGAGTGATTGCGGCAGGCACGAGGATATAAAGTAAAATGTTGGCAATCGAAGAGCTGCAGGATACCGCTACTATAGAGCGATTGAATTTTGGGATGTTCATGTTATCTGCTAAAATTTTTACCAGCGGCGGCCAAAGCATTGCCTGAAAGAAACCGTTGAATATCCAGAGCGCTGTCATAGCCTCTATGCCGGGGAGAATAACCATAAGCAGATTTACTAAGGACGTAGCTGCCATGCCAAAGGCTATTACTGTTTTGGGTTTTATGCGATCTCCCAGTACACCGCTGATCAATTGTCCCGCGCCGTATGTAATGAAACTACCTGTGACAGCAACGCTTGCAGCTTGTTTGGTTATTTGCAGGTCATTTATTATCTCTGTAAGTGCCGCCGCATAGTTGTTTCGTGTCAAATAACTTGAAAAGTATATAAGACAGCAAAGCAAGACAAGTTTATTTTCTTTTAACTTGCTTTTCATCATTTATCCCTCGGTTACAAGTTTTATATCAGCTTCTCTCAAGGCTGTAGCGGTTGCTTCAGATATACCGCTGTCGGTTATAAGTGCGGTGTATTCTTGTGCTCCTGCCACTTTGTAAAGTCCTGTTTGAGAAAGCTTACTGCTGTCTGCCAAAACATATGTTTTATCCGCTATGCTGAGTGCCGCCTTCCAAAAGCCGTACATAGGCTCGAAGTCAATACTAAGCTCTCCCTTGTCCGAAACGGCTGACGGGAAGACGAATGCCTTGGATACATGTAGCGCTTTGAGCGATTCGACTGCCATAGCACCTGCGAATGAGTGTTCCTCACGGTAGTAACTTCCGCCCGGAATAATGATATTAAACCCTGCGTTATCGAATAGTATAGAGCAAACATCCGGAGAATTGGTGACTACTGTCAATGCTTCAAAGCTGTCGCGTAGTACTGCCGCAAATTCTAAGGCTGTGGAACCTGAATCTATGAATATAGAATCATTTTCGCATATAAATTGCATAGCCATACGGCAAATATCCTGTTTTTGCTTTACATTTTCGCAAAGGCGCTCTTTCAGTGTGAAATGACGGTGCATCTTCTTATTCGAAATGGCACCGCCGTGCACTCTGCAAAGCTGCCCGCATTCTTCAAGAAAGCACAGATCGCGGCGCACCGTTTCGATAGATACGCCAAAAAGCTCGGTTAACTGTGTTACTGTAACGGAACCGTCGCGTTTTATAAGATTAGATATTTGCTCATGCCTCTCATTTGCAAACAAATACAATCAACTCCTCACAAATCAACACAATAATAGCACTCTGAGGTCTAATTGTCAATATTAATTTTAATTCGTTGGTATTAAAATAAGGCTTTAGAATTTTTGGCAAAATTTATTTTTGCTTTTTCGACATTTGTTGTTGAGTACCGAGAAATATTGTGTTAAAATATTTTATATTTTCGGAGGCGATACAATGAGCGTAAAAGAATTTTTTACAAAAAAGAATATTATAATAGTTTCGTGCATAGCGGCTGCTTGCGTTTTGGCTGCAGTTGCAGGTGTGCTTGTAATAAAAAATCTTCCCAATAGCGAGCCGACCTTGGCACCGACTTCTTCCGAGCTCACATCTGTACCTGACATTTCCTCCGAAGTTTCATATGTGCCTGAGGGAATCATGCTTAATATTACCTCACACTCATCGAAAGATACCACTACTACCGAGCCTATAACCGTGTTCACAGGCACATCCGACCCTGCTTATCCGCTTATGCTAAACGGAGTGGAGGTCGAGCGCGATGCATCGGGTGCTTTCTCAATAGAAAAGGAACTCTCCGTAGGAAAAAATAACTTTACTTTTTCACATAAGGATGTCCATACTACGTATGTTGTTCGTTATCGTTACGTTGTTATGAATTGGTTTTCTCCGTCGGGCAATCAGAGCTATAAAAGCGGCTCAACCTTCGCTGTTGTAGCCACCGCACGGGACGGCAGTACCGTCACCGCCACTTTTCAGGGAAAAACCATAACCCTGACAAAGGCTTCGGCTCAGGGCGGCGACGAGGAAAAGGTAGAGAGCGACACGTTTGTAACCTATACCGGCAGTTTTAGCCTACCGTCCGACAATACGCAGGACTTGAATTTGGGAAAGGTGAAGTTTACCGCTACATATAACGGTGTGACCGAATCGTTCTCTTCGGGAAAGATCGTTTGCCTTAAGGCAGAGATACCGGTAGTAGCTGAGATCGTTAGCTTCTCCGCTGAGACCTTTAACGGAAATACAAGCGATGACGATTCCCGACCGACTAACAACTATCTACCTCAGGGTACTGTTGATTACGTTGTCGGCAGAGCCTACTATGGGGACAAGGAATACTTAAAGCTTCGTTGCGGCAGACGAGTATATGTCAGCAAAAAATTGACTCCCGGTAATAAGACCGTAACGGTTGCCAGGGAATATGCAGGAAAATTACCTGATACCAATACGCTGAGTGTTGCGGCTGTCGAAGTGGATGAACGCTTTACAACGCTTACGCTTAATACTGCTTGGAAAGCACCCTTTTTGCTTGATCTGTTGCCACAGAGTTATACCAATCCCGCCACACAGGACTATACCGTAAGTGCAGTTACCTGTCAGTATGTAGATATACAGTTTTGTTATGCGTCCGATTTTTCGGGCGAAATAAGCTTTAATGAGTACCACCCGTTGTTTAACCGTGCTGAGGTCATAAAAGGAAACGGTAGCTGTACCCTGCGGCTGTTTTTGCGTCGTACAGGCGGATTTTATGGCTGGGACGCATCCTATAACGCAAGCGGACAACTTGTATTTAAATTTCTGCATCCCGCGCAGGTGACAGCATCTAATAACGCCTATGGTGCTGATCTTACCGGCGTTAAAATTATGATAGATGTCGGTCACGGGGGAGCCGATTGCGGAGCAGTTGGACTGAGCAGTGCCAACCCTGAAAGCGAGCGAAATCTGTTCCTTGCAAAAAAACTGAAATCCGAGCTTGAAAGCATTGGTGCAACCGTAATACTTAACCGAAGCGGTGATACGACGCTTGATACCGATAGGCGTTGTCAATTGCTGAAGCAGGTCAAGCCCGATCTTTGTATTGCAATTCACCACGATTCGAGTACATCTTCAAAGCCTAACGGATTTGGTGCATTTCATTCAACGCTCTTCTCGCGTGAGGCGGCAAGATATATCTACGAGGAAACCATAGCGGCAAATATCTATAATGCTGCCGCTCAGAACAACCGTAACCGCTTTGAGTGGCATTACTATTTTGTTGCGAGAATGTCGGATTGCCCCGTAGTGCTTACCGAAAACGGATTTATGTCCAGTCAAATAGACCATGCGGGCATAATGAGTGACAGCGTAAATCTGCAAAAGGCGCAGGCAATGGTGCGCGGTGTGGCTAGGTATTTCTTGTCCATAAGGCTTGACAAGGTGGTCATAACTCCCGAGCCTGAGATACCTCCGCAACCCGAAACGCCTCCTGTAACGCCTCCCGTAACACCGCCCGAAGATCCTTCAGAGCCGTCGTCTCCGGAAAGCGGTAACGAAAGTGAAGAAGACCCAAAGGATCCCTCATGCCCTGAAACCTCAAGTGACTCGAGCACACCCGAGGATTCAAGCGATACCAAAAGCGAGGAAACATCAACCTCGTCAGACGAAGAAACATAAAAAAATATCCCACCATTGGTGGGATATTTTTTTATTCGTTTTCTGCTGTATCAGCAGTTTCGGGCTCAGCATTTACCATATTAAAGAAATCAGCCATATCTGAATCATCTATTATACCTACGGCATTGTGTGCCTTCGGTCTGCGTTTTACAACAATTATCAATGATATTGTCAATGAGATTATCACTATCAGCGCGCCTGCCAACACATAACACAGTATTTTTGTGGTATTATCGAGTAATCCAAACTTATATATAAGTCCCTTTATTCCGGTCGGTATAAGCTCACTTTCGTCAGGGGTGAGAGTGAAATCAGGAGCACGTTGTATTGTGCTTTGTGACATATCATAGCGGAAGAACTGCTCTTCGCCGTTTGCATAGCAGTATACGGTGTAGAAATCGCTTAAACGCTCATCGTTAGAGCAGAATGCCTGTACCGTAGTGTTGCCGAGTATTACTGCCGTCTCATAGTATCCTTCGGGAATGATGTATTCCTCCGGAAGCTCTGCAAAGATAAACATATTATTTGCAACCAGCATATATTGCAGCGGTACAAATTCGTCGCGCATTTCTTTGTATATATAGTAATCAACATATGCGTCCTCATCACGCGAGATGAGGAAGAGTGTATAGTCAGCGGTATCACTCTTGAAAACGCCTATTTCGTTGCCGTTGTAGGTTGCAGTAGCGGCGGTAAATCCTGTGGGAACGGGGGACTGTGAGATGTCGGCAATGATGTGGCTCATCTTTCCGTCTATCACGGTGGCGAGGGGGTTGAGTGCCAATGTTTCTTCAACCGAGGCGCGCTTTATGTTTATGTTGTATGTTTTTTGTGTTTTACCGTCCGAAGCGGTAACAGTTACGGTGTGCGGGTTTTCGCCTACCTGCAGTTCTACCGCGCCCGTGCCTGAAACCTTAGCGTTGCGGTCGGCGGTACCCGCCTTAATAGTAACGCTGCTTACCGAGTTTTCAACCGTTACGGTGTAGTCAGTGGTGTTTTTTGAGAAAGCGGGGGATAGAACTCCGCCCTCAACCGTAAGCGAAGACAGGTTTGCATTGTTTGTGATAGTGGGGGTAGTGTTTTTTGAACTTGTATTTTTATTGCTTGATGATGTATTAGCTGTCGGTGTTTTAACGGTAACTGCCGCACCTGCACTGCCGCCGTCGGTCTCGGTCAAGGATGCGCCGCTGTATCTAATAGAGGCTGAAATATTTCCGGAGCCTTCTGCAAGCGCGGTAAATACAAGATTATATGAAATGGACGTTTCACCGGATGGTGAATCGACTATCTTAAGTGTAGAGCCTGAGGCGCTGTGCGCACCCGAAACATATTTAAGCACCGATGTGTCGTAGTTTACGGTGCAGGACAGACCGTATATAGGTTCGCCTGCGTTAAGCTTTACCGTAACGGTAACGTTATCACCCGGCTTGACCTGTTTTGAACTGAGCGAAATTATCGTAGACGCCGCGCTGGCGTTTATAGCCAACGAAAAAGTCATAACCGATATTATAACCATTATACATACAGCTGTTTTAAAAAAACGTTTCATATCTTATTCCTTTCACTTACATTAACGGCCGCAGTCCCAGCAGATGCAGTCTTATGCCTGCGAGGTCAGCGGTGTTTATCGTGCCGTCAAAGTTTATATCAGCAGCTAAAAGCTCGTTGCTTGAGAGCATTCGTATTCCCAACATATGCATTCTTACTGCCGCAAGGTCGGCGGTGTTTATCGTTCCGTCGGAATTTATGTCACCGAGTGTAACGGCAGGCTTGTCGGTCGTCACGGTCAATCTGCAAGCTGCAGACGCAGTCACATATATCGTGTAGTAGTTCAAATATCCGGTCTGCGCCTTCACAGGAAGTGTGACGGTGTTTTGCCCTGCTGCAAGGTCAAAGGTCGCAGCGCCGGCATAGGATGCGCCCGACGGGACAGCAATGCTGACCGAGGTGTCACCGTATACCGAAAGCGAATAGCTTTGCGTATACATTGAGAATGCGGGGGTCAAACCTCCAACCGAGATGGATGTGAAATAGTAGTTGTTAAGAGAATTGGTCTCGGGCGGTTGCGACGGCGGTGTAGCCGGCATATCGGTATAAACCGGAATTCTGAATGTCAGCGGCAGGTCGCGTTTGTTGCTGTAATATTCACGAAGCCTGACGGATGAGGAGCGGGCATCATAAATGCTTTGAGCATACTGATGGGTGTATGGTTGTGAATCAAGAATATCAAAATCCTTGTAATAGTAGGTGTCCTGCCCCTTTGCTATGTAACCGTCGGCATACAGCTTAGCACCGCCGATTATTGATTTTGAGCGTGTATCCCAGCCCATTTCTTTAGCATAGGCAAGTCCGTTACCTATAACATCGTCGCCGGAGGCCTTGTAGTTAAAGAAATTGTAATATCCCGATTTTCCGGATATCAGATCGCTCGTGCCGCCGACACCCTGTTCGAGTATCAGTGTTGATGCCAGTACATAAGGGTTGACGTTTGCCTGTCTGCCTGCCTCCATAATGACTTTTACATATGATCCGCCGTAGGCGGTGTCATTCGGATCACTGTAAATTTGCTCAAGGTATGTACCCTTAACTATCTGTGCAATGCCTTCTTCGGTCTGGTTTGTGTTGAAGGATTGCTGTGCGAACATATAAATACTGCTTACATTAAGGAAGTTGCGTGGGTCCATATAATAAGCGATTACCTCTTTTGAGGCGTCGGTCCAGTTACCGCTGTAGGTATTCCAGGCGCCGGTGTTCCAATTATAATTTTCGGGACCGAGCGCTCGCCAGGAAATACCGTCTGATGACATATTTACAAGTTTGCGGTGTCCGAGCGTCTGGTTATAGACCGCATCATAAAACGGAATATTCACATAATCGGCAATAAAGGTGTAGTTCGGGAACATAGCGTGTATTGCTGTAAGTCCTGCGTGATAACTTTCGGGGAATGCGGCAAGCTGCTGTGCAAAGTCACCCGAAACCGTAGGTCTGGAAAAAACCTCAATGTAATCCTCAATTATATATCCCGTGCCGATGCTTTCGTGTTGAATGTTGTACCAAAGCTTACCGGTAGTGGATGTAGCAGAGCCGAGCACGGTGACTTGTACATTGCTTAGTTTCCCTATGGAGTTATATTCCGTTCCGGGACCGGTGCGTATATTAACATCTGTTGCGTCTATATATCCGTAAAGCGTTTCGGCGCTCGCGGTAATACCGCCGAAGGGATTATAAAGCGCAGTAGCGAATATCAAAGCAGCGCAAAGAAAAACAGCGCAAAATTTAACAAATTTCTGCATATTCTCCCCCTTTCAAATATAAATTTATTATATAATCTATATTAGGTTATGTCAACCTAAACCGACTTTTGTCGGTCGGTATTTTTTGTAAACAAAATATCCACCCGCAGAACGGGTGGATATTCGTTATCTTTCACTCGAGTCAATGTAAGGAACCTTTTTAATAGCGGCGCGGTATGCAGGTCGCATAATGCGCTTGCAGGAAATAAGCTCTTCCATTCTATGGGCACACCAACCGGCAACACGTGCAATGGCAAACAGGGGAGTATAGAGGTCTTCGGGTATTCCGAGCATATCGTAAACAAATCCGGAATACAGATCAACGTTTGCGCATACGGGAAGAGTAAGCTTCTTTTGTTCGGCTATAAGCGGGCAGCCCAGCCTTTCGATATTCTCAAGCAGCTTAAGCTCATCAAGTCTTCCGCAACTTTGGGCGAGCCCGGCAGCGCATTTGCGTATTGCGCCGGCGCGCGGGTCGGACATGGTGTAGACCGCGTGTCCAAGTCCGTAGATCTTGCCTGAACGGTCGCCTGCAGTGCCGTTAAGTAGCTTAACAAGATAATCTTCAAGCTTTGCTTCGTTGGTGTAGTCGGGTAGCTCTTCTTTAATAAAACTTATCATTTCCATAACCTTGGCGTTGGCACCGCCGTGCAGCGGTCCTTTAAGCGAGTTTATAGCCGCGGCAATAGCGCTGTATGTATCGGTGCCGCTGGAGGAGACCGCACGGCATACGAATGCCGAGTTGTTACCGCCACCGTGCTCCGCATGCAGCATAAGCATTATATCAAGCAGTTTTGCCTCCTCGTCGGTGTAGCTCTTATCGGGGCGCACCATGCGAAGGAAGTTTTCCGAAAGCGAAAGCTCGGGCTTGGGGTTGTGTAAATAAAGCGATTTATTCTGGAAACGGTGGCGCTTAACGGCGTAAGCGTTGGCAACTATAGAAGGGAAGCAAGAAAGCAGCTCGACCGACTGTCGCATAAGATTTTCTGGCGAGGTGTCGTCAGCATCCTCGTCATAAGAATACAGTGCAGAAACTGCACGTGAAAGCTGATTCATAATGTTTTTAGAGGGCGCACGCAGTAAAACATCCTCGGTAAAGTTATCGGGCAGATAGCGCGCGGCGGCGAGCAATGTATTAAAACGCTTAAACTCGTCCTGCGTGGGCAGTTTGCCGAACAACAGAAGATATGCGACTTCTTCATATCCAAAGGTGTTGTTTTTCTTGTGCGCATCTATAATATCAATAACATTTATACCGCGGTAATAAAGCTTACCGTCCATAGGGACGCGTTCGCCGTCTTCCATAAAATAACCCTGAACACTACCGATTCCGGTAACTCCGACAAGCACGCCGCTTCCGTCGGAATTGCGCAGTCCGCGCTTGGTGTCACCACTTTGCGGAACGGAATAAGCGGAGTTCACATCTTGGTTAAAGATCGAAAAACCGATACTGTTATTTTCATTGCCAGTCATTAAAACACCCCATTCGGTGAAAAATTACTATTTTATTATACACTTTTTCGCCATAAAACGCAAGTTTTAATGCCTATATTTTTCTTTTTTTAAAAAAGTAAGTGTATAAAGTCAAAAAGATTTTATGAAAACTCTTTATATCGTGCTGAAAATATGATATAATATTCGAAAATTTACACCTAAGAGAGGGATTATATGATAACTCTTAATAAAAACGCCGTGATATGGCAAAACGGCAAGCCGGTTCCCGCCGTCTCGGCTGATAAAAGCGGACGCCGTAACACTATAGCCTATACCGTAATGAATGCGCATAATTCGTCGGATGATGAAAACCTGATGCGCATAAAGTTTGACAGTCTTATTTCGCATGATATAACCTATGTCGGCATTATACAGACTGCCCGCGGCAGCGGACTTAAGGAGTTTCCCGTGCCGTATGTTCTGACCAACTGCCACAACAGCCTTTGCGCCGTCGGCGGTACTATAAATGAGGATGACCATGTTTTCGGTCTTTCTGCAGCTAAGAAATACGGCGGTATATACGTTCCCGCTAATCAGGCTGTTATCCACCAGTATGCCCGCGAGATGATGGCAGGCTGCGGAAGAATGATACTCGGCTCGGATAGTCATACCAGATACGGAGCTATCGGAACTATGGGTATAGGTGAGGGCGGACCTGAAATAGTTAAACAGCTGCTTTCAAATACATATGACGTTCCGGCGCCTGAAGTTGTGTTGGTGTATCTTACAGGCAAGCCGCAACAGGGTGTAGGACCGCACGATGTGGCTATAGCTCTTTGCGGTGCTACGTATAAAAACGGCTTTGTTAAGAACAAGGTACTTGAATTTGCCGGTCCCGGTGTCAAGAACCTGCCTATGGACTTCCGCATAGGTATCGATGTTATGACCACCGAAACCGCTTGTCTTTCCTCTATCTGGACGACCGATGAAAGCGTTGAGGAATACCTCGCCGCCCACGGCCGCGCAGAGGATTATAAGCAGCTTTCTCCCAAAGAGGGAGCATATTACGACAGTATGATAGAGATCGACCTGTCCAAGGTCGAGTGTATGGCTGCACTGCCGTTCCACCCGTCTGAGGCTTATACTATACGTGAGCTGAGTGCTAACGGCGCTGATATCCTGCGTGAGACCGAAAAACGCGCTCTTGAGCAGTTCGGCGGCAAGGTCACACTTAATCTTACGGACAAGCTTGTTGACGGCAGGCTTATGATAGATCAAGGTGTAATAGCAGGCTGTGCCGGCGGTATGTACGATAATATTGCCGAGGCTGCCGCAATACTCCAAGATCATTCGGTAGGCAACGGTTATTTCTCACTGTCGGTTTATCCGCCCAGCATACCCGTAAACCTTGAGCTTATCAAGGACGGAATACAGCAGACCCTTTTAGAAAGCGGCGCGCTGTTTAAACCCTGTTTCTGCGGTCCCTGCTTCGGAGCGGGCGATGTACCTTCAAATAACGGTCTGTCTATACGCCACACCACCCGTAACTTCCCCAACCGTGAGGGCTCCCGTCCCGGCGACGGTCAGCTTTCGGCGGTTATGCTTATGGATGCGCGCAGCATAGCGGCTACCGCACGCAACGGCGGTGTGCTCACTGCGGCGACAGATATTGATTATAAGAAACCGGCAGATCACAAGTATTCTTTTGATGCCGCGCCCTATAACAAGCGCGTATACTTTGGTTTCGGCAAAGCAGACGAAAAAGCAGAGCTTCACTTCGGACCCAATATTACCGAATGGCCCAAAATTCCCGCATTGGCGGACAATCTGCTTTTGCGCCTTGCCAGTGTAATACACGACCCCGTAACCACAACCGACGAGCTCATCCCCTCGGGTGAGACCTCGTCCTACCGCTCCAATCCGCTGAAACTCGCGACCTTTGCGCTTTCCCGCCGTGACCCCGCGTATGTTTCACGTACGGCCGACATCCGTGCTGAGGAAAACCGCCGTGCTGAGGGCAATCCCGACGTGTCTACCGTAAACGCGCTCAAGCTTGCAGGCTTTGGTAAGGATGTACTCAAAAACACCGCAGTCGGCTCGGTAATATTTGCTAAAAAACCGGGCGACGGCTCGGCACGTGAGCAGGCAGCGTCCTGTCAGAGAGTGCTCGGCGGTGCTGCAAACATCTGCTACGAATATGCTACCAAGCGTTACCGTTCCAACTGCATTAACTGGGGTATGATGCCCTTTACGATAGACAGCGACACCGCTTTTGACTATACCCCCGGTGACTGCATATTTGTACCCGGCATCAAAGCCGCGGTAGAGCAAGGCAAAGAGTCGATAGACGGATACGTAATAGCTAATGATTCAGTCACCAAGATAACACTTCATATGGCAGGACTGACCGAAAAAGAGAGAGAAATATTGCTTTCCGGCTGTCTTATGAACTGGTATGCTACACATTAAGGAGTAATTAATATGGAAAAAATCAAAATGAACAAGATCGTCGAGATGGACGGCGACGAGATGACCAGAATCCTCTGGAAGATGATAAAGGATGAGCTTATCTGTCCCTTTGTTGAGCTTAATACCGAATATTATGACCTTGGTCTGCCTTACCGCGACGAAACCAACGATCAGGTGACGGTAGACGCGGCAAACGCTATAAAGAAGTACAAGGTAGGCGTAAAGTGTGCTACCATTACCCCCAACGCACAGCGTGTGGAGGAGTACAATCTTAAGGAAATGTGGAAAAGTCCCAACGGTACTATCCGTGCCATTCTTGACGGTACGGTTTTCCGCGCTCCCATCATTACCAAGCGCATAAAGCCCTATGTAGGTCGTTGGACCAAGCCGATAACCATCGCCCGTCATGCCTACGGTGATGTTTATAAGGCTACCGAGTACCGCGTACCCGGCCCCGGCAGAGCAGAGCTTGTATTCCACGGTGAGGACGGAACGGAGTTTTCTCAGCCGATATATGATTTTGAGTGCGCAGGTGTTATTCAGGGCCAGTATAATAAGGACAGCTCAATAGAATCCTTTGCGCGTGTCTGCTTTGAGTATGCGCTTTCCACCAAGCAGGATATGTGGTTTGCCACTAAGGACACAATATCAAAGCAGTACGATCAAACCTTTAAATTCATATTCCAGCGCATATTTGACGAGGAGTATAAAGAAAAGTTTGATGCCGCAGGTATTACCTATTTCTATACCCTTATTGATGATGCGGTTGCCCGCGTGATCCGTTCCGAGGGCGGTTTCCTCTGGGTCTGCAAGAACTATGACGGCGATGTTATGAGTGATATGGTCTCTACCGCTTTCGGCTCGCTCGCAATGATGACCAGTGTGCTCGTAAGCCCTGAGGGTAATTATGAGTATGAGGCGGCACACGGCACAGTAACCCGTCACTATTACCGTTGGCAAAAGGGCGAAAAACCTTCATCCAACCCGGTTGCAACCATATTTGCATGGACCGGTGCGCTTAAAAAACGCGGCGAACTTGACGGCAATGAGGCACTCATGGATTTTGCAGATAAGCTTGAAGCTGCCTGCATTGATACTATCGAGTCTGGCGTTATGACCGGCGACCTCGCGGCACTTTGTGACGGTGAATGCACCGTAGCAAACAGTGAGGAGTTTATCGCCGCAATTCGTAAAACCCTTGAAAATAAATTAGCTTAATATTTTTACGCCGTCTGCAAAAGACGGCGTATTTTGTGAGGTAAAATTATGGGCTATGTATTAGCTTCGGCGTCTCCTCGCAGACGCGAACTGCTTTCACTCATTACGAACGATTTTATTATAGATTTGCCACAGGTCGAGGAAATATGCCCCGACGAAATACCGCCGCGTGACAGACCCGAATATCTTGCCCGACTTAAAGCCAACGAGGTAGTAGTGCGCCACCCTGACGATATCGTAATTTCAGCGGATACAGCGGTGTTTGTTGATGATCGTATGCTCGGCAAACCTGAGGACAGGGAGGATGCCTGCCTTATGTTGCGTTCGCTTTCCGGCAGAACCCATAGTGTTATTACGGGTTGTTGCATTGCCCGGGGAGAAGAAAGGATCAGCTTTTCGGTCGTTACCGAGGTTGAGTTTTATCCGTTGACAGACGCTGAGATAGAGGAATATGTTGACACAGGTGAGCCGTTTGACAAGGCGGGTTCATACGGTATTCAGGGCAAGGGAGCACTGCTCGTTCGCGAAATAAGAGGCGATTATTTCAACGTTGTCGGTCTGCCGGTAGCCGAACTTTCAAGGCGGCTTAAATGCATTTAGCGATCATATTTATATCTTTTATATAAAAATATTGAACTAATACATTTCATTTTTTTGTATATTTTCTCTTGACAAAAGCTTATAAAAACCTTAAAATTTTTCATAACTGATAAATTAAATAAATCAGGAGGAAAAAATATGAAAAAGTTTTTGGCAATCTTAATGGCTGCCTGCCTCGTTCTTTCATTCGCAGGCTGTGGCGGCAACACAGGTGACAGCGATGCTATCAAGCTTGGTGGCATAGGCCCGATAACCGGCGGTGCTGCTGTTTACGGTCAGGCTGTTCAGCGCGGCGCTGAGATCGCTGTTGAGGAGATCAACGCTCTTGACGGAGACATTAAGTTCGAGTTCAAGATGCAGGATGACGAGCATGACGCAGAAAAGTCGGTTAACGCTTACAATGCGCTTAAGGACTGGGGAATGCAGATTCTTGTTGGCTCTGTTACCACTCAGCCCTGCATAGCTGTTTCCACCGAGAGTAATGCGGACAACATCTTTGAACTTACCCCCTCGGCTTCTTCTACCGATGTTATCGGCGGTCAGCCCGATGAGGACGGTAACGTTACCATCCAGCGCAAAGAAAATGTTTTCCAGATGTGCTTCACCGACCCCAACCAGGGAATCGCTTCGGCAGAGTACATTTATGAGCAGAAGCTCGGCGAGAAGATCGGCGTTATCTACAACAACGCTGACGCTTATTCCAAGGGAATCTACCAGAAGTTCATGTCTAAGGCTAAGGAACTCGGTCTTAACGTTGTTGCAGAGGAAGCCTTTGCCAGCGACGACAACACCGACTTCAATGCACAGCTCAATGCTGTAAAGGCAGCCGGTGCTGACCTTATCTTCATCCCGATCTACTATACACCTGCTTCTCTGATTCTTGCTCAGGCAGCTCAGATGCAGTATGATGTTAAGTTCTTCGGCGTTGACGGTCTTGACGGACTTCTTACCGTTGAAGGCTTTGACACCACTCTTGCAGAGGGTGTAATGCTTCTTACCCCCTTCACTGCAGACGCAGAGGACGAAAAGACCAAGTCTTTCGTTGCAACCTATAAGGAAAAATACGGCGAGACACCGACTCAGTTTGCAGCAGACGCTTATGACTGCGTATATGCGATCTATGAGGCCTGCAAGGCAGAGGGTATCACCGCTGATATGAGCGCTTCCGACATCTGCGATAAGCTCATTGAGAGATTCTCAAACGAAGAATTTGTATTTGACGGTCTCACCGGTGAGGGTATGACCTGGTCCGACAGCGGCGAGGTTGCTAAGTCTCCGAAGGGTATGAAGATCGAAAACGGCGCTTACGTTGGTCTTTAATTAAATCGCAATAATAAAAAGGGGTTGACAAACAACCCCTTTTTTATATATATTTATATATTATATATTAGAATATATAAAATGATGTTTGGGGTGTTTTGATGGCCTTTTTGACAAATCTTATCAACGGGTTGAGTCTTGGCAGTGTCTACGCCATAATAGCTTTAGGCTATACGATGGTTTACGGTATTGCCAAAATGCTCAACTTTGCCCACGGTGATGTTATAATGGTGGGCGCTTATATGTGCTTTATAGCCATGTCCTCGCTTGGATTGCCGCCTATAGTAGCAATAATTATTGCTATGCTGGTCTGCACATTGCTTGGAATATTAATCGAGCGCTTGGCGTACAAGCCTTTGCGACAGGCAACCTCGCTTGCGGTACTTATAACCGCTATAGGCGTGAGCTACCTTTTGCAGAATGCGGCGCTTATCATATGGGGAAGCGCACCTAAAGGCTTTTCATCGGTCGTCGGTATAGGGGCGGTTTCGCTGTTCGGCGGTGATCTGGTAATAACAGGTGAATCGCTTGTAACTATCCTTGTCTGTATCATAATAATGATAGCTCTTACGGTATTCACCAAAAAGAGCAAACTGGGTAAGGCAATGCGTGCCGTATCGGAGGATAAGGGCGCAGCAGAGCTTATGGGTATAAACGTAAATGTTACCATCTCGGCTACATTTGCAATAGGCAGCGCTCTTGCAGCTATTGCAGGTGTTCTGCTCTGTTCGGCATATCCCGTGCTTATGCCTACAACAGGCTCAATGCCCGGTATAAAAGCATTTACCGCGGCTGTGTTTGGCGGTATAGGCTCCATACCCGGCGCTATGGTCGGCGGACTGTTGCTCGGTGTTATCGAAACCTTCAGTAAATATTACATATCTACCGAGTTGTCGGATGCTATCGTCTTCGCAGTGCTGATAGTGGTTCTTCTCGTTAAGCCCACGGGTCTGCTCGGCAAGAAGATAAGTGAAAAGGTGTGAGGTGGTAAGTTATGCAGAAATATAGGTCTCTCAGTAAATCCACCCGCACAGCTATTAACTCATACGGTCTGGTAATAATAGCCTTTGCGGTTATGTTCCCGCTCCAGCAACTGGGGCTTTTAAGCAACTCGATATCAGGTCAGCTCGTTCCTATCTGCACATACATAGTAATGGCAATATCGCTTAACCTGACAGTCGGTATACTTGGCGAGCTCAGCCTCGGCCATGCCGGATTTATGAGTGTCGGTGCATTTTGCGGAGTTGTAGCTTCGGCATCATTTCAAAACTCGGTAACATTCGAGCCTGCAAGACTGCTTATAGCGGTGGTTATCGGCGGTATCTTTGCCGGAATAGCGGGATTGCTCATCGGTATCCCCGTACTTCGTTTGCGCGGCGACTATCTTGCAATAGTTACCCTTGCTTTCGGTGAGATAATTCGCAATATTATAAACTGTCTTTACGTAGGTATTGACAAAAGCGGTCTCCATATTAGTATGAAGGATGTTGCATCCCTCGGCATGGAGAACGGTAAGATCATTCTCAACGGACCTCAGGGTGCAGTAGGTATAACCAAGATCGCAACCTTTACATCGGGCGTAGTACTTATACTTTTCACCCTTTTTGTGGTGCTCAATCTTGTGAATAGCCGTTGCGGCCGTGCCATTACTGCAATTCGCGATAACCGTATCGCAGCCGAATCGGTCGGAATCAGTATCACAAAGTATAAGCTTACGGCGTTTATTACTTCCGCAGCACTTGCCGGTATGGCCGGCGCACTCTACGCTATGAACTTCTCGACAGTAGCCGCAAAGAAGTTCGATTTCAACACATCTATACTCATCTTGGTATTTGTAGTTCTCGGCGGTATGGGCAATATCACCGGTTCCATAATAGCAACAACCATTCTTTATATGGTGCCTGAACTGCTCCGTGAATTTGCCGACTACCGTATGCTTATCTATGCTATAGTGCTGATAGTTGTAATGATCGCAACAAACAGCGAAAAAGCAAAACTCATACGTAATAAGACTACCGATAAGGTAAAGGCTACACTTAAAAATTTGTTTGTAAAGAATAAAGCTAAAGGGGAGGGTGAACAGAATGTCTAAAATGGTACCGGTCCCGAGCCGCGGAATTATTCCCGAGCGCGATGTTGACAAGCGCCCGATTCTTGAAACCCACCATCTAGGTATAGACTTTGGCGGACTGACCGCTGTTGATGAGCTTTCGCTCACCATCGGCAGAACCGAGATTTCCGGCCTTATCGGCCCTAACGGTGCAGGTAAGACCACCGTGTTCAATATGTTGACAAACGTCTATCAGCCCACCCGCGGAACAATTTTGCTGGACGGTAAACCCACCGCCGGAAAAACTACCGCACAGGTCAACCGTATGGGCATCGCCCGTACCTTCCAGAACATACGTCTGTTCTCCAATATGTCTGTTATTGACAATGTCAAGGTAGGACTCCATAATTCAATGCACGAATCTTTTCTGGCATCTGTTACTCATTCCTTCGGCTACCGTAAGGCTGAGCGCAACGCACGTGAGCGTGCGCTTGAATTGCTTGATTTTTTCGGTATGGCAGATATGGCAAACGCCGAGGCGGGAAGTCTGCCCTACGGAGCACAGCGCCGCCTTGAGATAGTGCGCGCCCTTGCCACTAAACCGGGCATAATCCTGCTTGATGAGCCGGCAGCCGGAATGAATCCCTCGGAAACAGCTGAGCTTATGGAAAACATCCGCAGAATACGCGATACTTTCAGTATAGCCGTTCTGCTTATTGAACACGATATGAGTTTAGTTATGAACCTTTGTGAGGGTATCTGCGTACTTGACCATGGCAAGGTCATTGCCAAGGGATCCCCCGAGGAGATTCAGGCCAACCCCCTGGTTATCGAGGCATATCTCGGCAAGAAGAAGGAGGAACAGGCATGATTTTGAACGTAGATAATATAAACGTTTATTACGGTAATATCCACGCGCTTAAGGACGTTTCTCTTCAGGTTAACGAAGGGGAGATAGTTGCGCTTATCGGTGCAAACGGAGCCGGAAAATCCACAACTCTTAAGACCATTTCGGGTCTTCTCCGTTCAAAAACAGGAAGCATAACCCTGTTTGATGAGGACATCTCTCATACCGATGCGTATAAATTAGTATCAAAGGGTATGGCGCACGTTCCCGAAGGACGTCGAATATTTCTGCAAATGACGGTTCTTGAAAACCTTGAGATGGGTGCTTATACTAATAACACCGACGTTAAAGCAAAGCTGGATGAGGTCTTTGAACGTTTTCCGCGTCTTAAACACCGTAAAAACCAGAAAGCCGGAACACTTTCGGGCGGCGAGCAGCAGATGCTTGCTATGGGTCGTGCACTCATGAGTAAACCTAAGCTTTTGATGCTTGACGAGCCTTCTATGGGACTTGCCCCCATACTCGTACAGCAGATATTTGATATCATAAAAGAATTGCACGCGGCGGGAACCACTATCCTACTGGTTGAGCAGAACGCCGAAATGGCTCTGCGCATAGCTGACCGTGCGTACGTGCTTGAATCGGGCAGAATAGCCCTTTCGGGTACGGGTAAAGAACTCGCATCAAACGATGCAGTAAAGAAAGCCTACCTTGGCGGATAAAAAATTAAACTCGCTCAGATGTCTGAGCGAGTTTTTTTATCTCTTGTTAAATATATATTCTGTCACGCTGTAAAAATCGGTTTCAGCGGGTAATACGGTAGACGGGAAGTTATCGTGGTTGGGGCTGTCAGGGTAGTGCTGCGTTTCAAGACAGAAGCCTTGGTGCTTGTAAAGCGCGCCGCCCTTGCCTATAGGTGTAGTAAGATGATTTGCAGTATAAAGCTGTACCGCCGGTTCACTTGTCTTGACCGACATCTCAATTCCGCTGTGTTTACAGTATGCAATCACCTTGATATCATCAACTCCGCCATTGAGCACGAAATTATTATCGTAACCGCAACCGATACGAAGTTGCTCGTGGTCTGCGCTTATATCTTCGCCGATCTCCTTTTTAGTACGGAAGTCAAACGGTGTATCGGTTACAGTGACTATCTCTCCTGTCGGTATTTGATGTTCATCGTAAGGTGTATAAGCATCGGCATCTATCCACAGTTCGGTATCTAGTATATTACCGCCGTCAAATCCGTTCAGATTGAAGTAGGCGTGATTGGTAAGGTTGATTACTGTGTCTTTGCTGGAAATCGCCTTATACTCGATTTTTAGCGAGTTTTCGGCGGTTGCGATGAATGTGACCGTAACATCCAACTCGCCGGGGTAGCCTTCTTCCATATCGTCGAACACGTGGTTAAGGGAAATAGAAGGGCTTTCGCCGTCATTAAGTGCTACAACATTCCAAAGCTGCTGGTCAAAGCCGACATAGCCGCCGTGCAGGTGCGAGAACTCATTTTCATTACAGGCAAGCTCATATTCGGTGCCGCCGAGGGTGAATTTACCGCCGCCTATACGGTTACCGTAGCGTCCTATAGTACCGCCCAGGTGTCCGTCAAATTTAAGGTACCCCTGAAGCTCATCGTGGCCGACTATGACATCCTTGCCGTCAAAGACAATATTGGTTATAGTAGCGCCGTAGTTTATTACCGAAACCGAAAAGCCGTTTTCGTTTTCGAGCGTGTATTTGATTATATCAACGCCGTAAAGCTCTCCAAAATTACTTTCTTTTATCATACTATCACTCCTGTCCTTTATATAATAATATATTTAAAGCAATAAAACAACAAAAAAATGACCGCCGGGTTTTACCCCGACGGTCTTTTAGTATTAGGTTGTGCCTATTCTGCGATTGTTGTGTAAACTACTACAGATCCGGCAGGAATGGCATCATAGATTTTCGTCGAAACATTAGTGAATACCTTATCAGGATCAAGAATTCTTGCCTCTGAAGTAGGTGTAACAGTGGCTGCTTCATAAACATGTCTGTACATTGTCTTACCATTGATGTTAGGCATTGCGACATTTATAGTCTTTGCAGTTTCACTGTTGTTTACAACAAGTACCGATCTGTTGTCGTCCTTGAAGTCAACCGCTGAGATGTAGACCTTGTTCGTTTCGTCAACAGTGCAGACATATGAGGTGGACTCAGTAGTGCTGGACATGTACTTGGTAAGTAGTGTAGTAGAGTAGTAGATGTAGTACGGCTGCAGTCCGCGCATTACAGACTGCATGGTGCCTGCCATCTGGAAGCCGTCACTGAAGTCACCACCGTCGCCGTTTGAATAAGACCACAATGCATCGGAGAACTGCCACAGAATACCGCCGGAAATACCTGCGTTCATCATAGCAGCGAACTGACCTGCATTGCTTACGCCCCACCAACGTGCGACATCGTCATCATAGTTGGCTGTTGTTTCGAATGCGCCTGAAGCGAACTCGTCAAGCCAGAAAGGCTTTTTCATAGTCGAGGGTCTGAAGTCGTAGTTTTCATCAGCTTCCTGACCGGAGGTCGACATGTAAAGCTTTCTTGTATAGTCTTCATACTGCTGAGCATAAAGATCGGAAGCGGCACCGGAGGTTTCGGGTCTTTGTACATAGTGGGCAGACCAAACATCATAGAAATCATAACCGTTGTTGCCATATCCTGCAGCCTTAGCCTTAGCAAGAATATATCCGGCAAGACCTGCGTTCATGGTGTTACCCTGGTTCGGTCCTATGAGCTTGAAGCGTGCTCTCAATGTAGTTCCGCCGTAGGTGGTGTTTATCATCTTCTGGTTAAGCGCGTGTGTAGCATTCCAGATATCCATAGCATACGGACCTTCACTCCAGAAATAGTCATCGTTCAGAGTGCCGTGTGTATGCGACGGCTCGTTGAAGGTGAGAACGTACTTGATGTTGTCAAGATCATTATCAATAAATGCCTTCATAGCCTGTGTAGCATATTCGGAATATCTCTTTGCAACCTCATCGCGGTCAACAACGCGGTGTAAATTGCCCCAAGACATAGTGTACTGAACGTTACCGTTATTGTCAAGCTTGAGCGGGTAGAGGTAGGCTACCTCAGGTATTGAGGTTGCCCCCATTGAGATACCGCCCTGTGCCCAGGAGATTACCGGTATGATCTCAATGCCGTATTCTGCTGCTTTCTTACACCAGGTGTAGAACTGCTTCATTTCATCAGTGTCCCATTTCCACGGGTTATTTATATCGCCCGTGTATGCCCACTGTGAACGGAACATAGTACGCAAGCTCTTAACACCTGCGTTTGCAAAGCGGGTAAGCTCAAGTCTCATCTGCTCCTCAGTGTAGTTACGTCCCATTACGTCGCTTACAACAGCGTGGTGAACGGTCTTGCCGACACCTGTGAAGTAGGGGGAAGCAACTGTAGAAGTTACGGTGAGGTTTACAGCACCTGTGGGTGCAGACTGACCGTCCATGTTGATCGCGTTCGATAAATTACCGTAATCATATGCGGGCGACTTTTTGTTCGGATCACTTTCAAATGCGTGAACATCTGTAAAGAGTGCAAGGTTATCAATATAGATGGCACCCTGTGTACACTCAATTACAAGATAGGTGGGAGCAACGGTCGGGCTTACATATGAGAAGCCTGTGCGTGTACCTGTCGCATTTGCGGTTATCTTAGCAACGCCGGAGCCGTCTGCAGTGAGATAAAGGTCAGCGTTATCAACGCCGTAATTCTCATCGTAGTACTTGCGGTATGCAATTCCTACATAACCCTCACTGTATCCGTCATTATTATTGGATACCTCACCTGCAAAGGTGTAGAGTGATGCGAGCTGGTGGTTGTATTCAATGCGGGTTTCGATCGGGATGATCAGCTTTGTTCCCTCATAAACTACCAGTTTGCCGTCACTGTATGTGGCACCCTGTGAAGTGTAAAGGTCTGCATCAACGTCGGTCGAATCAAAGCTGTCATTGGGTATGAGGTTATAAACATACTCAGTGTAAAGCTTGGTGGGAGCTTCAGCCTCTATGCGCGGCTCTGCCTCCTTCAAGACGATATCATCGAAGTAGATATCATAAGCAGTACCGTCATTAGCCGAGAATACAAGGTTTACAGTATTCTCTACCTCATAGGAACTCTCAATCGGGTTGTAGTAGAAGTGGTGTGTGACCTGCTGCCAATTGTTGGTAGCGGTTACGGTCTTGCTGTCAATTGCCTGCATATAATCCCAATCAGCCATCTCAAGAACTCTGACAGAGCTGTCATAAGTGTTATCAGCACCGGTGGTTCTTACCCAATAGGAAAGCTCATAATGAGTACCGGGAATGATGGTGAACTCACTCCAAGGCTGATAGAGCGGATGTTTGAGTGTTTCGCCGTCGTTTGTTGTAACGTCTTCACCGTCTGTAGGTGTGGCATATGCAGTCATACAAAGCGATTTGTTTCCGGTATGGGCAGAACTCTCGTTGTTACTGATCACATACCAGTTTTTGTTGGTCTGACCGGCACTAGAAGCTCCGGGAACGAGGCCGTTTGTAACTTCTATAAGGTCACTCTCAAAGTCTACGGTGTCAAGTACTATATTCTCTTCGGTTTCCGCCATGTATACATTGTATACGGTTACCTTCTTGGAATTGGAAAGGGAAGAGAGGTGAACGTTAACCAAGGTGTTATCACCTGAGTTGAACTGAACAGTGTAAGTATCGTACTCGCTGCCGCCAACCTTCTTATGAGTAGATCCGGTAAGAGCGGTTATCGGGTTAAGTGCCTTGTCGTCTGCATTTGTAATGCCCATATAGAGCGATTCAGCATCCTCGGCCTTAGCCTCGACTGTCATGGTGTAGGAGGTGCGGGGCTTAACGCTTACGGTCTGGCGGATACCGTCACCGTAGTTGTTTAATGTAGCTCCGTATGAACCCCATGCCTGTGTATAGCTGAGGAAATCATAGTAGGTGGAAGCCTTTCCTTCCCAACCTATCATACCCTGTGAGAAGTCGCCGTTGACGATTCTATCGGACTCAGCTGCATCCTTTGTGTTAGCTGCTGAGGAATCCTTAACAAGGCAGAGGTCATCAAGACAGAACTCAACACTCGCATTGTTGACCGTTGCAAAGTTCAGACCGAGAACAACATCGGTGTTGCTGGCAGTATTAAATCTGATGGTAGTTTTCTGCCATTCGCTGTTACTGTATACAGGCTCTGCAATATAGGCAAGTGCGCGGCTCTCCAACTCAAGGGCTGTGGGATAGCGCTCCTGCGGAGCCATGAAGTAAAGTCTATATCCGCCCGAGGTGACATAGTTGCTGTTAGATGCAGAGAAGGTAAGATCGCCGTAAGGATCGGCTACCTGAGTGTATGTTTTCCAAGCAGTATTATTGTGCGAGGAGATAGAGAATATCTCGTTATATTCGCGCAAATACGGATAAACATATGCCGAGTTAAGGGCAGCTTTAACTTCGCCGGATCTGTTCGTAGAGTTCCAATAGAAGGACAGTTCGTAATCGGTGTTAGGCTCAAGGCCCTTAACCATATAGGAGGCAACACCGTAGCGGGTATTAAGTCTTAAGAAGCTGTCGCCGCTGTGGGGCAGTACACCTGAAGAAGAATCACCATAACGGAAGAATGTTTCAAACTTATCTGCACCCTCCCAGCTGGTAAACGGTGCCATTACGTAGTTGCCCTGGTTAGAACCGCTGTAAAGATTCCAGCCTTCGGGGTCATAGTAAGTAAGTACGCCCTTGCCCTTCGGGGTGCCGGTTATTCCGCTTTCGGAAGAAATATATTCAAGTGAATTTTTTGCCTGAGTAGTGTCAGCTTCACAGTCAACAACTAACCTCTGGTAAGAACCGAGATAAGCGCTGGTATCTTCGAAATCACCGTTAACTATCAGGTTTTCACCGTCTGTTTCGGTGGTGTCGAGAGTGCCGTTCAGCAGGTGAATGTTACGCTTTACAAAGTTCCAAACCATAGAGATGTCGGGAGTGCTTGCAGAGGAGGCAACATCGCTGTACGGCGTTACATCCATATCAGAGAAGAAACCGTCCGGATAGTTGCCTGCGAACTTGTTAACAAGATTGAGCGCGATAAGACGCTTTATCTGGTTGAGTGAACGGTTATAAGTACCGTTTGTGATCTTGGCACTTGCGTTCTCATTATCAGAATAGAAGGTTCCGATAACATTGCCGTATTTATCGGTAAGCTTGCAGTAAGATCTTGCAGAGATCTTTGCAGTGCCTAAAACATTGTGTGTTCCGCGGAAGGTTGCATAGTACTTCTGTGCATTACCGCTCTGCAACTTCAGCTCGCTTGCAGCGACACTTGCTACGCTGAGGGCGTCTCCGTTTGTGGGAACTGTGTCAAGAGTGACCTCGGTGCCTGCGGGGATGAGCTGAGTCGGGATCGCGATGGTTCCGAACTCGGAAACACCCAAAGCAGGAGAGGTGTAGTTGATCTTGGAAATATAGGAAATAGTTCCTTCGGGATATGCCGAGGTGGTTTCCGAAATAAGCGAGGCACCGAGCATCTCGGGTGCGATATCGGTCATCTCGGTAACCGACAGATTGTCGATATAGATGATTACATCAGAGGTGAGAACTTTTGCACTATCCCAAGCGCCGAGTAACAGATACATATTACCGTCTTTAAGTGCTGTGCCGGTGTCAACGATGATGTTCATCTCGACAAATCCGTCACCGAAATTGGTTGAATAGGATCCTATATTACGGTCGTCGAATATACCGCTATCGCTAATTTGCTTGGTGGCATTTGAGGCATAGAAAGTGGCACTGCCACCGGTAGTAACGTTGCCCCAAACGTTTGTAGAACTGAGAGCAATGTCGGTTCTGTAAGCCGAGTCTCCCTCGAACTTATAGGTGAAGTGGATGTGGTACTTGGTATTGGCCTTAGCCGCTATCGGCAGGGAAATATCAAGTGAGTCATCTTGTTTAACGGTTGCCTTGAGCATTTTGTTGCCGAACTCAGAGTTACCTGTGCTGTTGGCAACATTTTCAAGAACAGCACCGTTAGTGCTTACTCGTGCGGTAAAGCCGCCGAGTGTGCCGGCTTCAAATCCGCCGTCGGTAGCGAGGTTGTAGTCGTCAAAGCGTGCGGTCAGGCAGGTGTATTCATTTGTGGTAAATACCTGCTTGTTAGATACACGCAGCGATCCGTCATACCAACCCTTGAAGCTGGAACCGTAGTCGGGGACTGCTGTAAAGGTGACGTCGTTTCCGGGAACAACGCTTGTAAGGTTGGCAGAAGCGGTACCGCCTTCTTCAGCCTTCGCAATTACAGCGGTCTCGGTTCCGTAGGTCATATTATCGATCATTAGTGTGGAACCGTTGTTAAACGTACTCAAAAGGAGATATACAGTTCCTGTAGTTCCGCTGCCGTATATAGAAGCATCTGAACCTGAGTTGAAACGGATAGTAACATCTATCCAATCATTGTCAAAGTCGTTTACAAGGTCGCGATACATAAGATCGTTGCTGTAAGGACGATGCTCGCCGCTTTCTGAGGTATACTTGCGGCTGTATCCGGTTTTTGCGTTGGTATATATCTGTGAAGTCTTGCCCATGCTGGCGCTGGCGCTCCAGTCATTCATCTGGTATACAAAACCAATTCGCAGATATCCTGTCATGCCGAGATCCATAACCTTCATACGGAAGGTAAGCATATATTTCATATCTGCAGTTACGGGAAGCGCGATTGCATTAGAAGTATTTCTCTGGGACGGTGCGCTCATCAAAAGATAGCGGTCGCCGTGGCCGTCTGCCTTATTTATCGGTTCATAATCTGCAATCGAGAAATCGTTATAGTCCGAAACGATGTGAGGCGGCAATGCGTTATCCTCAAAATCGCCGTTGGGGAACATATTGTATCCGCCGAAATGAGCCTCAAGATAGTCAAGCGAGGTGGCATATACGGGGTTAGAGGAAACGAATAAACCGTTCTTGTCATACCAGCCTACAAATGAATTCTTGTAATAGGGCTTAGCGGTGTATGTTCT
>JAZOCW010000039.1:0-4947 GCA_045596705.1 Acutalibacteraceae bacterium
TTTGATTATCGTCTGAAAGGGAACAGAAGAGGAAAGTGAAAGAAAAATATGTGACCTTAAGGCGAAAAACATAACTATCCCGCAAAGAGAGGTAAAAATAAATGCAAGAAATATACCAAGATTATTTTTCTTCTCTTTAGCCGCAGCTATTGCCGCATCAGCCGCTTCAGCAATACCCGTTCCCTTCAATGCTGAGATCTCGACAATTTTACAGCCGAATTTTTCGGACAGCACGTCAATATCTATTTTATCACCGTTTTTTCTGACGATATCCATCATATTTATGGCAATGACCACAGGAATACCAAGCTCGGTCAGCTGTGTGGTCAGGTATAGATTTCGTTCAAGGTTTGTACCGTCTACAATGTTAAGAATAGCGTCGGGTCGCTCGTTAATAAGATAATTACGGGCAACGACCTCCTCCAAAGTATAAGGGGAGAGGGAATAGATGCCCGGAAGATCGGTGATTACTACGTCGCTATTCTTTTTTAACTTGCCTTCCTTTTTTTCAACCGTAACGCCCGGCCAGTTTCCTACATATTGATTTGAACCGGTAAGAGCGTTGAACAGGGTAGTCTTGCCGCAGTTCGGGTTGCCGGCAAGAGCAATCGTAATACTCATATTCTTATCCTCACTTTCTCGATTAGCGGGTGCTAACTAAAATTAAAAAATATTTGGGGCATAGCCCCAAACTTTATTCTACTTCTATCATTTCCGCATCGGCTTTGCGAAGCGAAAGCTCGTATCCGCGTACGGTAATTTCGATAGGATCTCCCAGTGGTGCTACCTTGCGAACATAGATATCTACACCCTTAGTAAGTCCCATATCCATGATCCTGCGTTTAACGGCACCCTCGCCGTGAAGTTTGACCACCTTAACAGTCTCGCCGATCTTGACGTTTTTCAGTGTTTTCATACCTTCGTCCCCCTTAATATAAAATTATAAGACCATATATAAAATCATACCATTATTTTTTGCGCCATTTCCTTGCTGACGGCAACCCTTGTTTCCATTACGTTAACAATAAGATTTCCGCCGAGCGTGCTTATTACGGTGACCCTGCTGCCCGGCACAAAACCGAGGTCCTCTAGGTGCTTTTTGACCTGTGGAAGACCACCGATCTTCTTAATTATGTATTCTTCGCCTACTGTGGCAAATAAAAGAGGCATCATATGTTTTCTCTCAGTCTGTATGTATTTTGTTAGCCTAGACTAACTGATTTTCTTAAAATAAGGTTAGCGCTTGCTAACCTTGCTTTATATTACACCCGGACTCAATATTTGTCAAGAAAATTTTAAAAATTTTCCAAAAAACATCCTAAGAAATATACTTCCTTGAAAAGTTTATGCTTTTGTGATATTCTAAGATTATAATAATAAAGGAGGGCTTAATATGCATCTTCAAGAATCCGGCGAGATGTATCTTGAGACTATCTATGTTTTGACTCAAAAAAGCAAATGCGTCCGTTCTATAGACGTGTGTGAATATATGGGATACAGCAAACCCAGTGTCAGCCGTGCGGTCGGACTATTAAAAAACGGCGGATATATAACGGTAGACAGTGACGGTTTTCTTTCACTTACCGCTGACGGACTTGAGGTGGCAGAAAAGATCTTTGAGCGCCACACGCTGCTTACCAAGCTTTTGACCGATTGCGGGGTAGATGAGGAAACAGCCGCAGAGGATGCTTGCCGAATCGAACATGTAATAAGTGATAAGTCTTTCGAAGCATTAAAAAGGCATTTTAAAGTATAAAAACCTTAACTGCAATTGCAGCTAAGGTTTTTTGCTGTTATTGTATTGAAGCGATCACGTTTTTAAGATCAGCTTTCGTTGCATACGGTAATATACTATTGCCAAATATATCGTAGCCCCTGCCCAGGCGGCTACTTCAGCGCCGAAGATTCCGTTTTGGAATGAGGTGAGACCTATGATCAGCGCTATACCGACACGCAGAGCAAATTCAATAATTCCGGAGATCATCGGTACCACCGTATTACCCATTCCTTGTATAGCGGCCAAATACACATAAAGCAGATACAGCACCGGTAAAAACATACTCATAGTGAATAGATAAGAATAGGCTGTATTGCCGGCAGCAGCCATGAGTGTAGGACTGTCGGATGATATGAATAGCATTGTTATCGGTCTGCCGAATATTATCATTACAGCGGCTATAACTACTGAGGTTGCAAGCGAAAGCATAACTGCCGAACGGGTACCCTGTTTTATACGCTCGGGCATATTTGCGCCGTAGTTCTGACCTACATAGGTAGTAACTGCATAACCGTATGAGATTGCGGCGATTTCAAGCAGACCGTAAAGCTTGTTGGTAGCAGTAAAGCCTGCAATAAAGCTCATTGCAAAGCCGTTTACAATGGTTTGTACCACCATGCCGCCCAGCGAGATTATAATGTTTTTTGCGGCGGCAGGCGTACCTATTTTTATAAGATCACGACCGAGATCGGGGTCGGATCTCAGGTGGATTTTTCCGAAATGCAGTTCGGGTGAGCGCATTATTTTAACAGCGCAAACAGCACCGGCTAAGCATTGTGAAAAAACTGTTGCTGCTGCCGCTCCTGCTATTCCAAAGCCTAAAACGAATACCGCGAGCGAATCAAGTACTATGTTGGTTATGGATGCGGCTATCATCGCTTTAAGCGGCGTCTTACTGTCGCCAACGGCACGCAGTACGGCTGAGCAGTAATTATAGAATACTACGGCGGGAAGTCCACCCATCAAAATTCGGGTGTAAAGCGTTGCCATAGGGGAGAGCGAATCGGGCACTCGCAAAAGCAAAAGAAACAGCGGCAGTCCTATCTGGGCGAGGACGGTGCAGATAAGCGCAATAAAGGCAGAAAGCCGAGCCGATTGTCCTATATACCTTTTAAGACCCTCTGTATCTCCTTTACCGAATTTTTGAGCAATGCGCACCGAAAAGCCTTGCGTAAAGCCCTGTGCAATACCGAGCATCATCCAATTGAGCCAATCCACCGTTCCAAGTGCGGCGAGCGCGTCCATACCAACGCCCCTGCCAACAATTGCGGTGTCAACTACAGTATAAAGCTGTTGAAAAACATTGCCGAACATCAAAGGCAATGAAAAAGTGAATAATAGCTTAAGGGGATTTCCCTGTGTCATATTTATATTTTTTGCCATCTCAGTCTCCGCTATAATAATATCGGTTGTTAGTATATCATACCTTGGGTCCGAATGTAAACGCATATTTATTATAATTTTATCTTGACTTTGGTGTTCGGCAGAGTTAAACTATCTACGGCAGAAAAATACATATTTCGATTAAATATAACATTGTCCTGAAGACAAGTTCTTCAGGGCTTGAATTTTGTTTGTTGAGGAAAGAGGTTGGTTGAATGAATACGTTATTATCGGTTTCGGTTGCTCTGCTGGCGGGACTTCTTATGACGCGGCTTTTTAAGCCTTTAAAACTGCCGTCGGTAACGGCATATCTTATAGCGGGCGTGTTGATAGGTCCTTATTGTATCGGTGCTTTGGGTCTTGACGGACTGGGCTTTTCATCCGCGGACTCCGTGCAGAGGCTTTCGCTTGTGTCAGAGGTTGCGCTCGGTTTTATTGCATTTTCAATAGGTAATGAATTTAGAATATCCGACCTTAAAAAGACCGGTAAACAAGCTTTAATTATAGGTGTTTTGCAGGCGGTTACCGCCACTTTGGTCGTTGACCTTGTGCTGTTTTGTGTTCATCTTGCAATGCCTGATAAATTTACAGTGCCTCAGCTTATAACACTCGGTGCTATTGCCACCGCTACAGCACCCGCCGCAACCTTGATGGTAGTGCGTCAGTACAAGGCCAAAGGCCCGCTGACCAAGCTGCTGTTACCTATAGTAGCGCTGGATGACGCAGTCGGACTTGTAGTTTTCGCCGTGTCTTTCGGAATTGCAAAAACACTCGTCAGCGGCTCGGTGGATATGGTTTCTATAATAGTAAACCCGGTAGTGGAAATTGCTTGCTCTTTGTTGTTGGGTGCCGTAATGGGTTGGGTACTGACCATGCTTGAAAAGCTTTTCAACTCCAACACCAACCGTTTAAATCTTACGATCGGCGCCGTATTCCTCACCGCCTCGCTATCAATGCTCGATTTTCATATCGGTCCGGTACATATTCAGTTCTCATCACTGCTCGTTTGTATGATGCTTGGTACGGTGTTCTGTAATATATGTCCGCTCTCGCACGATCTTATGGCAGCATCCGACAAGTGGACGTCACCGTTGTTTGCACTGTTCTTTGTTATCAGCGGTGCAGAACTTGAGCTCAGCGTTTTTACCGATATAGCGATAGTCATAATAGGTGTAGCTTATATAATCTCGCGTTCATTCGGTAAATATTTCGGTGCGATGTTCAGTGCAAGGCTTACAAAATGCAGTCCGCAGATATGTAAATATCTCGGCATAACGCTACTGCCGCAGGCAGGCGTTGCACTTGGTATGTCCGTTACCGTCGCCGCACAATTCGGCGAAGAAGGCGCAATGATCCGAAACATCGTCCTGTTCTCCGTGCTGATCTATGAGCTGGTCGGCCCGATCCTGACCAAGTGGGCACTGACCAAGGCGGGTGACATCAAGCCGAAGCCCTCTATGGGTCGTCGTGATGTATAAATCTTGACAATTTTCTCCCCTATCGGTATAATAAAAATAGATTTTTATGTGAAAAGGAGCGGTTTTCCATGTTTCATCGCATGACGATTGCAGGACTCGAGCGCGACCTTCCCATCTGCAAGGTAACAGACTCTTTGTATATCGCAGGCTTCGTTATTTTCGGTGACCCTGAGCTGACCGTCGCCTGCGCCGCAGAGCTTCTGAAAAAAGCCCCCGCATACGACTACATCATCACCGCCGAAGCCAAGGGTATCCCCCTTGTTCACGAGATGGCGCGTCAGGCAGGCAACGAAAAGTACATTCTCGCAC
>JAZOCW010000040.1:0-5129 GCA_045596705.1 Acutalibacteraceae bacterium
TTACCTACACTCTATTGCGGTGTTTTCTGTGTTTTTTATGCACCTATAATCACTTAAAAAGTGCTCGCAACCCCCTTAAATACTGGATTTGTGTGTAGAAAAAGACCATACCCTCTAACTTTGGGTATGGTCTTATTTTAACATCATCAGGGGCCATTGCCGCACCCATATTATTGGCGTCCTTAACACCGAGATCCTGTATCTCCCCTATAGTTGCTGAATGTATATAGGGCAGCTTTTCTCCCCTGCACAGTACCGCTGCACCGCTACCTGTTACCGTCCATTGCGCTGTAGGAGGACGTTGAGCGCCGTATTCAAGCGGAAAACGGTACTGCCGTTCAGCGGAACAGAAATGCGATGAAGTAACCGCTACGGTTCGCTGTGCCGCACCGCTGTCAACATACAGCGCTGCATTAATAATACTTAGTGCCATTGTTGAGCAGGCGCCGTAAAGACCTACAAACGGTATACCGAGATCTTTAAGTCCAAAACTACTTCCTATACACTGATTTAAAAGATCGCCTGCAAAAATGCAGTCGATATCCTTGGGTGTCATACCGGCACGCTTGAGTGCACCTATAACCGCTAAGCGCTGAAGCTGACTTTCGGCACGTTCAAAGGATTTCTGACCGAAGGTATCATCGGTTGCGGTTTGGTAAAATTCCGACTTTAACGGTCCCTCGCTCTCTTTCTTGCCTACAACGGCAGCATATCCCTTTACTGACGGTTTGTTTTCAAATAATATAGTTCTTTTATTAAGTCTTGACGGCATAGCGTTCTCCCCTTTTATATGTTAATATTTGTATTTTGGGGAGACAATATTCAAAAAATACAAAAACAGCTATACCCATTTCGGGCATAGCTGTTTAAATTTAAAACTTTCTCCACACCATCTTGTTTACAACACCGGTATAGGACTGAATAATCTTTACCACCTTGGTAGAGACATTTTCCTCGACATAATCGGGTACGGGAACACCGTTGTGAGAATTACCATTCATTGCAATTGCGACATCAACAGCCTGAACGAGCGATTTCTCGTCAATGCCCGCCAAAACGAAGCAGGCTTTATCAAGTGCTTCCGGACGCTCGGTCGAGGTACGGATGCACACTGCAGGGAAAGGCTTTCCTATACTTGTGAAAAAGCTACTTTCCTCAGGCAAAGTACCGCTGTCAGATACAACTGCATATGCGTTCATTTGCAGGCAGTTGTAATCGTGGAAGCCGAGCGGATCGTGGCGAATTACGCGCTTATCAAGCTTAAATCCGCTTTCCTCAAGGCGCTTTTTAGAACGCGGATGGCACGAATAGAGTATAGGCATATCATACTTTTCGGCAATCTTATTAATAGCACCGAAAAGCGAGAGGAAATTTTTCTCGGTGTCGATATTCTCCTCACGATGGGCCGAAAGCAGAATATATTTGCCCTTCTCAAGTCCCAGACATTCATGAACGTCTGATGCCTCAATATCGGCAAGATTACTATGTAAAACCTCTGCCATTGGAGAACCGGTAACATATGTACGCTCCTTAGGCAAGCCGCAATCGGCGAGATAACGACGGGCATGCTCAGAATAAGCAAGATTAACATCCGATATTATGTCAACTATCCTGCGGTTGGTCTCCTCAGGCAAACATTCATCCTTGCATCGGTTACCTGCCTCCATATGGAATATCGGAATATGCAGACGCTTTGCAGATATAGCCGACAGACAGGAATTAGTATCGCCTAGGATAAGCAGTGCGTCGGGTTTTATCTGGCTCATAAGCTTATATGAACAGTTGATTATGTTACCAACAGTTGCTCCGAGATCGTCGCCTACCGCATCCATATATACCTCAGGGTCGTCAAGCTTCAAATCCTTAAAGAATACACCGTTGAGGTTATAGTCATAGTTTTGGCCGGTATGAGCGAGAATACAGTCAAAATATTCACGACACTTATTAATAACGGCTGCAAGACGGATTATCTCCGGACGTGTACCGACGATTACCAGCAACTTCAATTTACCGTTATCCTTAAATTTAATGTCACTGTAATCAAGCTTGATGTTTGTACTCATTTTTCCACCTCAAAAATATGCAGTTTTTCATATATTGATTTTCTTTTATTTGCTTGCGGAATAGCTTTATGAACTGAAACTCTTTTTCCGGTTAAAACCATCACAACATATCTCAATGTTCGATAAATCAAAAAGATAGGATAAAGCAAAGGATAGCGATTCACTATTGGATAATTGTCTTTTACAGCGGTACGCATAACCTGATAAGCATAATACCATTTTCCGTGATTCATACCGTCTTTGCCACGATTAGATATTAACATTCCGCTTTTTATCCGTTGCTCATCTTTTCGGCCGAAATTACCACTGTCGAGAATATCTTCTATTATTTCTTTACAGATCAGGTCATCAGCCTGCGATGCCCACTCAGGGCAAGGAGTTCCTAAATACATAGAGCAGGTTTTAGTAATAACAGAGGCATATGTAAGCATACCTATTTGATCCAAAAGCGGTATCAAAATATCTTCCCAAAAAGGTTGGCCGTCGGTTTTGCTTACAAAACACGCCCAATCACACAGGTGTCTTAGTCCCAGTCCCTCACCAAGCATATGATGCTGCATATGAAGTAAAAGTATCAACCCGTGATGCGGTGCTTTCGGAGCGTAAAACTCACCTGTTCCTATATCTGCAGTCTCATATGAATAGACAGCATCTTTCATAAATTCCCGCACCCTGTTACCCAAAGCGCCGTGAGGTATTCCGGGTATTTCAAAGTGCATCTCAAGATTAGCTCCCGGTTTTTGAAAAACAACATGACAGACGTGTCCTTCGCCGGAACGTTCATATCCGTTATTAATTAATAATTGCTCTACCTTTTCTCGGTGTGCAGGATCGATAAGGAAATCTACATCTCCAAGTGCGCGAAGTTCCGGACGCGGATAATATGACGCTGAAGATTCGCCTTTTAAAATAAAATACGGTATATCTTGACGATTTAAAAGTTTTACAAGCTCACTTTGCGCATAACCTACACGTGCATTTGATCTAAGCATTACAAAAAGCGTTTGCAAATTCTGTTCATAAATCTCAGCAGGTATGCTGTTTTTCACGAACTCTGCCGCATCAAAAGCCATAAGTGAGACCGTTTGCTGCTTTGCTTCTTTTATAACGCTTTTCCAGTCGATATTCTCCGGCAAGATAACCTTTTCGCCGGTCACCGCCGCGCGCAGCAAGGAAAGAAGTACTGCCTGCTCAGCCGTCATCTTAGTTTCATCCTTTAATTATACTTTTTCAAAAAACGTATCGGGTTTATTGGGGTCAAACTGCTCAATTGCCCACATAAGGGTTACCAGATCCTCGCTATCGGACAGGTTGATTATATTGTGAGTATAACCCGGAAGCATATGTATGGCCTCGATTTTTTCGCCCGATACCTCAAAATTCAGCACCTCGTCTGTGCCGATCTTGCGTTGCTGGATAAGTCCTTTTCCCGACACGACGATAAAAAACTCCCACTTGGTGTGGTGCCAATGCTGGCCTTTTGTGATACCCGGCTTTGAAATGTTTACACTAAACTGTCCGCAATTTGCGGTTTTGAGCAGCTCGGTGAAAGAGCCGCGCTCATCAACATTCATCTTAAGTGCGAAAGAGGCTTTCTCTCTGGGTAGATAGGAAAGATATGTTGAATAGAGTTTTTTTGCAAACGAACCGCTCGGTATTTCAGGCATTATAAGTGTCTGCGGCTGCGAGCGGAAGGTTTCCAACAAGCCGACTATTTCGCCCAGCGCAACACGGTGGGTGACGGTAGCGGCACAGAAACGACCGTTATCGCAAAGAACGGTATTTAAACCGTCAAACTCGCAGTGATGCTCCTTTCCCTCAAGGGCACAGAGCATCTCATCAATAAGGTCATCAATATACAGCAGTTCAAGCTCAACCTTTGGATCGTTTACGGTTATAGGCAGATCACACGCGATATTGTTGCAGAAGGTTGCAACGGCGCTGTTATAGTTAGGTCTGCACCATTTTCCAAACAGATTAGGGAAACGATAGACAAGCACACGTGCACCGGTTTCCTGACCGTAAGCAAAAAACAGATCCTCCCCTGCTTTTTTGCTCTTACCGTACTCACCCTCTGCATAGCGACCGATCAATGTCGCCTGTATTGAGGATGACAGCATAACCGGGCAGGTGTTGCCGTGTTTTTTAAGGGTGTCGAGCAATGTCGATGCAAAGCCGAAATTGCCCTTTAAGAACTCCTCGGTATTTTGCGGTCGATTGACACCGGCAAGATTAAAAACGAAATCAGATTTTTTGCAGTATTCATCAAGTTGTTGCGGTGTACTGTCAACATCATAACAGTATATCTCGTCTATAGATATGTCAGGGTGGGTCTTGTCCTTGCCGTCACGAATGCACTTTAGCGCCTCAACAAGGTTCTTACCGACGAAGCCGGATGCACCGGTAATAAGTATGTTCATATTAGTTCTCCAACTCAGAAAGTCGATCACGAATGTACTGGAGTGAAAGCAATTTTTCCTTTACCTGCTCAACATCTAACAACTCCGTATTATTGGAATTAAACTCATTAAGCGGGTTTCTCTGCGCGTCACCCTTATTAAAATACTTATCGTAATTAAGTCCGCGATTATCGGACGGCACACGGTAGAAATCACCCATATCTACGGCATTTGCACACTCTTCGTTAGTTAAAAGTGTTTCATAAAGTTTTTCGCCGTGACGTATACCGATAGTCTTTATTTCAGTATTGGGGTTGAAAAGTTCAGTTACTGCTCTTGCCAAGGTTTCAATAGTACAAGCAGGTGCCTTCTGAACAAGAATATCGCCATTTACACCGTTTTCAAAAGCGAAAAGCACGAGATCCACGGCCTCATCAAGACTCATAATAAATCTTGTCATTGACGGCTCGGTAATAGTTATAGGATTACCGGATCTTATTTGATCGATCCAAAGCGGAATAACACTGCCGCGGCTACACATAACATTTCCGTAACGTGTGCAACAGATCTTAGTTTTTCCGCTGCTTCTAGCCTTAGCTACCGATACCCTCTCCTCAAGAGCTTTAGTGATACCCATAGCGTTAACGGGATATGCAGCCTTATCGGT
>JAZOCW010000041.1:0-6145 GCA_045596705.1 Acutalibacteraceae bacterium
ATATTGATCCTCAAAAGAAAATATATGAAATGAGTGTTTCGGAAAAACAGACGGTTGAAATATTAAAGGTTTTATACCGTGGTGCCAACATTCTCATACTCGACGAACCTACTGCTGTTTTAACGCCGCAAGAAACACAAAAACTTTTTGCTGTGCTCCGTCGAATGCGTGATGACGGTAAGGCTATTATAATTATCACTCATAAGCTACACGAGGTTTTATCACTGTCTGACAGGGTCTCGGTGCTTCGAAAGGGCGAGTATATCGGTACTGTTAACACGGCAGACACCAACGAATCTGAGCTTACTGAAATGATGGTCGGTAAAAAGATATCCCTTAACATTGACCGAAGCGATCCTGTTAATCCCAAAGATAGACTTATAGTAAAGAACATCAACTGTATAAACCGCGAGGGTGTCAAGGTGCTTAATAACGTTTCTTTCACCGCACGTTCGGGTGAGATTCTCGGTATTGCAGGAATTGCCGGTAGCGGACAGCGCGAGCTTCTTGAGGCAATTGCAGGACTTCAGCAGCTACAAGACGGTCAGATAATATACCATAATCCCAAGACAGGCACAGAGGATGATCTTCGCGATAAGACTCCCATGCAAATACGCGAATTAGGCGTAAGGCTTTCCTTCGTTCCCGAAGATCGACTCGGTATGGGTCTTGTAGGAAACATGGATATTGTTGATAATATGATGCTGAGAAGCTACCGCAAAGGAAAATCAATATTCCTTGAGCGCAAGGTTCCAAAAGATCTTGCCAACCACATTATTGAAGATCTGGAAGTAGTTACTCCGGATGCCAACACACCTGTAAGACGTTTATCGGGCGGTAATGTTCAAAAAGTTCTTGTAGGAAGAGAAATATCCTCCTCACCTACAGTGCTTATGGCAGCCTATCCCGTTCGCGGATTGGATATCAACTCATCATACACTATATACAATCTTTTAAACGAACAGAAAAAACGTGGGGTTGCCGTTATTTTCGTCGGCGAGGATCTTGATGTGCTGATCGAGCTTTGCGATCGGATTTTAGTAATAGGTTCCGGATCGGTTACCGGAATTGTTGACGGAAGAACTGCTGTTAAGGAAGAAATCGGTCTTTTGATGACAAAGAATTCTTCCGAAATTCAAAAGGAGGTTTAACAATGGAAAAAACAAAAAAGCAACATCGCTCACAGCTTTTTCATATTGTTAAGCGCGAGCCGATGGCTTGGTATTATAATTTCGGTGTGCGTGCAATTGCCATTGTTTTAGCCCTTTTGGTTTCTTCAATAGTCATTATGGCACTTACAAAGAAAAACCCAATAGAAATTTACGGTTCGATGCTTAGTGGTGCATTTGGCTCTTCCCTTAGAATCTGGTCTTTACTTCAGGACATTGCAATTCTTTTGTGCATTTCGCTGGCGGTAACACCTGCGTTTAAAATGCGATTTTGGAACTGCGGTGCAGAGGGTCAGGTTTTAGTAGGAGGCCTCGCTACCGTTGCTGTAATGATGTTCTTAGGCGATAAGATGCCGCTGGGACTTCTTTTACTCGTAATGCTGGCTGCCTCTGTTATAGCAGGAATTATATGGGCGCTGTTGCCCGCTATTTTTAAGGCGCTTTGGAATACCAATGAAACACTGTTCACTCTTATGATGAACTACGTTGCTATTCAGCTGGTTGCCTTCTTCCTTAAGACCTTTGTTAAAAACGGTTCGGGAGTTCTCTCTCCAATGCCACAGTTTGGTCTTCCGCAGATTTTAGGACAACAGTATTTGCTCAATATAATTATTGTAGCCGCTATAACTGTTTTGGTTTACATCTATCTCAAGTCCACTAAGCAAGGATATGAGATATCTGTGGTTGGTGAAAGTGAAAACACCGCTAAGTACATAGGAATAAATGTTAAAAAGGTTGTTATTCGCACACTTATTGTTTCGGGTGCTATATGCGGAATTGCCGGTCTGTTGCTTGTAGGGGGAACCAACCACACCATAAGCACTACCACGGTTGACGGACGCGGTTTTACCGCAATCATGGTATCGTGGCTTGCTAAATTTAACCCGATATATATGATTTTTACATCATTTTTAATTGTATTCTTGGAAAAAGGTGCAAGTCAGGTTTCGACTGATTTCCGTATTCCCACCGAAATTTCCGACATCGTTACCGGAATTATTCTGTTCTTTATAATCGGTTGCGAATTTTTCTTGCAATATAAAATACTGATTTCCAAAAACAGAAAGGAGAATAACTAATGGTAGCCTTTCTTGTTAGTGCGATTCGTCTTGGAATGACGTTTCTTTTCGGCTCTACCGGAGAAACACTTACCGAAAAATCCGGTCACCTTAACCTCGGTATACCCGGTGTAATGTGTGTAGGTGCTTCCTGCGGATGTTATGCGGAATATCTTTATTTCGATGCTGTTAAAAGAAATATCAATCCGCTTTTAGCTGTTTTGATTCCTGTTATCGCCACTTTGCTCGGCGGTGCTGTTATGGGACTTATTTATTCTTTCCTGACCGTTACCTTGAGAACTAATCAAAATGTAACCGGTCTTGCACTGACCACCTTTGGTGTTGGTGTTTCGGATTATATGATAAATCAAACCGGACCCGTTTACAGCAAGGGTACCAGATATTTTACCGCTTCTCTCCCCTTTGCTGATGATCTTGGATGGTTTGGCGACATATTCCTTTCGCATGGTGTCTTGATTTATTTAGCTATTGTTATTGCGCTTGTTGTTTCTTTTGTGCTTACTAAAACGCGCATTGGACTTCAGCTTCGGGCGGTTGGCGAAAATCCCGCTACTGCCGATGCTGCCGGTATTAATGTTTCGCTTTATCGCTATGTTGCCACCTGCATCGGCTGTGCTATTGCGGGTCTCGGAGGTCTTTCATTCATTATGGACTATCTCAGCGGCAACTGGGAATACTGCATTGATGAAATCGGCTGGCTTGCGATCGCACTCGTTATATTTACAATCTGGAAACCCAACTGGGGTATTTTAGGCTCTATTGTCTTCGGTGCTTTATATATAGCCAGCAGTTATATAACCGATGTAAGCCTTGCAACCAAGGAACTGTTTAAGATGCTTCCTTATATCGTTACCCTAATAGTGCTCATCATAACAAGCATGCGCAAAAAGCGTGAAACTTTGCCGCCTGCGCATTTAGGTCTCTCCTACTTCAGAGAGGAACGATAAAAATAAAAAATCCCTTCTGCCGAGCAGAGGGGATTTTATTTTTTTGATAGTAATCTTTTGATTTTTGAAGGTATGCGCCTTATACGCGCAAAAACACGCTTTCGGATCAAAAACGAAAAAGCGTTACACCATAAAGCACAGTATAATCGATATCCTATTTCATTAACTGTATGCAACTTACCTTTATGTGTAAAAGAGCTGACTAAAGCGATTATATTATCATTAGTAATATCGGTTTCAGTATATGAGCAATTATCGCCGCGAATTATGTAGCTATCATTATGAACCGCAACTATTCGATGAAGTATTAGCTTACCGTCGCCGCGGCTGTAAAAAGGTATATCATATTTTTTAAGAGGAAATATCGGCTTTACAAGAGTTACAGTATCCACCGATCCGCTTAGCATAGGTGACATACTGTTACCTGTTACCGTAAAAGTTATTTCACCCTCGGTTTCAAGGGTTTTAATCATCAGCGGCAACATTTCCTTAAAATCAATATAATCAGCCATCAAACCTCTCCCCACTCATAGTTTCGTATGATAGCTTTGCTGCATCCGGATCCATATTGCAGTCCAATTTATAGACGGTTATAGACTTCAGCAGCTTATCGAGCACCGACAACATTTTATCCATTTGATTAATGCCCAGTCGGCGTATCGTCTGCTCAAGCACATTTACAATAACTTCATTCTCCGGCATGGGGTATATTTTATTTTCATGCGCTTGGCTTATAAAACAAATACCGCCCAACTCTGTGCGCGTGTTGCGGCTTATATCATGTTTACCGCTAAAAGGTGTGCCATAGACATAAAATCTTCCGTCTTCCAGGCGAATGGCAGGTTTATCATCATTTATTATATATGCCCTATCACCAAACAGACGAAGCCACAAAGAAGTATGAGTAGATTTACCTGTGCCGCTGGGCGCAGAAAACAGATAGGCTTTACCATCAACGACGACCGCCGACGCGTGAAGCATCATACCGTCAAAGTTGATCAACTTACGGTAAAATGCCGTTCCTAAAATCATATACTCCCACTGTTCATGGTTCATTTCGGGATGCTCGCTCTGTGCTTTTTCGATCTCCTGTTCCTTGACATCTACTACAATATCGGCAACTGCATCCGCCGGTGCCTTATATGCCGCACAGCGCGAAAGGACAAGTCCGCCCTTGCAATCCATCTCGACATTGAGACCGGCTATATTATAAAGTCCCATTACTTACTCCTTAGGATCGTATTTAAAGCTGGGCATTAGCTGTAATTTGAAAAGATTTTGTTTATGCAAGCGGTCGATTCGTTCCTTGACTTTTTCGTCATCAATAACACCTTCGCGAATGTATTTATCCAAAACCGCATAGGTAAAGCCGAGGTTATCCTCATCCGTCTTACCGCAAAGGCCGTCGATCGGAGGCTTCTCTATAAATTTTTCGGGCAAGCCCAACACTCGTCCGATTGCCTTTACCTCCTGAACGGTAAGGTTGGAGAGGGGGCTGAAATCGCCTGCTGCGTCACCGTATCTGGTGGAGTATCCTACGTAATCCTCTGACAGATTACAGGTATTTGCTACCCTGCCGTTAACCGACTGAGATACGGCATAAAGCGTCGTCATACGCACCCTGGGGGGGAGATTGAAACGGGTCTGCTGCGAGATCTCAAGTTTATCCGAAATCTCATCTAAAATCGCGTCTATTGCATTTTTAACATTGACCGTAAGACTTTTTATTCCCAACGTTTCACAGAGATCTACGGAATAATTTATATCAAACTGCTCACCCTGTGGCATAAGGACACCTATGACCCTATCGTTGCCGAGAGCCTCACAGCAAAGAGCCGCAACAATAGAGCTATCCTTTCCGCCGGAAATTCCGACAACAGCATTACAGTCCCTGCCGTTTTCATTAAACCAATCGCGTATCCACTCTATACAGTCATTGCAGACCTTTTGTGCATCAAAACTATACATATAACGACCTCCAAACTATGTTTATATAATAAAATAATATTCTAAATAAGTCAATCTTTACCTTGCTTTCGTTCTAATGTTTCTGTATAATTGCAATATAGAGATTCGCAAACGGAGGAATTAAATTGAAAATAGAGATCAAAAAATTAAGATATAATGCAATTATACCCACAAGAGGTTCCCAATACGCGGCAGGATATGACCTATATGCCTGCACAGACAGCGATGTTATAATAATTCCGCCGCACAAATCTGTTAAGATAGGAACAGGAATTGCCGTTGCTGTACCCGAAGGATACTTCGGTGCGATATTTGCCAGAAGCGGACTTGCCGCTAAACAAGGGCTTCGCCCTGCCAACTGCGTCGGCGTGGCGGACAGCGACTATCGAGGCGAATATATGGTCGCCCTACACAATGACACAGATGAGCCTAAGACTGTAAATAACGGCGACCGAATAGCACAGCTTGTCATTATGCCGTTTATGCAAGCCGAATTTGTTGAAACCGAAGCATTGACCGACACACAGCGCGGTGAGGGCGGTTTCGGCAGTACAGGTAAATAATTTATAAGCCCTGCTTTTGCAGGGCTTTTTGTTATAATAAGGACATTCATAAGCGGCATAAGATTAAGCGGAGATGATTTTATGCTTTTATCGCTTATGTCAGAGGTTATTAAAGGTCTGTTTTATCTAGCGTTACACGTATCAGGGGCTGGCGCCTTCCCGCAGGCGCTAAGTGCAAAACAGGAAGCCGGGCTTATTGAACAGATGGAACAAGGCAGCACTGAGGCAAAAAACAAGCTTATAGAACACAATCTGCGGTTGGTAGCGCACATTGTAAAAAAGTATTACAGCGGGCAGGTCGAGCAGGATGACCTCATATCAATAGGAACTATAGGCCTCATAAAGGCGGTATCAACTTTTAATTCATCTAAAGGAATACGACTTGCGACCTATGCCGCGCGATGTATAGAAAATGCAAC
>JAZOCW010000042.1:0-26090 GCA_045596705.1 Acutalibacteraceae bacterium
CGTGCAGAGGACACGATTTCATCAAAATCATTCTCCGGATTGGAAGACATTGAGCTAAGTTGTTGGCGCCGTGCTTCCAAGTCTGATTTCTTCATTTGAACATCACCTCCATCGCTATCTTAGCGTAGGATTGTGCTGCGTGATGTTTCGGAATAAACTCGTGAAGAGAAACCCCAAATTCCGGAGCTACTGCCACATCAACTGAATATCTAACCGATTCATCGAAAAATTTTATTCTGTCTTCAAACTTGGCTTTAGCGTATTTTTGCATACGCATACAACAGTTTGTCCTACTTTGAACTTTGGTGAATAGAATACCTTCGATTTTTAAATTGCTATTCAATCGCCGCTGTACCGTGTTGATTAGTTTTTCTACCTGCTCTAGTCCTTCCAATCCAAGTGGATGTGCTTCTACAGGAATGATTACGCTGTCAGATGCTGTTAAAGCATTGACAGCCAAAATATCACAGTCAGGATGGCAGTCAATAAAAATGTAATCATATTCATTTTCAACAAGCCTTAGGATATCTTTGAGAATAAGTTCTCGGCAAGTTATAGTTGGGAGAACTTTATCCAAAGATGATAGCATTGCAGTTGATGGAATGACGTCAACGGTTGTGGATTTCTTTATGGATCGGTGAATTAGCTCATACATTTCTTCATCCGAGCAATCATTCATTGCCGCCATAAATAAATCGTATATGGTGGGTTTGTCTTTTAAGTGACCCGGAAGTATTCCGAAATGCCTCGAAAGATTATGTTGAAAATCTAAATCTACAGCAAGTACACGCTTACCTTGCATATGTATATATGAACTAATATTTACGGCAGAAGTAGTCTTGCCAACGCCGCCTTTACATGATATAACTGATATAATTTTACTCAATGTTGGTCCTCCAATCCTTGTTTAAGACGAGAGCATTGCACTTCCGTCTACCTAAGACAACGCTCTATAATTTTGATTCACTTATTATCATTCATAGAAGAATGCGGGTAAATTTATCCCGAAACGCTTGTACCCATTTTGTACCCCAAAATCTAAAAAACCATAAATTATTGTGAGTGAAGATAGATTATAATATGGGGAAGACAATCCGGTAAAACCGCTTAAAATAAGGGCTTTTCAAGGGTTTTGTAAGGTTAAATAAGTGATTATAAAATGTGCGGCATAGGAGAGGGTAACAACCCGATGGTTGGCGCTACAGTTGCTTGCGCTGTTGCTGTTGAAGAGGCATTAAGAAAGTAAAAAAACCGCAAAAAAGGTTTTAAAACTTTTATAAATTCAAGGTTTGAGGCTCGCCTCAAACCTTGTTTTTTTATATCAATTATTAAATGTTCCGCAAAAAGGCTCTTCCAGTAAAAACTTGTTTTTGACTGGAGGAGCACGTGCAACGAAATATTTGCAGTTGCCGTGACTAACGCATTCTCCTTCCGTCATTTGCTACGCAAATGCCACCTTCCTCCCGGAGGAAGGCTTTAGAGAAACTAGCTTTGCGGTTGGATATTTATTTTCTATTAAGTATTAAATGTTTCACAAAAAAGGCTCCCTCCGGGAGGAAGCTGTCAAAACTTGTTTTTGACTGAGGGAGAGTGCGTAACGCGATTTTTGCCCTTATTTCAACTCTTCTGTAACGGTTGCAAAAAAACGTTGGATGTGATATTATTGTTGTGCTACACGAATTTAATATAACTCTGTGCGGGGATAATACCTTGGTAAAAGGTGTTTTCCTCTAATTCCCGTATGGAGTTATTCGTGTAGCAACGACCTAGGATAAACACTTTTTCGGCACATCCTTCGGGGTGTGCTTTTTTATTGAGGTGCATGTGATGTTTAAGAAAAAGCTACCCACAAAAAGAGTTGTAATCGCAGGGTGCAGAGATTATAATAACTATGACGAGGCAAAATCAATGATCGAATTTGCAAGAAAATGCAACAGACCCGTTAGGATAAAAAAGATATACTGCAAAGAAAAAATTATCAGCAGTGACGGATAACGGTTTTCGTTATCGTTGCCTGCAGTTGATGGGGGTCGCAAATGAAACGATTGTTAATGGTTTGTTTGACCGTAATATTAATTTTGTCGGCAATACCTATTGGCTTGTTTGGTATTACTGCAAGAGCGGTAACAGAGGGATATTTTACATATTCTGCAGTCAACGGAAAAGCTACGCTGGTCGATGTTGATCCTGCTATAAGCGGCAGTGTTACAGTTCCGCGTTTCTTTTTGGGTTATTGGGTCACCCACATAGACGATCGCGCTTTTGCCGGTTGTACCGAGATTACCGATATAACTATTCCCGAAAACATAATGTGTGTGGGCGAGGAGGCTTTTGCCGGTTGCACAGGTATTAAAAGCGCGACTATAGAAAAGGACACAACGCAAATAGGTGGGTCGGCTTTTTTAGATTGCACAGGACTTACTACTGTTAACTTTAACGTCGAGGAAAGTCTGTTTGTAGGCTCCTTGGAAAAGCCGGCTTTTAGCGGATGTACGGCGCTCACTACTGTAAATATCGGCAGCAACGCTAAAAATGTGCCTGCTTATATGTTTGCAGATTGCGAAAATCTCACAACTGTTAATTTGTCCGACTGCGTAACAAGCATAGGTGACTTTGCGCTTTCCGGTTGTACCCAGCTTAAAAATATAACTGTTCCGCAGGGAGTAACGAGCATAGGCGACGGTGCGTTTTCGGGATGCAGCAGTCTGGAGACACTGAACTTTAATGCGACCGAGTGTGCAACTTTTGGCTCTCAGTCTGCTCCTGTGTTTAAAGACTGTTCCGCCTTGACTACCGTTAACATAGGGCATAATGTTAAAACTATTCCCGACTACGCTTTTTTAAAATGTTCTGCTCTTAACAGTATATCCATTCCCGACAGCGTAGAAACCATAGGGAACTATGCGTTCTCTGAATGCTGTGCAATTAAGAGTGTGACAATAGGAAACAACGTTAGCAGAATAGGAAATTATGCCTTTTCGGACTGTTATGCACTTTCGAAAATAGCGATTCCTGACAGTACTGTCCATGTGGGGGACGCCGCATTTTTTGATTGCGTCGGTCTTAAAACCGTAAAGTTAGAAAACAGCATAACGAGCATTAATAGAAAAACATTTGCCCAATGTCAAGCGCTTACAGATATAATTATTCCAAATAGCGTTAGCTTTATAGGCAACCATGCATTTTCTGATTGCACAGCACTTAAAAGCATAAATATACCAAGCAACGTAAAAACCATAGAAAGCGAGGCTTTTTCGGGTTGCACCGGGCTTGAGCACGTAAGTTTTAACGCAATTAACTGTACCAATATGGGAACAGCAGAAGCCCCCGTTTTTAAAGGCTGTTCTTCGCTTAAGACTGTTTCAATCGGGAAGGATGTCAAAACCATCCCAAGCTATGCGTTTGCAGGCTGTACAGGACTTAAAAGTGTAACCGTCCCCGATAATGTAACAAGCATAAAAAAGGGAGCCTTCTACGGGTGCGACGATGTAGTATTTGATAGTACCAAAGAAAATCAACCTGAAAGTATAGCCGAAAGCGCATCAGAAGAAATTAAAAGTGAATCCGAAGAAACGAGTAGTACAGAGGTTTTTGACGAGATTGAATACGAATGGGTCGAAGATGTGCCTGATACTAAAAAACCACCTATTACGCTATATGTTATAATAGCAGTTGTGAGCGCTTTATTGATTGCAGGAGTAGTTGTTTTAATAATTCTTTATAAAAAAGACAGGGTTGAACTTTAAGTTCAACCCTTCTTTTAACGTTTTATAAAATATTCCTCATACCAAACAAGGAAAGCGTAGATGACGTAGACCTTGCGCCAGTTGTCGGAATTGCCGCCCAGGTAATCATCAAGAATGGCGTTTATTTCATCTGTGTTAAAAAACTCAGCCGCCAACGGACTTTTGAATTTAGCAACAACGTCTGAATTGTAGCGCTCGTCTGCCATCCACATACGTATGGGTACTACGAAGCCTAATTTTTTGCGGAATGCGATCTCCTCAGGCAATACTTTAGCTGCCGCGGTGCGAAGCGCAAGCTTGTTTTGTTCGTCATTCACCTTAAAACGTGACGGTATGCGTGAAGCTATATCAAAAATTCGGCGGTCGGTTAGCGGCATACGCACTTCAAGCCCTGCCGCTCGGCTCATCTTATCAACGTTCAGGTATATATCGCCCTCGAGCCAGACCTGAATGTCAACGTCGGTCATTTTTGAAAGCGGGTCAAGCCCCTCGTTTTGTTCGTAGATATCCTTTAATAGGTCGATAGGTTCAAATCCCTCGTAATATTTTTTAAGGATCCTTTTCTTTTCGTCCTCTTTCATTATGTTGGTATTGCCGACATAAAAGGTCTTTAGGTTATCTCCGTAGCGGGTGGCGTTACGGTACATATTGTAACCGCCGAAAAATTCGTCAGCGCCCTCGCCCGAATAGCATATCTTTGTGTTTTTGGCGGTGGCAATGCAACCGAGAGCAAAGGCAACGGCCGAGGCATCACCCAGCGGCTGTTCCATATTATACATAACGTAGGGTACGGCGTCAAAATACTGCTCTGGTGTTATCAGACAACGGTTGAACCGTCTATCCAAAAATTCGGCGGTTTGCGCGGCAAGACCCGACTCGTCAAGGCGACTGTCATCATATCCGCAGCAGTTGCAGGCGGTAGCGTCGGATACCGCCAGCACATAGGAGGAATCGACACCGCCCGAAAGGAAACTTTCAACGTATTCGCCGTCTTCCTTGACCTCGTTCATAATAAGGTTTAATGTGTCGTGAATTTCGTCTGCCCATTCTTCTAAGGTCTTGCTGTCGTCAGGGCAGAATTCGGGCCGCCAGTAACGGGTTATTTCGGTTTTACCGTCTTTATGCACTAAAAATCTACCGGGCAGAAGCTTCTTTACGCCCTCAAAAAAGGTTTCCTCGCCGGTCGTGTAGGTCATAGTAAGGTAGATCTGCAGCATTTTACGGTTGAGTTTTTTAGAAAAACCGTCTTGCGACATAATGCCTCGTATCGAGTCAGAAAACAGCAGTTTTCCATCCTCGGTTTCGTAATAATAAAACGGTTTTGTTCCAAACGGGTCGCGCAGGCAAAACAGGGTGTTTGTCGTATCGTCCAGTATTGCGAAAGCAAACATTCCGTGTATGTGCAGCGCCATCTGACCGCCCCACTTTTGATAGGCGGCAAGAATAATAGCCTCCTCGCGCGCGGAACGCGGAAGTGCGCTGTCGATATTAAGTTGCAGGCAAAGCTCTTTCCAGTTGCGGATATGACCGCTGTACGTTTTTAAATGCAGCATATTCAAAACCCTTTGTTTATTTATATCTGCAGTTTACCACATTTTTTGACTTTATTCAACAAAATGATGATATAAAAATCCTTTGCCTTTTATTTAACACAGGTACAAGCCGCCGATTTATCAGATCAGAACATAATAAGTAAAAAGACAGGGCTTGAAAACTCAAGTCCTGTCTTTGTCACAGTTGCATTTTTGTTCGTTGTTTTTATTGCCGAAGGCATAAAACCGCATCAGCGCGTAGGTGACGGGTACACCCGCGAGAGCAGCGGTAACGGTCGCCCAGAAAGGCGGCCAGTCCCATACACTTATTGCAATAGTACTGATGGCTATGTATATAAGGAAGTTAGGCACATAGGATGCCATAAACTTTAAATATTCGGAAAAAGCAAGTCGGTGCTTAAAATTTATTTTAGCGTTAAGTATGTATCCTACCGACAACGAAAGCACAAACCCGAGGTAACTTGAAATATGCTCGTCGAGCACAAAGGCGAGCAACGCCGAAAAGATTGCGGTATCGAGTGTATTTATAGTGCCTATAAGGGAATACATTACAAAGTTGCGGCTTATAAAGCTGTATACGAATTCTTTAAGGCGTTTCAAATCATCACCTCCGTACAATGAGATTATAACAAATATATCATCATAATACAAGTTAACAAATTATTCTTTATTTTTACTGTATAGTTTGATATAATAATTTTAATATGTTTTGTGAGGTGTCGATCCTATGGGATTGCTTAAAAAGCTTTTCGGAAATTACAGCGAAAAGGAAATAAAGAGAATAATACCGCTCCAACAGCGAGTACTCTCACTCGAAGAGGAGTATAAGGCGCTGTCGGATGAAGAGCTGCGCGCTAAAACGGATGAGTTTAAGGAAAGACTGTCGTTCGGTGAAACGCTTGACGACCTGTTGCCTGAGGCCTTTGCCGTCTGCCGCGAGGCATCTGCCCGCGTGCTTTCGATGCGCCATTTCCCCGTACAGATACTGGGCGGAATAATACTCCATCAGGGCCGCATCAGCGAGATGCGCACAGGTGAGGGTAAGACCCTCGTTGCAACCCTGCCGGCATATCTTAACGCGCTTTCGGGCAAGGGTGTTCACATCGTAACTGTCAACGATTATCTTGCCAAACGTGACTCGGAGTGGATGGGAAAGGTCTACCGCTTCCTCGGGCTTTCCGTGGGACTTATCATACACGGTATGTCGGGCGACGAAAAGCGTGCCGCCTACGCCGCCGATATAACCTACTGTACCAACAACGAGCTGGGCTTTGACTATCTGCGTGACAATATGGTAACCTATAAGGAACAAAAGGTCCAGCGTGCACCAAACTATGCCATTGTCGACGAGGTCGACTCAATACTCATCGACGAGGCTCGTACACCGCTTATAATCTCGGGCAAGGGCGATGAATCGTCCGAGCTTTACCGCAAAGCAGACCGCTTTGCAAAGGGACTTAAGATGATCAAGGTGGTCGAGACCGACGATAAGGCTACAGACGAGGACCAGCAGTTTGACGGCGACTATGTAGTTGACGAAAAGGCAAGCTCCTGCACATTGACCCCGTCGGGCGTTAAAAAAGCTGAGGAATATTTTGGAATCGAAAACCTTAGTGATGCAGAAAATATTACTATCTCACATCATATAACACAGGCGATCCGCGCCTATGGAGTAATGAAGCGCGATGTTGACTATGTCGTCAAGGACGGCGAGGTAATCATAGTTGATGAGTTCACAGGCCGCCTTATGTTCGGTCGGCGCTATAACGAGGGTCTGCATCAGGCTATTGAGGCAAAAGAAGGCGTAAAGATAGCCAACGAGTCGAAGACCCTTGCAACCATCACTTTCCAAAACCTCTTCCGCCTTTATGACAAGCTTGCCGGTATGACCGGAACCGCCCTTACAGAGGAGGCGGAGTTTAGCCAGATATACAAGCTTGATGTGGTTGAGATACCTACCAACAAACCGGTCGTCCGTGTCGATGGCAGCGATGTGGTATACAAGACCGAGAACGCAAAGTTTGCTGCCGTTATAGATCTGATCGCCGAATGCCACCAAAAGGGTCAACCGGTACTGGTCGGCACTATCACTATAGAGAAGTCCGAGCTTTTGTCTGCCCGACTTAAAAAGCGCGGTATAAAGCATAACGTGCTCAACGCTAAGCACCACGAGCGCGAGGCAGAGATAATCGCTCAGGCAGGTAAATTCGGCGCCGTAACAATAGCTACAAATATGGCGGGTCGCGGAACCGATATTATGCTCGGCGGCAATGCCGAATATCTTGCTAAGGCAGAGCTGAAAAAGCGCGGCCTTTCAGATGAGATAATCGCAGAAGCCACAGGCTTCGGTGAGACCGATGATAATGATATCAAGTCAGCGCGTGAGCTTTATGGTGAGCTGTATGCCCGCTTCCGTGAAGAAATAGCCCCTGAGGCAGCACGTGTGCGCGAAGCAGGCGGCCTTTTCATAATCGGCACCGAGCGCCACGAATCCCGCCGAATCGACAATCAGCTGCGCGGACGTGCAGGCCGACAGGGTGACCCCGGCGAAACAAGGTTTTTTGTATCGCTTGAGGATGATCTTATGCGTCTGTTTGCGGGCGAACGTGTCAGCGCAATGATGAATACACTCGGCGTAGACGAGAATATGCCTCTTACAAGCGGAATGCTCTCGAACGCTATCGAATCTGCACAACAGAAGATCGAATCACGAAACTTTGCTATACGTAAGAGCGTGCTCGACTATGACGACGTTATGAACAAACAGCGTGAGCTGATATACGAACAGCGAAACCGCGTCCTTAACGGTGACGATATTCACGAAACCGTTATGAAGATGGTGGATGATACTATTGACAGTACGGTACAGCTTTACTGTGGCGATGATGCAGTTCATGACAACTGGAACCTAGCAGGTCTGCGCGAATATTTCTTAGGCTGGCTGACGACCGGTAACGATCTGCATTTCTCTCCGGTCGAGCTTGGCAACACCTCTCGAGAAGAGGTTGCAGATATATTAAAGAACCGTGCCAAGGAGGTCTACGCAAGGCGCGAGGAGGAATACGGAACTCCTGCAATGCGTGAGATGGAGCGTGTTATGCTGCTTCGCAGTGTTGACCGCAATTGGATGGAGCATATCGACAATATGGATGAGCTCAAGCAGGGTATCGGATTGCGCGCCTACGGACAGCACGATCCCGTTGTTGCCTACCGTAACGAAAGCTATGATATGTTCAGCGCGATGACCGACACGATTCGTGAGCAAACCGCACGCTTGGTTCTGACTGTTCGTATCCGTAAGCACGAGGAGTTAAAGCGAGAAAAGGTCGCTGAGGAGACCGAGACCGGCGGAGCACCCCGCACCATACGCGGCAAAGGTGTAGTCAGTAAGAATGCGCTTTGCCCCTGCGGAAGCGGTAAAAAGTACAAACGTTGCTGCGGCAAGGATCAAGAATAATAATTTGGCATCCGTCCGTTTGGACGGATGCCGTTTTGTTATATAAAAACACCCGCGCATCAGTTGATACGCGGGTATGCCCCTAAGCGTTCGAGGGCGGGTTATTGGAGATTGAGCAGATCCATCGGAGAAATATACTTTTCGTCACGGGTAACGGCGATATGGATGTGCGATTCATCAGCGCACTCGCTCGGAACACTGCCTACAACGCCTATCTTGGTTCCTGACTTGACGCTGTCGCCCTCGTTGACGGTAGTATTTTCAAGTCCGCAGTAATAAGCTACGATACCGCCGCTGTGGTCAATAACTACCATTCTTCCCCAAAGTGAATCGTCCGATACGCTCACGACTCTGCCTGAGGCAGCCGAAACTACATCGGTGCCCTTTTCTGCTAACAGGTCGACACCCAGGTGTAATCTCATATCACCGTAGGTCGGGCTGTATTGCAGTTCGCTGTCCGAAAAGCCTCTGCCTATGTTTCCGCGCACGGGAAGCGTAAAGTACTGTTCCGGTGTTTCGGCGGGCACAGAGGATATCGGTTCGGTAGCGGCAGGCTGTTCAGAAGATACCTGTTCGATCGAGGAGGTCGGTGTGCGTGTGTCGGAAACGTCGCTGACCGACTGTGCAACGTCATCGTACGTGCTGCTCGTATCTGGTTTGCTTGGTATAGAGGATGACTTGCTGGATGTGAGCTTTTCATCTACCGACGAGATGGTGGACATAGCCGACCAAGCCGCCGCGCCTACCGCCATTATGCAGACTGTGAGCACAAAATAAAAACCTTTTCCGGCAAAGAATCCTTTCTTTTTTCCGTAGTTTGAATATTTCATCTTTAACACCCCAAAACTAGGGTTGACAAAACGCATTGTTAATATTCAAAATGGAAAAAATTAAATTTTGTTTCAAACTGTGTTCACAATTTAATCATTTTTTTCAGTTATTATAAAAATGCGGAAAGGGAAAGCCGCAATTCCCTTACCGATGGTCGTTTTGGTTTTTTCATAACGACCCCTCCTCAAACCCCTCAATTCATGGGAAGAGACCTCGTAAGAGGTCTCTTTTCATTTTACTGTTGATTTAAAGTGTTTGGTTTGGTAAAATGAATATGAAAAAAGAAAGGGGATAAATACTATGTGGAAAAAATTCAAAGCATTCGCATTCAAGGGCAACGCCGTTGATATGGCTATAGGTGTTGTAATAGGCGGCGCCTTCGGTAAGATCGTTACCTCCCTCGTAAATGATATAATTATGCCGCTTGTGGGTCTTCTCACCGGTGGAATGGATTTCACCAAGCTTGCAATAGTTCTTGGCGAGGGTGAGGAAGCGGCGAAACTCGCATACGGCAGTTTTATTCAGAACGTTGTTGACTTCTTTATTATAGCGCTTTCGATATTTATGATGATGGCGCTGATGGGTAAGATCCGCGAAAAACTCGACGCGCTTAAAAAGAAGGAAGAAATCGAGGAGGAAGCCGCCCCTGCCGCACCGACTGAGGCAGAGCTGCTTGCTGAAATACGCGATCTGCTTAAAGAAAAGAAATAATAAAAAAGCACCCATAGGGTGCTTTTTTTATTATAGACGAACTTTCTTTAATCCCGATTTCTTGTAATAAATAATTGTTGCTATACTGCAAAGCATCCAACCCGCGGGGTAGGCAAAAGCTATAGGAATTATCTCGTTTGAGATGAAGTTGGACATAATAAAGAGATAAAGCTGGCGGAACAGAACGAAGCTAGAAAGCATGAGCAACATCGGTGTGCGGCTGTCGCCCGAGCCTCGAAGTGCCGCGGCATATATCTGGTTTGCACAGCACAGCACTAAAAACGGGGAATTATGCCGCAAGAACGTTGTTCCAAACTCGACAACTTCGGGCTTGCTGTTGAAAAACGCCGTAAGCGATGGAGCAAAAATAAATATCGGGATAAGGAGGATAAGCGTTGTCAGGGTGGATATGATAAGTGCGGTGTTTACACCCTTCTTTGCGCGGTCTTCACTGCCGCTGCCGAGATTTTGTCCGACAAAGGTGGTGGCTGCCAGCGCGATCGACTGCATCGGCAGGAACATAAGCTGGTCAATTTTTGTATAGGCTGTCCAGCCTGCCATACAGTCCTCACCAAAGTGGTTTATGTAGGATTGCACAAACACGTTTGAGAATGCGGTAATAGCCAACTGTAATGCGGCGGGAATACCGATGCTTATTATTTTGCGAAGAATCGGAAAACTGATCCCAAGCCGACGTAATTCAAGCCTTATACAGCCCTTATAACGCATTAGTGCAATAAGCGTGAGCACAGCTGAAACACCTTGTGCAATTATAGTTGCCAGCGCAACGCCTTCAACACCCATATCGAAGCCAAGTACAAATACTAAGTCGAGCACGATATTGATGAGTGCCGATACCACCAGGAAATAGAAAGGTCTTCTTGAATCGCCTACGGCGCGCAGTATTCCGCTTCCCATATTATATATAAGCAGACCGGCTATCCCTGCAAAGTAGATGTTTAGATATTTGCTTGATTCAGGAAAAACGCTGTCGGGTGTATCCATCATACGGAGCATAAACGGTGTCATAACGAGCCCTATAATTGTGAATACAACACTCAAAATAAGCGTAAGTGTAACCGAGGTGTGAACGGCGTCACGCACTCGGTCGTTTTGTTTTGCGCCGTAAAACTGGGAAATAACAACGCCTGCTCCGCTGGCAAGTCCCGAGAAAAAGCCTATAAGCATATTGATTATAGGTCCTACGGTGCCTACGGCCGAAAATGCCTCGTTGCTGACATAGTTACCTACTACCCAAGTGTCGACGGTGTTGTAAAGTTGCTGAAAAATGTTGCCGATAAGCAGCGGCAACGCAAACTCTATAAGATGGCGGGTGATATTGCCGCCGGTCATATCTATATCGTTTCTATTTCCCGAAAAATATTTTTTAATTGCGGCTACCATCATTTCACCCCTCTTAGAATAGATCTGTGTAATTCAGTTCTGTAAAATCAGTTATACAAATATCGGTAAATTCACTTCCGCGGAATTTACCCGCTCCTCGCGGACAGATGCCCACGACTAATCCTGAACCTGCGGCACGGCAGGCTCGCGCACCTGAGTGAGAATCCTCTATCGTCATAATACTTTCCATTGAGATGCCCAGTTTTTCTCCTGCCTTAAGATAAAGGTCGGGAAAAGGCTTGCCGCGGACGGTGCCGTCATCGTAGATAATGTTATCGCCAAACCATCTTTCAAGGTGATATATCTTTTTGAAAAACAGGACATTGCTTATCTCTGACGAGGTCGCAATAGCTCGCGGTATGTTTTGCTCGCAAAGGAAACTAAGCAATTCTTCTGCGCCGTTTGCCAGCGGCGGTGGATCCTTTTCAAACAACTCGCGGTAATAAACTTCCTTCTTTGCGCCGAATTTGCCCGAAAGGTCGGCAGGTATCGGCTTTTTGTATAGATATTCGTATATACGGTCGTTAGTGCTGCCGTGCATGTTTTCAAAGTATTCGTCTTCGGTAAAGGATTTTCCCAGTTCAGCGGCATATTTTTGCCACGCGGCGAGGTGTTTCTCATCGTCAAGTATGAGCGTTCCGTTAAAGTCGAAGATAACTCCGCGCAGTTTATTCATAATCCTCACCGTCGGTGGGTACGATGCTTATGACCTCTACCGCACCGGTCTTCTGATAGAGTGAGGGGGTGATACGAATGGTGTAGCCCATTCCGTTTTCGCTGGTCCATTCAACAGGATTTTGTCTTGGCAGTCCGCAAGCGGCGAGCAGCATCATAATAGCTCCGCCGTGCATAACGGCAGCCGCCTCGTATTCCTCGCGTTCCATCATTATGCGTATCATTTCATTTAGTCCCAATACGGTTCGCGCCGTAAAATCCTTTGAGGATTCGCCGCTCGGAGGAGCCGGCATCTGTCCGGATGCCCAGGCGGCATAAGCGGGCAGACCGTCAAGCTCGCGGGCGGTCTTGTTTTCAAATTCGCCGAAATCATATTCTCTCAAATTTTCAAGAGCAATTATTTCGCGATGAGGGAAAAGTATTTCTGCAGATTCCAAACAACGCTTCATCGGACTGGAAAATACAAAAGGCACACGGGGATAGCGGTAGTCGGCGTATAAATTTTTAAGTTCGCTCCGTCCTTCCTTGGAAAGGGGAGTGTCTGTGCCGCCGCCTATATATCGACCCTCTCGATTGGCATCGGTCATACCGTGGCGTATAAGATGCAGTCTGTAGCTTTTCATATCAGTTCTCCTATCACGGCATTGGAAACCAGAAAACCCTTTTTAGTAAGTCGAATTCCCTTGCCGTCAAGTTCAATATATCCTTCGGTCTTAAGGCGCCCTGCTTTTTGCAGTATCTCTTTAGGAAATGTACCAAACCGCTTTGCATATTCTTCAAATATTATACCAGCGCAAAGGCGCAGACGCAACATTATATATTCACTGCTGTCGCCGCCCTCACCGTCAGGCACGGTAGCGCACCCCTCAATAAATTTGCGGTATTCACGCGGATAATAAAACCGTCTGCCGTCTAGAAAGGAATGAGCGGCGGGTCCTATTCCTAAGTATTCTCGGCAATCCCAATAGCGGGTGTTGTGGCGGCTTTCAAATGAAGGTATCGCAAAGTTGGAAATTTCGTACTGAAAAATTCCGTTCTTTTCAAGGTGCTCTATGGTAAACAGGTATTGCTCTGCTACTGCGTCGTCATCGGGAAGTGCTGGCGGATTTCGGCCGAACGGTGTGTCGGCCTCAAGCTTTAAAATGTAAACCGAAACGTGCTTTGGCTCGTGCGAGAGCACGAAATCAAGCGATCGGCGAACGGTGGAAAGGTCGCTGTCCGGCAGACCTATCATCAAATCCAGCGAAATATTATTTATTCCTACTGTGCGCGCGTTTTTAAGCGTCGAGGCTACTTCGCTCGTGCCGTGGCGGCGCCCGAGCATGCGAAGCTCGTGTTCAATGCCGCTTTGCACGCCGACGGACAAACGGTTGACACCTGCCTTCGCCGCCAGATAAAGCGTTCTCTCAAGGTCATCGGCGGGATTACATTCCAGCGTTATCTCGGCATCGTTCATACCGAAAGCGCCCTTAGCCGACTTGACTGTTTTTGCAATGTTTTCGCCGCCAAGAAGGGTAGGCGTACCTCCGCCGAGGTATAATGAATCAATGGGACGCGCAATCCGCGCGCCCCATCGTATTATTTCGTCTGTAACCCGTTTTGTATACAGGTCAAAATCGCCGTGGCTTGCAGGGAAGGAGTAAAAATCGCAATAATTGCATTTTTGACTGCAAAACGGCGTGTGGATGTAAAGCCCGATATTAGTCAAGGATGATACCGGTGCAGCTGCCGGGCACGGCTGCTGCGTTAGCCTCGTCGGTATCTATGTGCATTGCAAGTGCAAACTTGTCGCTTACTCTTACTACTACATCGTCGAATATAAGGCTTCTGCCTTCGGTCTTAACGGCAACCTTAACTACCTGAGTGTCCTTAAGCTCATACTTTTCGGCATCGGCTGTGGTCATATGTATGTGGCGCTTTGCCGCAATAGCACCGATCTCAAGCTCGACTTCGCCGCAAGGACCAACGAGTTTGCAGCCTGCACTGCCCTTAATATCGCCCGATTCGCGGACGGGAACAGTGATGCCGATGGTGCGTGCATCGGTCAGCGACAGCTCAACCTGAGTGTCGGGACGGACGGGTCCTAAGATAGATGCGTTCAAGGTGCCCTTGGGGCCTACTACCTGAACCTTCTCGGCACAGGCAAACTGTCCCGGCTGGGAAAGATCCTTCTTAGGGGTAAGGGCATGTCCCTCACCGAAAAGTATTGCGAGATCCTTTTCACTTACATGCACATGGCGTGCGGAAATTTCTACAAGTACGGTTTTTTCCATTTTAATTTCTCCTTATCTATTTCCCCATTGAGTATGGACAATCAAAAAGGGTGGGATACCCCACCCTTTTTATGTACGCCGATTATTCGGCAACAATAGCCTCTACCGGGCAGCCGGCTGCGCAAGAACCGCAGTCGATGCACTTTTCAGCGTCGATTACAAAACGCTCATCACCTTCGGAGATAGCCTCGCAGGGGCAAGCAGCAGCGCAAGCACCGCAGCTGATGCATTCTTCAGTAATTTTATATGCCATCGGTATACACCTCCATACATTGTTATGTGTATATTGTAACAACTAAATTGCCAAAATGCAAGACTTTTATTCTTCTATTTGTATATCGGCATCATCTTTTTTGCTTTGGCGCGTTTTGCGCAGCACCTTAACATCCTCACGCATAACCTTTACAGGTGCCGTTCCCTCATCACTTCCGATGCGGACGAGCAGTGCTCCGGTCAGCGGGTTGGAGTCAAGCACAACGCCGTCACCCGATGGGGTGCGTACGGTCCAACCGACGCGCGGTGTGAATGAGAGCAGATATTCGTATGCATCCTGCTCATACTTAAGACAGCACATAAGTCTGCCGCAACAACCGGAGATCTTGGTGGGATTCAGCGAGAGGCCCTGCTCCTTTGCCATTTTTATTGAAACAGGCTGGAAGTCGTCAAGAAATCTCGAACAACAAAAAGGCTGACCGCAGATGCCCAGACCGCCGAGCATTTTTGCTTCATCGCGCACGCCTATTTGACGCAGTTCGATCCTTGTATGGTAGGTCGACGCCAGATCCTTTACCAGATCGCGGAAATCGACCCTGCCGTCGGCGGTAAAGTAGAAAAGTATCTTGCTTCCGTCAAAAGAATATTCTACGTCAACAAGCTTCATTTCTAATTTGTGGTCCAATATCATTTTTTCGCAGGTAGTAAATGCCTGCTTCTCTTTCTCACGGTTTTGCTGTGCGCGTTTTATATCCTCTTCGGTTGCAACACGTACAAGCTTTTTAAGCGGCTTTACTATCTTGTCATCCGAAACCTCGCGGTTTTCTTCGGCAATAACGCCGCATTCAAGTCCGCGTGCGGTCTCAACGATAACATGATCTCCGTTTTTAAGTTTATGCCCGTCGGGATCGAAAAAATATACGCGACCCTCGGGTTTGAATTTTACACCGATGACCTCAGTCATATTATCCTCCTAATTATCTATTACAGACTTATACTCATTGCAAAGATCAGCAAAAAGAAGCATAAGGTTTACATTGTTTTCGTTTCGCGCTTTAAGCTCACGCGTGATCTCGTAAAGGGTAACAAGCTGTTCGCGCGAAAGCCCCTCGCGAATATGGGTATAATAGCTTTCTCTGAGCAGAGCCGATATTTTATAAAGCAACTCGTCAAGAATTGCCGTTACGGTAGAACGGTCACGTTCAAAGGAGCGCAGAGTAAAAAGCATATCGTATGCCGTTGAGCCGTTTATCCCCATAAGAAGTTTATCCGCCACGGCGGAATAACTGTTTTTTGCTCCTGTACGCAGTATTTCGAGTGCCTCGCCTATATTGTTTTTTGAAAATTCAAGCGCGCGGTCGATATCCAGCGCCGAAAAATCATTGTGTGAGGCGATATAGTCAGCCGCCTCATCCCGTTCGGGAGCGACGAGTGACAGAGTAACACAGCGCGACCGCACGGTTTCAAGCAGTCCTTCGGCAGATGTTGCCAGCAATATAAAGACTACGCCGGATGGCGGTTCTTCGAGAATTTTAAGCAACGCGTTCTGTGCGGCGGCGGCCATACTGTCCGCTTTTTCTATTATATATACTTTGAGTGAAGCCAGCGCAGGGACTAAAAACGCATCCTGACGCAGGGCTCTCACCTCGTCGACCGAGAGCTGTTTTTTCTCGGGTGTTATCAATTTTATGTCGGGGTGAGATCCAACCTGCGCGAGATGACACCCTCTGCACTCGCCGCAAGGAGCACAGTCCCCGTCGCACACCGCTGCAGCAGCTATATGATTGCCTAGAGTATGCTTTCCTGTGCCCGTTTCCCCCTCCAATAATATTGCGTGGGGAATGCGGTGCGATGCGGTCATAAGAGCAACGCGTTCACATACGCGGGTGTTTCCTGCGAGAATACTCATCAGATAACAAATCCTACCTTTTTCATAGCCTTGCGGGCGGTTTTGCGTGCAGTGTAATACGCGCGCTCAGCGCCCTCTTTATATATATCTTCAAGCTGCTTTTTATCCGAGATAAAGGTTTCATATCTTTCGCGTATGGGGCGAAGTTCTTCGATAACGGCTTCGCCTACGGCGGTCTTGAAATCGCCGTAGCCCTTGCCCTCGAATTCGCGCGCTACCTCTTCTGAAGTCTTTCCGGTCACGGCAGAGTAAATGCCGATAAGGTTGTTTATACCGTCACGGCCCTCTCCAACACAGACCTTTGCTTCGGAATCGGTAACGGCACGCTTAAATTTGCGCATGATATCCTCGGGCTTATCGAGTATGGCTATCCATGAATTTATGTTTTCGTCCGATTTTGACATTTTTTTAGCGGGGTCCTGCAGAGACATTACCCTTGCACCGATCTTCGGTATGTACGGTTCGGGTATTTTAAATACATCGCCGTAAAGATTATTAAAACGAATGGCGATATCGCGGGCGATCTCAAGGTGTTGCTTCTGGTCGGCACCGACCGGAACAAAATCAGGCTGGTAGAGCAGAATGTCTGCCGCCATCAAAGTAGGATAGGCAAAAAGGCCGAGGTTTACATTGTCGGCGTGCTTTGCCGACTTATCCTTAAACTGAGTCATACGCGAAAGCTCACCAAACTGGGTATAGCAGGAGAGTATCCACATAAGCTCGGTATGGCTCGGCACCTGTGACTGTATAAACAATGTGCTCTTTTTCGGGTCGATACCTAAAGCCAACAGCAAGGCGCAGGTAGAATATATCTGCGAACGGAACTTTGCCGGCTCCTGACGGACGGTTATAGCGTGCAGGTCAGCGACTGCATAGGTGCACTCGAACTCATCCTGCATATTAAGCCAGTTTTTAAGTGCACCGAGGTAATTTCCGAGTGTCAGCGCACCCGAAGGCTGTATACAACTAAGAACTGTTTTTTTATCAATATTTTCCATATATATTATCTCCCTGATGAATATATCAATACATAATATATTTTAACACAATAATTTGCTTAATACAAGTAATTTATGGTCTGCATCTTTAGGCGGCGGTTATGTCAATAATAAAACAGGTGATAAAATGAAAAGGAAACAAAAAAACATAGCCAAGGTCGCATTTGTAACAGCGGCGGCTTTTATGATATATGCTCTGACAGCCTTTATGTTTTTGCAAGACGCAGCAATAGAAAGCGACAGCACCGTTTCGGGTGTGCCGGACACCCGAAAAAGCGGAGATTTTTGTGTGCTTTTGGAATGTGAGGAGCTTTTACATTACTGTGCGGTTTTGGTGGATTTTGATAATGAGTGCATTACTGCGACCCTTTTTGACAGCAAAGAACAAGCGGTGGGATACGGATATGACTATGACCGAAGCATAAAATATACAAAATCAGCCGAAATTGATATAATTGGTTATTTGGGAGGTATTGTAATTGAACTGGATAGCGGTTATAATGGTATAATAAATGAGGAAATTTTTCAAAAGGGAGCGCAACGCATATTCGGCACCAGAGCAATAGAGCTTTCGTTGCAAAACAGAGAACTGCGTGCGTTGGTGGCATATGAGATACTGCGCAGTATCTGTGAATATGATTTGACCGAAGACGATTTTTCATATATAGTGGGTCAATGCAAAACCGATATCTCCTATGCCGATTTTTGTCGGCATTTTGAAGAAATGAGAAAATTAAGTAATAGTATTACGGTTGGGTGATTAAGTGAAAAAAACAATTTGCAGTATACTTTGTATTGTGCTGATACTGAGCCTTGGCGGTTGCAGGCGTATTCGCGGCGAACTATCCTCAGCGGAGGTTCTTACTTCAAATGGGGCAGACATGTTTTTTACAGCGCCAAGCGAGGATAAACCCAGTCCCTCTTCGTCAAATACCGCATCTGTCACATCGCCGTCCGATAAAACGCCTTCAGGCAGCGGCAAGCAGAATGCTTCCAGTTCTTCAACTGCAGCGTCACAGCCACAGCCAAGTGCTTCAAACACATCTTCTGCAACCGAAAAACTTCCGGAAGATACACCGCCGCCGTACACTCCTACGGGAAACGGGGTTTATCTTACATACCAGCATCTCACCACAAATCAGCAATCTATATATAATATTATAAAACAGGCAGTAGCAGAAATGAAAGAGGGTATGGTACCGCTTGGAAAGTATGACGCGCGTGATGTAGCTGTTGCGTTCGGCGCTGTCAGAATTGATTTTCCTGAATTTTTCTGGTTGCCTAATTCCTATGTGACCCAGACCCGCGGATCGGAGATAAGCATAGCTTTTCAAAGCAGTGAGCATAATGTTTCCTATAAATGCAGTCGTTCCCAACGAGACACGATGCAGGCGCGTATGAACGCTCGCCTTGCAGAGATAAAGGACGCGGTAGCAGGTGCGAGAACTGCCTATGATATAGAGCTTGCGCTTCACGATTGGCTTTGTAACAACGTAAACTATGACGGCAAAGCACAGCCCGCAGCACTTTCCTATACCGCATACGGTGCATTGGTAGACGGTCTGGCAGTTTGTGAGGGTTATTCGCGTGCGATGCAATGGCTTTGCAAACAATATTTGATACCCTGTACGCTGGTCAGCGGCGAGGCAGGCGGAATCGGTCATATGTGGAATATGATATACATAGAAAATGAATGGTATCATCTTGATGTCACATGGGATGACCACACCGAAAAAAACGGTGTTATACTCCACGGCTACTTTAATCTTAACAGCGCTCGTTTAAAGCGCTCGCATAAAATAGATAAGCATTTTTCGCAGCTTAGCGATGAAGAACTGTTTGTTGTCGGAGAGGGATATAATATTATTGATACAAACTGCTCATCGGAACGCTATTTTTACGGCAAGGTCAATGGAAATATTCTGAACGATAATTTTGCAGCCTCTCGAAACACCTTAATTTCCAAGCTTACCGAGACTGCAAACAGCGGTAGGAGTATGTGTGAATTTTATATTGATTCAGACGATAGATCTAACATAGAAACAAAATATTCTTTACAAAACTGTTTTTATGATGTAAAATTAAATAATGGTAAAATTATCATGGGGTATTCTCTGGTATTGACGGGGAGTGCCACATCTATGGGAATAATATTAAAATTCGAGGGTGAATAAAATGAAAAACGCTATTGAGGTAGCAGAGCTTTTCGTTATCGAAGGAAAACCGGAGACCTGCGAAACATATGGTTGCGGCCACATTAACGATACCTATTTGCTTACCTGCGACAACGGAAAAAAGTACATACTGCAGAAGATAAATAATAAGGTATTCCCCAACGTTGAGGGACTTATGAATAACATAGTTTCGGTTACCAGTTTTTTGCGTAAAAAGGTGGCGGCTGCAGGCGGCGATCCCGACCGCAAATGTCTTACCCCCATCCCGCTCAAAGACGGTAGATGGTATGAGGAGGACAAGGGCGGCTTCTGGCGAATGATGATATTTATTGATGACGCTGTAACACTGCAGACCCCCGAAGATCCCCACGATTTTTATAACGCAGGCTGCGCTTTTGGTAATTTCCAGAAGATGCTGGCAGATTTTCCGGCAGAAACTCTTTGCGAGGTAATTGCAGGTTTCCACAATACTGCACAGCGTTATGAAAATCTTGAAAAGGCTATTGAAAACAATCTTGCCGGCAGAGTAGATTCCGTAAAAGAGGAGATCGAATTTGCACGCGCACGCAAGGAAGATTGTTCGGTTCTTATAAATATGCTGAAAAACGGCGAACTGCCGCTTCGCGTTACCCACAATGATACTAAGCTCAACAACGTTCTGCTTGAGCCCGGCACCAAGGAGCCGGTCGCAGTTGTTGACCTTGATACCGTAATGCCCGGACTCTCGCTTTATGACTACGGCGACAGCATCCGTTTCGGTGCTTCTACCGCCGCTGAGGATGAAAAGGATCTTTCCCTTGTTGAGTGTGATCTCGTCCTGTTTGAGGAGTTCACAAAGGGCTTCCTTTCTCAGTGCCGTGACGCTTTGACCGAAAACGAGATTAAGATGCTTGCTTTCTCGGCAAAGATACTCACTCTGGAGTGCGGACTTCGCTTCCTCACAGACTATCTTGACGGAGATACATACTTTAAGATCCATCGTGAGGGTCATAACCTTGACCGTTGCCGCACTCAGTTCAAATTGGTTGCCGATATGGAAAAGAAGATGGACGAAATGAATGCGATAGTAGCAAAACACGCGTAGTCCACAAAAAAGTATTTAAGAGACACTCTTTACGAGTGTCTCTTTTTTGTATCAAGAAAACCCCGAAACCAAAGATGGTTTCGGGGTTTTTGAATACTCTCTGTGATAAGTGATTATCTCTTTGAGAACTGCGGTGCACGACGGGCGCCTTTGAGTCCGTACTTCTTGCGTTCCTTCATTCTCGGGTCGCGTGTCAGGAAGCCGGCCTTCTTGAGTGCGCTGCGGAGTTCAGCATCATACTGAAGCAGAGCACGTGCGATACCGTGACGGATAGCACCGGCCTGACCGGTAACACCGCCGCCTACAACGGTGCATACGATATCGAACTTCTCGGTGGTCTCGGTGAGAGCCAGCGGCTGACGAACGATGAGCTTTAAGGTTTCAAGACCGAAATAGTCATCCATATCACGGCCGTTGATGGTTACTTTTCCTGTGCCGCTGTAAACGCGAACACGAGCGACAGAACTCTTTCTTCTGCCGGTTCCGTAAAAATAAGGTTTACCTTCAAACATTATTCTGTCTCCTCTCGTTAAAATTCAAGCGTTTCGGGCTTCTGTGCAGCATGCTTGTGCTCGCTGCCGCGATATACATGCAGACGGGTGAGAGCCTTGCGTCCGATGGTGGTGTCCGGGATCATACCCTTTATAGCAAGCTCCATAGCGAGCTCGGGGCGGGACTTCATCAGAACGGCATACTGGGTCTCTTTAAGACCGCCGACATAACCGGTGTGACGCTGGTAATATTTCTTTTCAAGCTTTTTGCCTGTGAGTACAGCCTTTTCAGCGTTGAGAACTACAACGAACTCGCCGCAGTCAACGTGGGGAGTAAACTCAGGTCTGCCCTTACCGCGAAGCAGGTCAGCAGCTTTAACGGCAACACGTCCGAGCGGCTTGCCGGCTGCGTCTATAACATACCACTTACGCTGTAAGGTCTTTGCGTTAGCCATATAAGTAGACATAAACTTAACCTCCGTTATTTTTTAAAGCCTTGATATGATACCACAGACTAAAAGTGTTGTCAACACCTTTTTTACAAAAAATTAATTTACAAACCGCAATCTCGTTTTTTCTCTTATTTTCTCTTGTTTTCTTCCGTTTACTCACTTGCGATTTTTAAAAAAGATATAAAAACAAACCCCGCAACTGCGGGGTTTGTTTTACTTTTCTTTAGATTCTTCTTCCGACTCGTCTTCAGGTTCGGGAAGCTTTTCGACCGTAATGCGCTCGATTCGGCGCTCATCGACCTCATCTACCGTAAAGCGGCAGTTGGCATATTCTACCTCGGGGTGTTCATCCTCAGAGGGTATTCTGCCGAGCTCGGACATTATGAATCCGCCAACGGTGTCAAAGTCGCCCTCAGGGAACTTGATAGAGAGCAGTTCTTCAAGCTCTTCAATATCGGTCGTACCGTCGATATGGAAGGTAGTTTCGTCTACCTGTGCAATTTCTTCTTCCTCGTTGTCGTATTCGTCCTGCATATTACCGACGATCGATTCAAGCAGGTCTTCAATTGTTACAAGTCCCGAAATACCGCCGTATTCGTCACAGACGAAAACCATCTGCAGATGCTTTTCGGTCATCTCGCCGAAAAGGTCGCCGCAACGTTTGGTTTCAGGAACAAAAAGAGCATCACGCATAAGGTCGGCGATCTTAACACCGGCAGGTATCTTTTTGCCTACGTAGGGGAGAAGATCCTTTACATATATAATACCCTTGATATCGTCAAGGTCCTCTTCATAAACCGGTATACGGGAATATCCGGCCTCAAGGGACTTTTCGAGCAGCTCGGCAAAATTGTCGGTTATTTCGACGGCAACAATATCGGTGCGGTGGGTCATAACATCGCTTGCAACGATATCGTCAAATTCGAAGATGTTGTTTATCATTTCTTTCTGGCTTTCTTCGATAACACCCTTTTCCTCGCCGGCGTCGACCATCATAAGGATCTCCTCCTCGGTGACGGTCTCCTCGCTAGCGTTGGGGTCAAAGCCTAAGAGCCTTACTATAGCGTTGGTCGAGAAAGACAGTATTTTGATAAACGGTATCATAGCTGTTTTTATAAACAGAAGCACTCCTACCACCTTAAAGGATATCGCTTCTGCTTTCTGCATGCCGATACGCTTTGGAGCCAGCTCGCCCAAAACAAGCGAGAAGTAGGATATGATTATAGTAACGAGGATAAGCGAAACGCCCTCCATAGCGCCCTGAGCCGTTTGCGGCAAGCCAAATACATCAATTAGCCAGACTGCCAGCGGTTCCGAGAAGTTATCGGCCGCCGATGCCGAGGTTAAGAAGCCTGCGAGGGTAACGCCTATCTGTATTGTGGACAGAAAGCTTGACGGACTTTCTATAAGACGCAGTATTTTTTTTGCTCCTGCGTGTCCGTCCTCCGCCATTTTTTTGATTTTAGTGTCATTGAGAGAGATAATGGCAATCTCGCTCATTGCGAAAAATGCGTTAATAAGAATAAGTACAAAGAGTAAAATCAACTTAAAAAATAAGTCGGGCCACCCGTCCATAAAAAATAAAAACTCCGTTTCAAAATAAATTTTCAAATATATAAATTTGACTATTTTATATCATATACCAATGCTTGGCTAAAAGTCAACAAGGGATTTGACCTCTGTGACCGAGTGTGAAAAACTGAAAACCGAAAAAGGGGTGAAATTTGCGTTTTTGGATAAAAAACGGGCAAAAACCGTCAAAAACGACCAAAAACGGGAGAAAAACAAAACTATAGACCCAGCGTTTCGCCAACCAAAATGACCTTTATGCGGTCCTTTTCGCGGCTGCGTCTCATCTCAACTATCTGCGAACAAATGCAGGCAGGCGAGTTGCAGTCGTGGCACATACCGTCCTTGGCGCAGGGGGTATCGGTGGAAAGGCGTACGGCGTTATTAGGTGCGGCGAAATTGCGCGCACGCGAGCGTGCCGCGGCAACATCTTTGCATATTTTATTCATTCCTACCATAAGTATAACACTCTTCGGACCGTAGGCTATGGCGGCTATGCGGTTACACATACCGTCTATGTTTATAATGATACCGTCCTCGCTTAGGGCATTTACGCTCGAAAGAAAAGTATCACACGTGAGTGCGGAGCGTGTGATCTCGGCGCGCTGTTCGGGCGTTTTTGCATCAGCACGGTCAAGGACATTGTAGTTTCCGTTCTTTAAAAGCTCTATCAGTCCGCTTTCCTCAATAGTAAGTGAGCCGCCCCAGGAAACCGAGGTTCCTTCGGGAATAAAAGACAGAGCGGTCCTGGCGGCGTCGGCTGCTGTTTCGCAGTACATAGCGGTATATCCGCGCGAATTTAGCGCGTTTATTACTTTGTTTGCCATAAGTGAGTAGCGGTTTGCGATTATTGTTTTACTTGTCATATTATCAACTCCATTGTTATAGTATCACAAAACCTCTTTTCTGTCATCAAATAATATATAAATTAATAGGTAAAGTTATAAAAAATTTATAATATTACCTATTTACATAGCGAGAAAAAAGTGCTATTATGTAGTGTGGCAGGGCACGGACCTGCCAAAATCATGTATTAAATGTCATAAGGACAGTCAAAATAAGGAGGAAAATTCCATGGCAAGAAAGTTTAAAACTATGGACGGTAACAACGCCGCGGCATATGTGTCGTATGCGTTTACCGAGGTAGCGGGAATTTACCCGATCACCCCGTCCAGCCCGATGGCAGACTATGTTGATCAGTGGTCTGCACAGGGTCAGAAGAACATTTTCGGCACAACCGTAAACGTTGTCGAAATGGAATCAGAGGCAGGTGCCGCAGGTACCGTTCACGGCTCTTTGAATGCCGGTGCACTCACCACCACCTATACCGCATCTCAGGGCTTACTTCTGATGATCCCCAACATGTACAAAATAGCGGGCGAACTGCTGCCCTGCGTGTTCCACGTTTCGGCACGCTGTGTTGCTTCTCACGCTCTTAATATTTTCGGTGACCATTCCGACGTATATGCTTGCCGTCAGACCGGTTTTGCAATGCTCGCCGAAACCAACCCGCAGGAGGTTATGGATCTCGGCGCTGTTGCTCACCTTGCATCCATCAAGGGCCGCGTTCCGTTCATCAACTTCTTTGACGGTTTCCGTACCTCTCATGAGATACAGAAGATCCAGATCTGGGATTATGAGGATCTTAAGGAAATGTGCGATATGGATGCAGTTGATGCATTCCGCAAGCGCGCTCTTAATCCTGAGCGTCCGGTTATGCGCGGTTTTCACGAAAACGGTGACGTGTTCTTCCAGCATCGTGAGGCTTGCAATAAGTACTATGACGCAATGCCCGAGATCGTTGAGGAATATATGGATAAGGTCAATGCTAAACTCGGCACCGACTATAAGCTCTTCAACTACTACGGCGCACCTGATGCTGAGCGTGTTATCGTAGCTATGGGCTCTATCTGTGACGTTGCAGAAGAGGTTATTGACTACCTGACCGCCGCAGGCGAGAAGGTCGGCCTTGTAAAGGTTCGTCTGTATCGTCCGTTCTCGGCTAAGCATTTGGCTGCAGCCATTCCGGCAACCGCTAAGAAGATCGCCGTTCTTGACAGAACCAAGGAGCCCGGTGCACTTGGCGAGCCGCTTTACCTTGACGTTGTTGCTGCTCTTGCCGCTACCGGCAACAAGGCAACCGTTGTAGGCGGACGTTACGGTCTCGGTTCTAAGGATACTCCTCCGTCCAGCGTTATCGCAGTTTACAACGAACTTAAGAAGGACGAGCCCAAGGCTCAGTTTACACTTGGTATCGTAGACGATGTTACCGGCCTTTCTCTCGAAGAGACCGAGTCGCCCAACACCGCAGCAGAAGGCACTATCGAGTGCAAGTTCTGGGGTCTCGGCGGCGACGGTACTGTTGGTGCTAACAAGAACTCCATCAAGATCATCGGTGACCATACCGATAAGTATGTTCAGGCATACTTCCAGTATGACTCTAAGAAGACCGGCGGTATCACTATCTCGCATCTGCGTTTTGGCGACCAGCCGATAAAGAGCCCTTACTACATAAACAAGGCAGACTTTGTTGCCTGCCACAACCCGTCC
>JAZOCW010000043.1:0-27083 GCA_045596705.1 Acutalibacteraceae bacterium
TTTTGACCGCGGCGAAAAGTACGGATGCGGCTCTCCCGACTGCAAGCCGGGATGCGACTGTGACCGCTATATGGAGATCTGGAACAATGTATTTTCTCAGTTCAATAATATGGGCGATGGTACGTACACAGGGCTTGAACATAAGAATATCGACACCGGTATGGGACTTGAGCGTCTTGCCTGCATAATGCAGGGCGTTGACAATATGTTCGAGGTCGACAGCGTCCGCAATATACTTGATCATGTTTGCCGTATCGCCGGTTGTGAATACGGAAAGGGCGGCGCAAATGATGTTTCCATACGTGCAATAACCGACCATATCCGTGCATCTACATTTATGATCTGCGACGGTATTATCCCCTCTAACGAGGGCCGCGGCTACGTTCTGCGCAGACTGCTTCGCCGTGCCGCCCGTCACGGAAAATTGCTTGGCATCAAGCACGCTTTCCTTTGCGAGCTGTGCGATACCGTAATTGCTGAAAACAGATCAGCTTACCCCGAACTTGTGGAGAAATGCGACCTTATAAAGAAAGTCATATCCTTTGAAGAAGAAGCCTTTGGTAAGACTATCGATCAAGGACTTTCTCTGCTTGCGGGGCTCACTAAGGACGGAGGTCAGCTTTCGGCTGAGGATGCTTTCCGCCTTTACGATACCTACGGTTTCCCGTTCGACCTCACAAAGGACATTCTTGAGGAACAGGGTATGACGGTCGATGAGGAAGGCTTTACCCGTCTCATGGAGGAGCAGCGCAAGCGCTCCCGAGACGGACGCAAGGCTTCTGACGGTGAATCCTGGAAGAGTGACGGATTTACCTTTGACGGAGTAGAAAAGACCGAGTTCTTAGGTTATAACGAAGATAGTATAGAGGCTACCGTTGTGGCTATCGTTGCCGATAAGGAGCAGAGTGACCTTATAGGCGAGGGACAAAGCGGTGTTCTCGTACTTGATAAGACGGTATTTTACGGCGAGGGCGGCGGTCAGGTAGGCGATACCGGAACCATCACCTCGGGAAATGCCGTATTTACTGTTAAAAACACCGAAAAGACCGGCGGCGGTATTTATACCCATATCGGTTCGCTTTCGGGTGGGGCTATAGCTGTCGGTGACAGGGTCAAGGTAAGCATTGATTCAGAACGCCGTAACGCCATTCGACGTAACCATACTGCTGCCCACCTGCTTCAGGCAGGTCTGCGTGCAGTACTCGGTACACACGTTGAGCAGGCAGGTCAGCTTGTAAACGAGCGTGCTGTCCGCTTCGACTTTACACACTTCTCGGCTCTCACAGCCGATGAAATAAAGGCTGTCGAAGATTATATAAACACCGCAATTTTAGAGGGTATCGCAGTTGACAACCGTGAAATGCCCATAGAAGAGGCAAAGAAAATGGGTGCCATGGCACTCTTTGGAGAAAAGTACGGTGACGTAGTACGCGTCGTTGCGGCCGGTGACCGCTCGGTTGAACTGTGCGGCGGTACTCACGTTGATAATACCGCAAAGATCGGCTTGTTTAAGATAGTATCCGAAAGCTCGGTTGCTTCGGGTGTTCGCCGTATCGAGGGATATACCGGATTAGGTGTACTTTCGCTTATAGATAAATATACACAACTGGCTGAAAAGACAGCCGCAGTTTTAAAGCTTGGCAATCCGCTCGGTATAGCCGAAAAGGCACAGCAACTTGCAAACGAACTTAAAAATGCCGAAAAGACGGTAGAAAAGCTGGAGTCACAGCTTGCCGCCGGCAAGGTAAAGGGTCTGCTCGACGGTGCCGTACAGGTAGGTTCTGTAAAACTTATTGCCGCTTTAATGCGCGGTGCAACCGGCGATGATGTAAAGAATATGTGCGAGCAGGTCAAGGCTGATATGCCTGATTCCGTAACCGTCCTGGGTGCGGAAAACGGTGGAAAGCTCGCTTTCTGTGTGGCCTGCGGTGCCGATGCCGTAGCAAGCGGCGCCCATGCAGGAAATCTCGTTCGCGAGGTTGCAAAGCTTGCGGGCGGTAACGGCGGCGGACGTCCCGATTTTGCAATGGCAGGCGGCAAGGATGTATCAGCAGCCGACAGTGCCATTGCAGCGGCAAAGGGTCTGCTTGAAGTTCAGATAGGAGGCTAAAATGGACTGCTTATTTTGTTCAATAGCGGCTGGGGAGATACCGAGCACCAAGGTTTATGAAAATGATGATGTTTATGCCTTCCTTGATATCGACCCTCAGGCACCGTTCCACGCTGTAGTTATTCCTAAAAAGCATATTAAAAGTGCGGCGGATATAACGCCTGAAAACAGTGCTGTGGTGGCAAAGATATTTGAGGCGATTTCCGAAATCGCTAAGCAGGAAAACCTTTGTGACGGTTTTCGCGTTGTTACAAACTGCGGTGAGCACGGCGGCCAAACGGTAGGTCATCTGCATTTTCATCTGCTTGCCCGCCGAAATCTTGCATGGCCTCCGGGCTGATAGGAGAAGAGTATGGAAACATATAAAATGACAATAGCGGGCTGTGAAAGGGAATTACAGCTCTTTCCCGTAAGCGATTCACTCAGTATCGCTGCTTTTATAATTTTTGGTGACGTTGAACTGACTGTAGCAGGAAGTAAGGCGCTTCTAAACAAGGTGCCCGAGTTTGATGTTATTTTGACACCCGAGGCCAAAAGCATCCCGATCGCGTACGAAATGTCCCGCCAGTCCGGCAAACCGTATGTTGTTGCGCGTAAAGGTACCAAGGTGTATATGCGTGACCCTGTATCTGTAACCGTAAACTCTATAACGACCCAAAGGGAGCAGCGTCTCTACCTCGGACAGGATGAGGTCGATATGATCAAGGGAAAGCGTGTGCTTATAGTTGATGATGTTATAAGCACGGGCGAATCACTTTCTGCCGTTCGTGAGTTGGTGCTTGGTGTCGGCGGAATCGAGGCGGCTGCCTGCGCCTATCTTGCTGAGGGTGATGCGGCGGACCGCACAGATATAATATTCCTTGAGAAACTTCCGTTGTTTTTCAAATGATTTAAAATCCCCGCCGCTGACGGGGATTTTTGGTTATAAGCTATGAAAAGACCAATGGTAGTAACTGGGATACTCTCCCTTGCTGTTTCCTCGTTTTCTCTTTGGCTGTCGCCATCTGTATCCACCATAATTTGTTGCTCACTTGTGGTGTTTATAGCAGTTATTCTATTGTTGCCCAAAAAGTTCATGCTTTACCGCTTTTTACCTATTATAGTTGTTGTGTTGACCGTTGGTCTTCGTTGCGCTTGCGAAACCGAACTAAAAACTAAGATCGGGCTTCTTCCTGATAAGATCGAAGTAGAGGGCACAGTCACCGAGGTAGATCATTATGACGGCAGCGTGGCGTATACAGTCAATAGCAGCAGCATAAACGGAGAGAAGCTTTCAGCAAGGCTACGGCTTTCAGGTGTGAACGGTTTTCAACTCGAGGCCGGCGATAAGGTCAAAGTTCTCGCGCAAAAGCACGATTCCGTTATTCACAGCGCTGACTTTGATATAACCGCTTATATATCAAAGCTATATGAAAAAGAAGCTCCGAGCCGGTTCCTTTCGATCATTTATTCAGTAAGGGAAGGTATGGCGGGAGTGTTACTTGATGGTTTAAGCTATGATGAAGCGGCATTGCTTCTGGCTGTTACCGTGGGCGACAAATCGTATATGACAGAATCTGTGTCGGACGATATAAGACGTTCGGGAATCAGCCACATGGCGGTTGTATCGGGAATGCATCTTGCGATAATGACAAATGCATTTCAAAAGGTTGCTAAGCGTTTTAGCGTTGGTGTAAAACGGACCGGTATGATAGGTATTCTGACAGTTTTGCTCATAATGCTGATAACAGGGCTTACTCCGTCTGTGATGCGAGCAGGTTTGGTTTACATAATAATTTTCTTAGGGATGCTGATATGCCGCCGTCCCGATCCGCTGAATTCGCTTTTTACCGCTGTAACGCTTATACTTATTGTTGATCCGTTTATAGTAAAGGATATTTCGTTTCAGCTTTCTTGTGCGGCAACCTTCGGTGTGCTCGTGCTTTCGCCGATGATGTATGACGGATTAAAACGTCATTTTTCCGGTAGGATGCTTAAAAATATGCTGTCCGTAGTATGTGTCAGTCTTTCTGCAACGATAATGACTCTGCCGTTTACGGTATGGCATTTCGGAACGCTTTCTACGGTAAGCCTGGTGACGAATATGGTAGTGACATATCCGGTAACTGTTATGATGATGCTGGCGTTTGTTTCTATACTGTTTTCTTCTGTGCCGTTTTTGTATAAACCGTTTTTCCTATTGGCAGGACTTTGTGCTAGGTTTACACTGTTTGTAACGGAGCAATTATCGGTATTGCCCTTTGCGGAGATTGCGTTTGCATCACCTATAGTTCCCGCCCTTGTAACGGCTTTGTTTGCTGTGGGCGTTTCGGTATACTGTTTTATAAGATACGATAATAAAAAATTGAGGAGTGACAACGTTGGCGGCTGTGCTTGAAAAGGATCTAAAGAATAATATTGACAGCGGCAGATTTTTGCGCGCTTATCTGATTTACGGTAATGACGACGGACTTAAACGCCTTTACAGTTCGATGATAGTGAACAGAGCTGTTCCCGATGATAACGGATTTAATATCCAGCGTTTTAATGCCGAAAGCGACCTACAGGGCGTTTATGATGCCGCAATGCAGTTTCCGCTTATGAGCGACCGCAAATGTGTTACCCTCTGTGATTTTGATTTTGAGAAGTGCGGTGAGCAGAATTTCGACCGACTTCAAAGTCTTATAGCCGACCTGCCTGATACGACAACTCTTGTGTTGTGGTTTGATGTGGTAGAGATAGACGAAAAGAAGTCATCTCGCTTTAAAAAGTTGGTCACAGCTATAGAAAAAGTGGGCGGTATGGCTGTAAAACTGGACCATAGGACCACCTCTGACCTTGTACGTATGCTGTGTGCCGCCGCTGCAAAGCGCGGCTGTAAAATGGAAAATTCGACCGCAAAATATCTGATAGAGAATTGCTCGGCTGATTATAATATCCTGAAAAACGAGCTTGATAAGCTTACGTCCTATGCTTCCGGCCAGCTCATCACGCGAGAGATAATAGATAAGGTATGTGTCAAATCGGTCGAAGCATCTATATATAACATTTCGCGTGAGCTTACAGCACGTAATATCGGCAAGAGCCTTAATATGCTGGACGAGCTGCTGTTTTTAAAGGTAAAACCGCATGTGATACTGTCGGTTTTGGCAGGTGCATTTGTTGAGATGTATATAGGTAAGACCGCTACCTCGGCAGGAATAAAACCTGCCGCCGCGGCGGCTGACTTTGGCTATAAAAACCGCGAATTTGTAATTACCCGTGCAGTTGATAACGCGCGCCGTCTTGACGAGCGTAGCATCGGGCTGTGCCTTAAGGAACTGCTTGATGCGGATGCTCGCCTAAAAAGCACCTCTGCCGACGGCAGGACTGTGCTTGAGGAGCTCATGGTAAAATTAGTTTACATAATGTCGGAGGGCAAGTGTATTGATAAGGCTTGACAGCGCCGTCATAGTTGAGGGCAAGTACGATAAGATACGGCTTAGCAATATCGTCGATGCGCCCATATTTACTACCGACGGCTTTCGTATTTTTAAGGATAAGGAAAAAATAGCGTTGCTTCGGGCGGTAGCACAAAAAAACGGCGCTATAATACTGACCGACAGTGACAGTGCGGGTCAGCTTATTCGTAATCGGCTTAAAGATCTTTTAGGCGGCGCGAATATAGTAAATGTTTATTTGCCTATGCTTGCGGGCAAGGAGCGCAGAAAGAAAAGCCCGTCGGCTGAAGGCATTTTAGGCGTTGAGGGTACGGACGATGAAATAATCATAAAGGCGCTTGGCGACTATGTATCCAAAAGACCGCAAAAGCCAACCAAGAAAATCCAAAAATCTGATTTTTTCGAGTGGGGGCTTTCGGGGGAGCAAAGCAGTTCCTTGCGTGAAGCGATAAAAGTAAAACTCGGCTTGCCGCACGCTCTGTCGGCAAACGGACTTTTAGAGGTTGCAAACCTGCTGTACGGATACGATGAATTTAAAAAAATAGTAGATGAGGTGAGATAATGGGAGGCACAAAGGGTAACAAGATCAAGCTTTTGTACCTTGCCGATATATTTAGAAAATATACCGATGAGGATAATCCGCTCTCCTCGGCAGAGCTTATAGAAAAACTGGAGGATATGGGTATAACCGCTGAACGCAAAGCGATATACGATGATATTTCGGTACTGTGTGAGTATGGACTTGACATAATAAAAACACGCACGCCCCGCTCGGGATATTATCTTGCCGAACGCGATTTTGAGATTCCCGAGATATATCTTCTTTCCGATGCGGTACAGGCTGCGGGCTTTATTTCACATCGCAAGACCCGTGAGCTTATAAAAAAGCTTGAAAAAATGCTTTCTAAAAGTCAGGCGAAGCAGATAAACCGCAGCGTATATATTGACAACCGCAACAAATGCACCAATGAGGAGATATTTTATAATATTGATGCCGCAACACGTGCAATATCCGAAAACAAAAAACTCAGCTTTAAATACTGCCGCCGCAGTTTAGATGAAAGCGGCGAAATATCGGTGCAGGAAAAGCAGATGACGGTAAGTCCTTATGCGCTTACATGGTCGGGAGATCATTATTATCTGGTCGGCAATAACGAAAAGTATGACAATCTTTTGCACCTGCGGCTTGACTGTATGAAACGCGTAGCCGTGACCGACTTACCTTCTCGCCATTTTAGCGAGGTCAGCGAATACAAAGATTATTTTGATATAGCAGATTATTCGCAAAAATCCTTTAATATGTACGGCGGTGAACTGCAAAGTATAACCCTGCGCTGCAAGCGCGATCTGCTGGAACAGATAATTGACCGTTTTACGGATAAAATATCCATAAAGGATGTAACCAAGACCGAGTTTTCTTTCTCGGCACAGGCACTTATAAGCGAGGGTCTTATCGACTGGATAATGCAGTTTTCGGACGGCATTGAGGTAGTCTCGCCGGCACTGCTTCGTGAAAGGGTAATAGATACCGCACAAAAAATATCTGAAAAATATAAAAAATAACTATTGCAATGGCAATTTCTGTGTGATATAATCAGTAGGCTGTCGTATTATGCCCGACAGCAAAAAAACACACATTCCGCGGTTAACGGTGAGGTGCCTTCGGGTAGACCGTATAGCGGGATGGAGGAAAAACCTTGGAGGTAATGAAAAATGGCAGTAGTATCAATGAAACAGCTGCTTGAGGCCGGTGTTCATTTCGGACATCAGACAAGACGCTGGAACCCGAAAATGGCTGAGTACATTTTCACAGAACGTAACGGTATCTACATTATTGACCTGCAGAAGACCGTTAAGAAGCTTAACGAAGCTTATCTCTTCGCTCGCGACATTTCCGCAGAGGGTAAGGATATTCTTTTCGTAGGCACCAAGAAGCAGGCTCAGGATTCTGTTAAGGAAGAGGCTATCCACTGCGAAATGCCCTATGTTAACGCTCGTTGGCTGGGCGGTATGCTCACCAACTTCCGCACCATCCGTCGCAGAATCGACCGTCTTACCCAATTGCGCACCATGCGTGACGACGGAACTTTCGAGCTTCTGCCCAAAAAGGAAGTAATTAAATTAAATCTCGAGATCGAAAAGCTCGAGAAGTTCTTAGGCGGCATCGAGAATATGAAGAAGCTGCCGGGCGCTATGTTTATAGTTGACCCCCGCAAGGAGAGAATTGCCGTTAAAGAAGCTAAGAAGCTCGGCATTCCGATCATTGCAATCGTTGACACCAACTGTGACCCTGACGAGATCGACGCTGTTATTCCGGGTAATGACGACGCTATCCGCGCTGTTAAACTCATAGCTGAGACCATCGCAAATGCTGTTATCGAGGGCAGACAGGGCGAGCAGGGCTCTGCCGCTGCTGAGGCTGAAGAGGCCGAGGAAGCTGTAGAGGCTACTGACGCAGAATAATATAAAAGGGGAAATTACAAATGGCTTTTACCGCTAAAGACGTACAGGCTTTAAGAGAAAAGACCGGCTGCGGTATGATGGACTGCAAAAAGGCTCTTACCGAGTGCAACGGCGATATGGATGCCGCTGTTGACTTCCTTCGTGAGAAGGGTCTTGCATCGCAGGCCAAGAAGGCAAGCAGAATTGCTGCCGAGGGTACTGTATGCGCTATCGCTGAAAACGGCGTAGGTGTTGTAGTAGAGCTCAACGCTGAGACCGACTTTGTTGCCGGCGGCGAAGAGTTCAAGGCTCTCGCACTTAAGGTTGCAAATGTTATCGCTGCACAGAATCCTGCAGATATGGACGCACTTCTTAAGTGCACCGAAAACGGTCAGACCGTTGAAGAAATGGTACAGGAGCTGTTCTTAAAGGTTCGCGAGAACATTAAGATCCGCCGCTTTGCCCGCTATGAGGGTGCAGTTGTGACCTATGTTCACGCAGGCGGCAAGATCGGCGTTATGGTTAAGTTCGACACCACCGCTGACGCTTCAAATGCTGACTTTGTTGCAATGGGCAAGAACGTAGCAATGCAGATCGCTGCTATGAATCCTGCTTATCTTGACGAGGCTTCGGTTCCTGCCGAGGTTATCGAGAAAGAAAAGGAGATCCTCGTTGCTCAGATGAAGGAAGATCCTAAGATGGCAAACAAGCCTGACGCTGTTCTCGGCAAGATCGTTGAGGGCAAGATCGGCAAGTACTACAAGGAGAACTGCCTTGTAGAACAGCAGTTTGTTATGGACGGCGACGTTACCGTCGGCAAGTACATCGAGAACACTGCAAAGGCTCTCGGTGCTGACATTAAGGCTACCGGCTTCGTTCGTTTTGAGCGCGGCGAGGGTATCGAAAAGCGTCAGGACAACTTTGCTGATGAAGTTGCCAGCATGATTAAGTAATTTAATCCAAAAAATAAAAACAGCAGAGGTAAGCCTCTGCTGTTTTTTATTTTATAAGCTCTTCTAAATTAACCTTAAATATCTTCGCTAATACCACAAGCTCAATGTCGGTTACAAAGCGCTGGCCGCTCTCTATACGCTGGATTGCGTTTTTGTCAACGTCGATATTCTCAAGCTGCAGCCGCTCTGCAAGCACACGCTGCGACATTTTCGGCACCTGCGCCTTGCGAAGCCTATATACGTTTTCTCCGCATATATTATTTTTGCCGTTTTTTGCTTTGTTTTTAAACATAATATACCTCATTTTGACATTTAGTGCTTGACAAAAATATTATAAGAGGTTATCATATCAATATTGACATTCACTGAATGTCAATGAATTTTTCTATTAAAGGGCTTTTGCGTTGACATTCCTTTTTTGCGGTAATATAATCAAAGAAAGATGCAAAAAGGAGAGGGTAGCGTGAGAACTTATCTTTTCAAGCCCGAAAACAATTTTTATAAAGCAAATATGCATTGCCATACAACCTGCTCGGACGGCAAACGAACTCCCGAGGAGGTAAAAGCTGATTACAAGGCTATGGGTTACAATATAGTTGCCTTTACCGACCATCGCGTTGTCGTTCCTCATCCCGAGCTCAACGATGAGAATTTTTTAGCGCTCACCGCCAGCGAGTTCGACTGCAACGAGCCCGACGTTGCATGGCCTTCAACGAGAACGTATCATCTTAATTTCTATTCTAAAGATCCTAACCGCACCGAGTTTATACCCTTTACACGTGTTCATTCGGTTGAGGGCATAAACAAAGTAATAGCCGATGCAAAGGCAGCAGGCTTTTTGGCGCAGTATAATCACCCGCGCTGGTCTTGCCAGCAGCCGCAGGACTTTTTAGGACTTAAAGGGCTTGACTTTATCGAGATATATAATCACGGCGGCCAAATCGGCGAGGTGTTTGACGGCGATGCCGAGTATGAATACGGGCTTTATTGTCATTATGGCGCCGAGACCGGCGTTGCCATCACGGCGGGCGATGATAATCATACCCCTGCAGAGCAGGGCGGCGGATTTACTATGATAAGCGCTGAAAAGCTCGAATATAAGGCTGTTATGGAGGCGCTCGAACGCGGCGACTGCTATGCGTCGCGCGGACCACTGTTTAAAGAGGTATATGTAGAGAATGACGTTTTGCATATTGAGTGCACAGCCGTTAAAGGCGCTGCAGTGCTGCAGAACATAAGAATAGGTCGCACTGTTTGGTCGCAGGATGGCGAGAATAGTCTAACGCATATAGAATTCCCGCTTAATCCTAATCGCAAATATTTCCGTATCGTTTTGGAAGATGCGCACGGAAAACGCGCCTGGACACGCACTTATTACAATATTTAAATTTATAGGAGAATTATATGAAGAAGGAGAAAAAGGAAAGGCTGCCTTTGGGCCGCATAGTATCAGATAACCTATATGTGTTGCGGCTTATTCACAAGGCTGCACCGGGGCTTATGATAAGCTATGTTTTGCTTAATCTGTTTAGCGCTTTGGCATCCTTTTTTTCAAATACGTATCTTTTGCGCCACGCCATAAACGGTATTGCCGAGGGCAAGAGCTTTATGGAAATAGCAACGCTTGCGATTTTATTTTTAGTAGCAAATCTAACTATTGATATAGTCTCAAACGTACTCAACAACGGCTTTTTGCGAATCAAGGGCTTTGATTGTGTTAAGGCAGTAAATACTATGGTTTATAAAAAGGCCGCATCTGCCGAGCTTACGTGCTATGAGAATCCCGAGTTTTATAATGATTTCCAAAAGGTTATAGATGATACCGAGCCTCGCGTAAATGCAGTTATAAATTCTGTTTTGCGAGCTGTCAATCAGGTCGTTAATTTCTCGGCAAACTTTGCGCTTCTTATTGCCATCGATCCTGTTTTACTCATATTTGTAGCGGTGCCGATTTTGCTCTCTCCCTTGCGAGCCATATCCAATAAGCTCGGCTTTAAGCGCACTATGGATACAAAAGAGGTAAACCGCCGCCGCAACTATTCGCGCCGCGTTTTCTATCTTGCCGATTATGCTAAGGAAATGCGCATAACCAATATGCCTTCGCTTATGCTCAAACGCTTCCGTGAGGCAGGACAGGAAAATCTTAAAATCTTAAAAAAGTACGGCCTTAAAATCGGAACGATTATTTATATCGTTGAGGAATGTAAAGAGCTTTTGTGCTGTATGGCTGCCAACGTGTATTCTATTTGGAAAACAGTTGCGCTGAAAGTAATGCCGCTTGGCGACTGCGTTATAGTTATAAACTCGGTAGGCCAAATCGCTTGGACACTTGCCGATACTGCATCGGTTATGCTTAACTTCCAGGAGAATGCGCTTTATATCGAAAATCTTAGAAAGTTTATGGACTATGAACCAAAGCTTAAAAGCGGTACGCTGCCTGTTACTTGTGATGGCGATATAGTACTTGATAACGTTTCGTTTAAGTACGACGGCGCGGATGACTACACACTTAAAAACGTTTCTATGCGCATAGGCAAAAACGAAAAAATTGCAATTGTCGGACATAACGGTGCAGGTAAAACAACGCTCACAAAGCTTCTGCTTCGCCTTTATGATTGCGAGGGCAGCATAACCTATAACGGTACCGATGTCAAGGAATATGATTTGCAAAGCTACCGCGATGCCTTTTCGGCAGTTATGCAGGATTATCATATTTTCGCGCTGTCGGTTGCCGATAACGTAATGCTGGGAAGCCGTAAAGAGAATGATGAAGATATTGTGCGCGCAGCCCTCGAGCGAAGCGGAATATTTGAGAAAATCAATTCGCTGCCCGATGGTATTAATACCGTCCTAACCCGCGAATTCGATATAGATGGAGTTCAGCTCTCGGGTGGCGAGCAGCAAAAGCTCGCTATATCCCACGTTTATTCAAAGCAAAACCGTTTCGTGATTCTCGATGAGCCCTCAAGCGCGCTCGATCCAATAGCGGAATACGAAATGTATGAGCGTATGAACGCGGCTTGCGAGAGCTGCGGTATGATATTTATATCCCACCGCCTCTCATCTGCCGTCTTTGCAGATCGCGTGTATTTAATGGAAAACGGCACAGTTTTGGAAGAAGGAACACACGAGCAGTTAATGAAGAAGAACGGCCGCTATGCCGAAATGTTCCGCCGCCAAGCAGAGAATTATGCGGAGGTGGTAGAATGAGACCGATGGGTAGGGGACGTCCGCCGCATATGCCGCGCGAAAAGCAAAAGGGCGAAAAGCTTAGTAGTCGTTCGGTTATAAAAAACAACTTCTGGATGCTTGGCCGCATTTTCCGTTATACGCCCGGTTACGTTATCTTGATGGTGATAGAGGGCATAGTGTTCGGTATTAACAGCGCTATTGAGGTTGTATACACTAAAAACCTGCTCAATTCGCTAACAAACGGCGCAACCTTCGAGAAGATTATGCAGCTGATACTGATATATACGGTTTACAGAACCGTGTACTACGCTTGGAATCAATGGTATTGGCAGGTATATAATCCGCAGGCGCACGAAAAGATGCATATAGCGCTTCATAGCGAAATGTTTATACAGGCGGTATCGCTTGACCTTTGCCGCTATGACGATCCCGAGTTTTATAACGATTTTATCTGGTCGATGGACCGCGCATACGAGCGCGCCGTGCAGCTTATGGAAGACACGGGCAGAATGCTCGGCCGAATAGTTTCAACCGCCGCCATAACAGGAGTAATGTATAGCATTGATCCTTGGATGGCTGTGCTTGCTATCATATTGGCAGGCTTGCGCGTTTTGCTCGCATATCTTCGCAACCAAACCAACCTAAAGTTCTGGGACGAATCTAATATCCTTTTCCGTAAAAACGAATACATAAAGCGCGTTTTTATGCTGCCCGATTATGCAAAGGAATTGCGTGCAACCCGAGTTACAGAGCCGCTTTATTCGGAGTATCAGGCAAATACCGAAAGGCAAATCGACGTTGTCCGTAAATATAAGGGACGCTTTACCGTTATCGGTATTTTGCTGTCATTCGTTTGGCTTGCAGGCGAGATGGGAATGTTCTTATACGTGCTTTATAACGTAATGGTAACTAAATCTATAGATATCGGCGCCTTTGCCGTTGCAATAAACGGACTTTGGAAAATGTCGTGGATGCTGCGCGATTTTGTCGATAGACTCCTGCGCTACCACGAACACGGTATATTTATAGAAAAGGTTGTTAAGTTTAAGGAGTGCCGTCCTTCTATAGTAGACGGTGCAGAAACGGCAGCACCGCTCGAGAGCATCGAGATTAAAAACTTAACCTTCTTTTATGGCGAAAACGCTGAAATAGCAGCGCTTAAAGACGTTTCCCTTAAAATAAACAAGGGCGAGCGAATAGCAATAGTTGGCTATAACGGAGCAGGCAAAACAACCCTTACAAAGCTGCTGCTTCGCCTATACGACGCGTCTGAGGGCGAGGTTTTATACAACGGCAAAAACGTAAAAGACTATACTGTCAACTCGCTTCGAAGCCGTGTTGCAGCGGTGTTTCAGGATTATCGAATATTCGCCTCGACAATAGCCGAAAACGTTACCGGCGGTGAATATGACGATGGAGAACATGACAGGGTAGAAAGCGCACTTCGCAAGAGCACCTTTACCGATAAGCTTAACTCCCTGCCGGATGGACTTTTGACACCGCTTACCCGTGAGTTTTATGATAACGGAACCGTGCTTTCGGGAGGGGAACAGCAAAAGGTGGCCATAGCCCGCGCATTTTATAAGGATGCGGACCTGATAATACTCGACGAACCGTCAAGTGCCCTGGACCCCGACGCGGAGTATGAGCTTAACCGTGCTATTTCACAATATGCCGAGGACAAGACGGTCATATTTATATCCCACCGCCTGTCCACTACACGCCATGCCGACCGCATTTATATGTTTGACGGCGGAACCCTTGCGGAATGCGGCTCTCACGAGGAGCTTATCGCGCAGGGCGGCAAATACGCTTATATGTTCAACCTACAGGCAGAGAAATACAGAAAACAGGAATAACAGTCGCCGTCTTGCGGAGTAATACTCTGTGGACGGCTGCTGTTTTTTAATTGACTTTATTGTCGGTATATTGTAATATATATATAAATAATATTTAAGGATGTGTTTGGGTTGAAACCTGTTTATAAACGCGTGCTTTTAAAGCTCAGCGGTGAGGTGCTCGCCGGTAAAAACAAGATGGGCTTTGATTTTGATGTCGTACGTTCGGTATGTGAAACGGTAAAGCGCTGTGTCGATATGGGCGTTCAGGTCGCTATCGTTATCGGCGGCGGAAACTTCTGGCGCGGACGCAGCAGCGGCAATATGGACCGCACCCGTGCCGACCATATGGGAATGCTTGCTACCGCTATCAACTCATTGGCACTTTGCGATGAGCTTGAACAGCTCGGAACACCGGCTTGCGTTATGTCGGCTATCCATATGCCTGAAATAGCTGAGTTGTTTACAAAGCGTGACGCGGTAAAATATCTCGATGAGGGCAAGGTTGTTATCTTTGCCTGCGGAACGGGAAGACCCTTCTTCTCGACCGATACAACAGCCGCACTGCGCGCTGCCGAGATAAACGCCGATATAATTTTCAAGGCAACCAATGTTGACGGCGTGTATGACAGCGATCCCAAGACCAACCCCAACGCTAAAAAATACGATTCGCTCGCATTTATAGACGTTCTCAAAGAGGGACTTCATGTTATGGACAGCACTGCGGCTTCACTGTGTATGGACAATAACATCCCGATACTCGTTTTCAACTTAAACGACCCTGAGAACATCGTTCGTGCAATGCTGGGCGAAAGTAACGGTACAATAGTAAAATAGGAGGATATATTTATGGATACAGTATTACTCACCTGCGAAGAAAAAATGGAAAAAACTATAGGCTCGCTCGAGCGTGACTTTGGCACCGTCCGTGCAGGACGCGCCAACCCGTCGGTGCTTGACAGAGTGATGGTCGATTACTACGGAGCTCCTACACCTATCAATCAGATGGCCGCCATATCTGTTCCCGAGCCGCGTCTGCTTCAGATACAGCCCTGGGATGCTTCCACACTTAAGGATATTGAAAAGGCCATAAATATGTCCGACATCGGTATCAACCCGATGAACGACGGCAGGGTTATCCGTCTTGCTTTCCCGCCGCTTACAGAGGAGCGCCGCCGCGAGCTTGCCAAGGATATCCGCCGCATGGCTGAGGACGGAAAGGTTGCTATACGTTCTATCCGCCGCGATGCTATTGAAAAGATCAAGGCTCTGCGCAAAGCCAACTCCATAACCGAGGACGATCAGGCGGCAGGTGAAAAGGATGTTCAGGATCTGACCGATAAGTTCTGTAAAGAGATTGATAATCGCACAGATAAGAAAGAAAAAGAAATAATGGAAATCTAATTTCAGCCCCATCAGATGGTAACCGTCTGGTGGGTTTTTGAGAGTGGGAGATTTATGCTGTTTAAAAAAGAAAAAAGAGAAGAGCGTATCCTGCCGCAGCATGTAGCCATAATAATGGACGGAAACGGCCGCTGGGCGAAGCGCCGCCACATGCCGCGCACTGCAGGACACGCCGCCGGCTCAAAAACCTTTAAGGATATTGCCAGATACTGTAATAAGATAGGTATAAAGTATCTTACCGTCTATGCCTTCTCGACTGAGAATTGGAAACGCCCTAAGGAAGAGGTAGATAATATAATGGGCATTTTCCGCCAATACCTTAAGGATACCGAAAACTTCAAGGACGAGAATATTCAGTTGCAGTTTATAGGCAGCCGTGAAAATCTGCCCGAAGATATAATAAAATTGATGGAAAAGGCAGAGGACGACTCAAAGGATTATACCGGTATGCACCTTAATATTGCTATTAACTACGGTGGCAGAGATGAGATAGTCACCGCTGTTAAGAAAATAGCAGAAATCGGTGTAGAACCCGAGGATATTACGGAAGAGCTCATATCGCAAAATCTTTATACCTCAGGCCAGCCCGACCCCGATTATATTATCAGACCAAGCGGAGAATACCGTTTGTCTAACTACCTCATATGGCAGTCGGCATATGCCGAATACTGGTTTTCGGATGTGCTTTGGCCTGATTTCAAACCAAAGCACCTGGAAGAGGCGCTTGCGGAATACAGCAAAAGAAACCGCCGTTTCGGTGGAGTTTAGGCTTTTGTCATCAAAAGGAGAAAAAATGAAAACAAGGATAATTTCAGCGGTTTGCGGAGTTTTAATATTTGCGGTCATACTTATACTCAGCACGGATTTGGTGCTTACTACCGGATTCCCGATAATTCTTACATTGGCAATAGCGCTGCTTGCGGCTGTCGGCACGTACGAGATATTGCATAACACACACATAGTAAAGAATAATATTATAACAGCCATATCCTGTTTGGCGGCATTTTTGCTGGTGCCGACCTTTTCGATTTACTCAGCAGTGGCAGGCGTAACGCTTTATTTCGTGTTTGTTGCGGTATTGCTTACCGTTTCACTTTTCGTGCACGATAAGACCTCGCCGACCGAGCTTGCGTCAGCGCAGGCATACACACTTTTTATATCCTTTGCATTTGCAAGCGTGGATATAATAATCGGCGACTACGGAATGTTCGCATTTCTACTTATATTTATTTTTGCTTGGGCGAGCGATACCTTCGCCTATTTCACAGGTGTGTTCTTAGGTAAGCATAAGCTTTGCCCTACGCTTAGTCCTAAAAAGACGGTTGAAGGTGCCGTTGGCGGTATATTAGGATGTGTGGCTTGCACTGTCTTAGCCTGCATAATACAGAAAAACACAGGCGCAGATGTTAGCGTGGTAGCGTTTGCATTCGCATCAGTTGTTTTCTCAATACTCGGTATGGTCGGCGATATCAGTGCATCTTATATCAAACGTGCCGCAGGAATAAAGGATTACGGAAATATAATGCCGGGACACGGCGGCGTGCTTGACCGTTTTGACAGCGTGCTGTTGATAGCCCCGGTCTACTGGGCATTCCTTAACTGGATTTATTAGGAGAAAAATATGAAAACGGTTTCAATACTCGGCTCTACAGGTTCAATAGGAACACAGGCGCTGGACGTTGCCCGCGCAGGCGGTTACAAGGTCTGCGCGCTTGCCGCAAACAAAAATGTAAAACTGCTTGAAGTGCAGGCACGAGAGTTTTCAGTGCCCTTTGTAGCTGTTATGGATGAATCGGCGGCGGCTGACCTGAAAGTCCGCCTAGCTGATACAAATACCTGCGTTGTCGGCGGGGTAGAGGGCGTGTGTGAAGCCGCCCGAATAGCCGATGCCGATATAGTGCTTAATTCGATTGTCGGTATAGCGGGTCTGCGTCCTACAATGGCGGCTATTAATGCCGGCAAGACTCTGGCACTTGCAAATAAGGAGTCCTTGGTAACCGGCGGCACATTGGTGACCGATGCCGCAAAGCGAAACGGCGTTAAGATACTTCCTGTCGACAGCGAACATTCTGCAATCTTTCAGTGCCTTCAGGGTGTGCCGGACGGCGCTCTCAGAAAAATACTTCTTACTGCATCGGGCGGTCCGTTCTTCGGACGCACCCGCGATGAGTTAAGGTCGGTAACAGCGGCCGATGCGCTCAAGCATCCCAACTGGGATATGGGTCAAAAAATAACCATCGACAGTGCTACGCTTATGAACAAGGGCTTTGAGGTAATAGAGGCAGTGCACCTGTTTGATGTTTCGGCCGACGATATCGAGGTTCTCGTTCACCGTCAGAGTATAATTCACTCAGCAGTCGAACTATCGGACGGCGCAGTAATTGCTCAACTCGGCACGGCAGATATGCGTCTGCCTATACAATATGCGTTGACATATCCTCAAAGGACCGATTGCCCCTGCGGTAAGCTGTCCCTTGCCGATATCGGAACACTCACATTTGACCGTCCCGATACTAAGACCTTTGAATGTCTTGAGCTTTGTATAAAAGCGTCGCGTGACGGAGGCCTTAAAACCACGGCAGTCAACGGCGCAAACGAGGAGGCAGTGGCACTTTTCCTTAAAGGCGAAATAGGCTTCCTCGATATAGCACGACTTGTGCGCAAGGCGTATGAGGCACAACAACACGTGGAAAGCTATACAATAGATGATGTATTTGCGGCCGATGCCGCAGCGCGAGAAATTGTTTTGAGTAGGTGATCAAGATTTTATCCTTCTTTTCAACCGTTTGGCCCTATATTGTTGCCGTTTTGATGTTTCTGTTGCTTATACTTATTCACGAGTTAGGGCATTTTGTCGCCGCTAAGTCAGTAGGCGTCAGGGTAAACGAATTTGCCATAGGCTTTGGACCGCGCCTTTTTTCTAAAAAAATCGGCGAAACGACCTATATGTTAAAGTTGATACCCTTCGGCGGCTACTGCGCTATGGAGGGAGAAGACGAGGACAGCGCGGACGAAAACGCTTTTTGTAATAAATCGGCATGGAAACGTGCAATAGTTATTGTTGCAGGTGCTTTTTTCAATCTCTTGTTTGGACTTATAATAGTCGCTTTGACTTTGCTTCCTAAGGACAGCTTTACAACACCGGTCGTAGCAAAGTTTGCGGATAATGCCGTAAGCGCACAGCACGGACTTCAGGTGGGCGACCGTATAATTGAGGTTGATGGCCGCCGCATTTTCAGTACCTATGATCTCAGCTACACCTTTACGGGCGTTTCCGACGGCACACTTGATATGATAGTCGAGCGCGACGGCGAAAAGGTTGTTCTCAACAACGTAAAATTTGATACCGAAAGAGAAGAAGAAATAGACTATATAGCGGTCGATTTTTGGGTGCTGGGCGAAGAAAAGACACTCGGCAGCTTTATAAAACAGACCTTTATTACTACAGTATCATACGGCAGGGTAGTGTGGTTTTCACTTGTCGATCTTATAACCGGTAAGTTCGGTATCAGCGCCGTTTCGGGCCCTGTAGGTGTGACCGCAGTGATAGGAACTGCTGCCAAGCAGAGCCTTGCAAACCTTTTACCTATACTTGCACTCATAACCATAAACTTAGGTATATTCAATCTTCTGCCGCTTCCCGCGCTGGACGGCGGTCGGCTTTTGTTTATAATAATTGAAATGATATTCCGCAAACCCATACCCCAAAAGTACGAGGGGTGGGTACACACAGCAGGGTTTTTACTGCTCATACTTTTAATGATAGCTATAACGGCTAAGGATATTTGGTCATTGGTGGTGAAATGATGTATAAAAGAGGCGATACAAGACAGGTCACTGTCGGAAAATATAAAATGGGCGGCGGAGCTGATGTGCTTATTCAGTCTATGCTAAGCGTTCCCGCTCACGATTTTGAGGGTAATATAGCGCAAGCCAAGCGTCTTGAGGAAGCCGGTTGTGAGATAATCCGTGTCTCCGTGCCCGACAAAGAGACCGTCGCTCTTATACCGCTGCTTAAAGAAGCGGTATCGGTGCCGATCGTTGCAGATATACATTTCGATTACCGCCTCGCGCTTGACAGCGTTGCCGCCGGGGTAGATAAAATACGTATAAATCCCGGAAATATCGGCGGCGATGAAAATGTAAAAGCGGTGGCAAATGCCTGCCGCAGTCGCGGTGTACCGATAAGAATAGGCGTAAACTCAGGTTCGGTGCCCAAAAATATTCTTGCAAAATACGGTGCACCCACTCCTAAGGCATTGGTCGAGAGCGGAAAGTATCATATTTCGTTGCTTGAAAAATTTGATTTTAACGATATTGTTCTTTCGCTTAAATCGTCCGACACCGATATTATGTATAAAACATATTTGCTGGCGGCCGAGCAGTGTCCCTATCCGTTGCACCTAGGTGTGACCGAGGCAGGTACGAGCCATATGGGACTTGTGCGTTCAGCTGCAGGAATAGGGGGACTTCTGCTTTACGGTATAGGGGACACTATACGCGTATCCCTTACTGATGATCCAGTAAATGAGGTCTATGCCGCTAAGGATATTTTGGCGGCTGTGGGACTTCGCCACGACGGCGTACGAATAGTTTCGTGTCCCACCTGCGGCAGGACTAAGGTTGACCTTATCGGTCTTGCTAAGCGTGCAGAGGAAGAACTTAAAGGATTAAAGAAAAATATAACCGTCGCAATAATGGGCTGTGCTGTAAACGGTCCCGGCGAGGCTCGCGAGGCAGATATAGGCATAGCGGGCGGCGACGGCTGCGGACTTATCTTCAAAAAGGGTGAGATCATCCGCAAAGTGCAGGAGGAAGACCTGCTCACGGAGCTTATTAAGGAAATTAAAAACGAGTACGGAGAATGGTAATGCAAACGATGGATTTTCTCGCGCTTTGCGGCGAGTACATAGATGACACCGTAAGATCACAGTTGCCTTTGGGCAATGTGGATAAATGCGACCTCAATGTAGAGCGTCGCAGTCTTGCCTTGCGCGTAAGTTTTTTAGATTATGTAAACCACTCTCTGCTTGAACAGATAAAAAATGATATCAGATCGGGACTGGAGCTTGACAGCATAGAACTCATTGCAGATTTTTCGTCTGCAGCTTTGGAGGTATCGTCTGTCATTGATCTGACCGAGGAGATAAAGACTAAAAACGCCGCCTTCAACGGCTATTTTAACGGCGCTGAATATTCACTAAATGATAATACGGTTAATATAACCTTAAAATACGGCGGTCTTTCAAGCGTTAAGGCACTGCATTTTGAGCAACGCCTTGCCTCCGCGATAAAAACTGCATTCGGCCGTGATGTAACCGTGTTGCTTTCGGGTGAGGATGAGATGGACGAGCCCGAAATACCGAAGTTTGTACCACCTCCGATAAAGGCTGAAGCACCTAAATCAGCCGCTCCTAAAAAGGAGGAGCCGCAGGCACCGAAAAGGGTGTTTACCGGAAAGCCGGCGGACGGTCTTCCTGTATATATTGAAAGTGCTGAACTTTTCTTTGGAAGAAGTATAGATAAAAACGTCGTTCCACTGTCAGAATATATGCCGCTCGGCAATCCCGAGGAGAGGGCAAAGTTTGTCGGCTGGGGCAGGGTGTTTGATTTTGAGTCGCGCACAGTAAACACCAAGCGCGGCCCCAGTATAAGCTGTAAGTTCTGTTTCAGCGATAATACCAATTCGCTTAATGCAAGTCTGTTTTTGGACGAAAAACGCAAGAGTGAGATAAAGAAAGTAAAAGACGGTGCGGTACTGCTTATAAACGGAAGTTATGAGTATGACCGCTGGCTGAGCGACTTCGTGGTAAAGGTAACCTCAATGGCTACATTGCAGGAATATACCGAAACCGACAGTGCTGAGGAAAAACGAATTGAACTGCACTGCCATACCAATATGTCGGCGAAGGATGCAGTATCGAGCGGCGGTGCTATCGTTAACTATGCCTATAAGCTGGGACATAAGGCGATAGCCATAACCGACCACGGTGTCGTTCAGGCATATCCTGCCGCGGCGGCCGCTGTCAAAAAGATACGTAAGGGCGGCGGTGATTTCAAGGTCATCTACGGTGTAGAGGACTATTTTGTTGATGACGAGCGTTATGATATCAGTCGCCTGAATTCAAAAGAAATAGGAAAATTGCGTACCCATCAGATCCTGCTTGTAAAGAATTTGACCGGACTTAAGAATCTTTATAAACTTGTATCCGATGCACATCTAAAGGATTTTCACGGCAAACCCTGTACGCTTAAAAGTAAGCTTAAGGAGCACCGCGAAGGTCTGCTTGTCGGCAGCGCTTGTGAAGCGGGTGACCTATACCGCGCTATAATTGACGGCGCGTCGCATGACGAGCTTATAAAAATTGCAAGCTTTTATGACTATCTTGAAATACAGCCCGTCGGTAACAACGAGTTTATGGTTCGCGCATCATCCGAGCCGGACAGAGTGGATAAAAAGACTGGCGCTGTAATTAAAAACCGTTTCAGAGCGGTAACATCGCAAGAGGTCATACGCGACTATAACCGCAAGGTGGTCGAGCTCGCGGACGAACTGGGCTTGCCCGTAGTTGCCACCGGTGATGTGCACTTCCTTAAAAAAGAGGATGCTATCATTCGTAAGATACTTATGGCGGGTCAAGGCTTTGAGGATTTTGATAATCAGGCTCCGCTGTATTTAAAGACAACCGATGAGATGCTTGAAGAGTTTTCATACTTCGGCGAGCGTGCTCGGGAGTTTGTTATTGATAATCCTGCAAAAATATATAATATGATAGACGGTAACGTAATCCCCGTACCTGACGGCAACTATCCTCCGGTAATTGAAGGCTCAGATGACGAGCTGCGTGAAATTTGCTGGAAACGTGCCCACGATATGTACGGTGAGCAGTTGCCCGAAATAGTCGAAAAGCGCCTGTCAAAAGAGTTGGACGGTATTATCAACAACGGCTATTCTATAATGTATATGTCGGCACAGAAGTTGGTAAAATACAGCGAGGATAACGGCTATCTCGTAGGCTCGCGTGGTTCGGTCGGTTCATCGTTCGTTGCAACGATGGCAGGTATATCAGAGGTTAATCCGCTTGCTCCTCACTATTACTGCCCGAAATGTAAACACAATGAATTCTTTACCGACGGTTCGATAGGCTCAGGCTTTGACCTTCCTGAAAAGGATTGCCCTGTTTGCGGAACTCCGCTTAAGCGTGACGGACACGATATCCCGTTTGAGACCTTCCTCGGTTTCGACGGTGACAAGGTCCCCGATATCGATCTTAACTTCTCGGATGAATTCCAAACGGCAGTCCAGAAACATACCGAGCAGATGTTCGGGCGCGAAAACGTTTTTAAAGCAGGAACCATATCCACCATTGCAGAGAAGACGGCGTTCGGCTTCGTAAAGGCATATGCCGAAAAGAAAAACATCGTACTAAACGGTGCAGAGCTAAAGCGGCTTGCATATATGGTGCGTGATTCGGAAATCAAATCAACGACCGGTCAGCACCCTGCCGGTATGGTTGTCGTTCCCCGTGATAAGCAGATATATGACTTCTGCCCGATACAGCATCCGGCGGATGATACCAATTCGGACGTTATTACCACCCACTTTGATTTCCATTCCATCCACGATACCATCCTAAAGCTTGACGAGCTTGGTCACGTTGTGCCTACTACATATAAATATCTTGAGGAATACTCCGGCATTAAGGTCAACGACGTTTCGATGAGTGACCCTCAGGTATATTCTCTGTTTACGTCAACGCAGGCACTCGGTGTGTCGCCGGAGGAAATATATTCTCAAAACGGTACCTTCTGTATACCCGAGTTTGGAACCGATTTCGTACGTGGAATGTTGCTTGACTGTAAGCCTAAGACATTTGCTGATCTTTTGCAGATATCGGGTCTGTCCCACGGTACCGACGTTTGGCTCGGCAACGCAAAGGATCTTATCGATAACGGCACATGCACGATTTCAGAGGTTATCGGAACGCGTGACAATATTATGGTGTACCTCATACATCAGGGACTTGATAACGCACTTGCATTTAAGATAACCGAAACCGTGCGTAAAGGTCTGGTAGCCAAGGGTATAATTTCGGCAGAGGATTGGGAAAAGATGGCGCAGGTCATGCGCGAGCACGATGTACCCGAATGGTATATAAAGAGCTGCCATAAAATTAAGTATATGTTCCCGAAGGCTCACGCCGCCGCATATGTTATTTCGGCACTGCGTCTGGCGTGGTACAAGGTGCATACGCCCATCGAGTTCTACTGCGCATACTTCACTGCCCGCCCCGAAGATATAGAGGTCGAAACGGTAATGCGCGGCAAAGAGGCCGTGCGTCAGCGCATAAACAGTATACGCGCTAAGGGCAAGGAGGCAACGCCTAAGGAGATAGACATTTATAATAAACTTCTTATTATAAATGAAATGCTCAGCCGAGGACTGGAGATCCTTCCTATAGATCTGAATAAGTCTCACGCAACCCACTATCTGCTGGAGGACGGTAAAATGCGTCTGCCCTTCTGCGCACTTTCAGGTGTAGGGGAAAAGGCGGCATATTCTATATATGAAGCCGCCCAAAACGGCGAATATATATCAAAGGACGAGTTCCAGACCGCCGCAGGCGTGTCAAAAACCATAGTTCAGTCGCTTTCTGATATAGGCGCGCTGGGTGATTTACCCGATTCTAATCAAATGTCATTCTTTTAATGTGCAATTTGAATAAAACAACTAAATAAAGTGCAAAACTTTTGGTAAATTCGATAAAAATCAGTTCAAAAGGTTGCAATTTTGTAACAACTAGGTATAATAATAGTAACACAAGGTTACAAGATCGTAACTTTTTAAAGGACTGATTTTTATTTTAGGACTCCTTAAAACCCAGTTTGGGAACATAAAGGACATCGCAAAAAGTATAATATCGGCGTTTAAAACTTCCAGCATTCGCGTAAAGGCGGTTGTAGGTGTTGCGGCATTCGTGCTCGTAGCTTCTGCTGTCTGCTCACTTATGAATGTTAGATTTGCATACCGCGTTACCTATAATAAGGAAACCGTAGGTTATGTTGCAACTGCAGATCAGCTCTCGGAGGTCGAGAGTGAGGTCATCAGCAGAATAAAGACCGACCGTCCTGAAAATTACCTCGGTACTACCGCGGTAAAGCTTTCGCTTACCTTTGGCGGCAACATCGCTTCAAGCCGTAGCGTAGCTTCCAACATCCTCGAGGGTGACAGCCGACTCGTTCCCGTAACCGTCTTAACCATTGACGGAGAGAGCGTCTGTGCAGTTACAAACGGCAAGGACACGGTCGAGGCTGCGGTTGATGCGTATCTCGGCGCTTATTCTTCTAACGTTGAGGATAAAGTTGAATTTTTAAAGGATGTTAAGGTAGAAGAGGGTTATTATCCCTCAAACCTTACCGATACTATTGACGATGTTTTGACCGAGCTTGCAGCCGTCGATGTACAGACTGTGAAAACGCTTACCTATACCGAGGACATTCCTTTTGAAACAGTACAGACCAAGAGCAACTCTTATTTAAAGGGTTATCGCAAGGTAACTTCCAAGGGCGTCAAGGGCTCTCAGAGTGTTACCGCCGTTGTAACCTACGTTAACGGTGCCGAAACCGCTCGTGAGGTTGTAAATACTGTTACCCTGTCCGATCCGGTTGCTCAGCAGGAAATAATAGGAACAGCCGCTGTTACCAAGGTAACCGGTGCAAAAAAAGCCTCAGGCAACGCAATGTTTATTTGGCCGCTTAAAAAGGTTTCGGGTCAGTATATATCCTCCTACTACGGTGACGGACGTAATCACCGTGCGTTGGATATTGCATCAGATTCCGGAACACCGATATATGCAGGTCTCGGCGGAACCGTAACCACCGCCTGCTACAAGAGCGATTACGGATATCATGTAGTTATAGACCACGGCAACGGTTATAAGACCTTGTATGCACACGCAAGTAAGCTCTACGTAAACGTAGGCGATGTAGTCGAGACAGGCGAGACAATTGCACTTGTAGGTTCTACAGGCCAGTCTACCGGATCCCACTTGCATTTCGAGGTTATTATAAACGGCAACCGCGTAGACCCGCTTGGATATATTAATAAGTAATAATTTAAAACCAACCGCCGCAGAAACTCTGCGGCGGTTATTTTTTGCGCAAAATTAGGTGTATGAATCATGAAAAATATAGTTGACTTGTGTTTTTTTGAAGATTATAGTATAATGATTAAAATATAAAATTATATAATTCAATTGTTGTTTTTGTGATTTGTAAGGTGTTTTATATATTAGATTTTTTAAGGAGCAGCTTATGAAAAAAGCAAAAAAGTTTATAGTTATAATATTAGTTATAGCGATTATTGTTTCTCTTGAGTATTTCTATAATCAAAGCAAATTAAGAGAATCAACTGTTTTAGATGAAAAATATTTTTCAAACGAGAACCATCCTGTTAATGAAGTTTTATACGTAAAAAAATTCTATGATGATGAATCCGTTGCGGTGTGCTTGGTGAAAAACAAAGCTGATAAACTGCAACTGTACGTTTTAGAAAACGGATGGCAAAAGTATAGTACTATGTGGACGGTTAATTATTATACTCCCGACGAGGATGCTTTTTACATATCAGGCGATTTACATTTTGCTGATGAACCAACCCCATTTCAAACTCTCAATACGCGCAAACACGGGAAATTGTATTATTGTCTGTTTATGAACCCAACAACAGACACCGTCGTTATAGATGATGAGGAGATTCCGGTATTCACTTTTGACTATGAGTATAAATCAACAGAAACAGTTTGCGATTATTCGCTTGGCTTTTACTGCGGATTAGTTGAAGATTAGTAACTATGAAAGGATGCTAGTATGCAACATTCAGAAAATCAAGATTCAAGGCGGATTTTAAAGAAAATGGTAATTTCATTTGTTATTATGACAATTACCACTGTGCTAAAATTTATTACTGATAGTTTTTTGAATGATATTTTGCTTATTGGTGCTGAAATTTCTTTTTTTGTTTCAGGTGTTAACTATATAAGGAATCGTAGTTCATATAATAAACAAGGCACCCATAGAGTGTTGGAAAAATATCAGACCAAAAGCGGTTGTTATAAAGCTGCCAAACCTTTAGGAGAGGTTAAAGGAATAGTTATACATAGTACAGGTTCTAACGATCCGTATCTTAACCGATATGTTGAAGATCACAATGAACTAGGGTATAACAGTGCCGAAAACCATTGGAATACTCCAAATAGCGATAAAATGCCGCATATTTTTATAGGTTACGATAAAGACAAGAAGGTAGTAATTGTAAACACTGTTTCTTACGGAATTGCCTGTTGGTGTTGCGGTAGCGGATCAAACGGCAGTTTCGATGCTCCGCCAAACGGTCATATTCAGATTCAAATATGTGAAGATTCATTGGAAGATAGAGATTATTTCAGACAGGCGGTTTTCGGTGCTGCTGTTCAAATATGCAGTTCCTTGTGCCAGACCTATAATCTTAAAGTACAGTCAATAACCAGTGATAAAGAAGCTTTTAATTCGGGTTATGCATCAAATTGCAGTAACTTTGAAGATTGGCTTGCAAAATACAAATGCACAATGGATGATTTTCGTTCTGCTGTTAAAACGAGAGAAACATCGATTAGATAGATGTTTACTTAACACCGGGGATAGTTCTCTAGATTCCTGAGTAATAAGTGTGCCGCGAGGTGTTTTT
>JAZOCW010000044.1:0-6924 GCA_045596705.1 Acutalibacteraceae bacterium
TACCGTTGACGAGTGCCCGGGGAAATACAGCAAGGAGCCGCGAGAGATCCATATCTACTACAAACTGATTGATAAGCAACCGCTACCCGTTAGAAAATGCTTAGAAGATTCAACATGTGCGGATAATTGATATTCACGACATGGAATACCTACTCTCATTTATATCCGCGCGAAGAAGAACGAGCTATAAAGGTTTTAGACAAAATCGACCTATGATTTTATATTTTTTAGAAAATTCTTGATAGATTCTTGACTTTTGTCTTTTTAAACAATGAAAACCGCCTAAAATAGGCGGTTTTCATTTTTTGGTGGAGACAACTGGACTTGAACCGGTGACCCCTTGCATGTCAAGCAAGTACTCTAACCAACTGAGCTATGCCTCCGTAGATGACCATATAATAATATATCACTAACGGAGTTTTGTCAATGGATTTTTATAAAATTATCTTCTCCATTTTTGGGCTAAACGGTTTATTTGATCGGTAAACATTGATATTTCCTTGTTTGGAATGCCCTTGCAATTTTCTGCTACGGCAAGCAAACGCTTAGCCGCTTCGACCAGAGCACCGTAAAGCAATGCAGCCTTGGTGTTCTCCCCGCTGCGTTTTGCTATGCGCTTACCATCTGCTTGCACCAGCAGACGTCCTGTTTTTAAATCGTACTGTGTACCGCTGTATGGCGCAACGGCGTTATAGCCCAGTTCATGACAAAGCGTAGCCTTAAAGCTTTCACAGGCTTCCTCGTCGCCGTGGTTTATAAACACAGTAGAGGGTTTGACTTTAAAGCCTTTAAGCCATGTAAGCAATCCGTTTTTATCTGCATGGCCGCTTGTGCCGTGAAGCGAGCATATCTCTGCATTAACGGAAACATCCTCACCGAACAGGGTGACCACAGGCGCACCGTCAAGCAATTTTCTGCCGAGCGACTGCTCCGACTGATATCCCACAAACAGCACGATATTTTCAGGTTTCCAGAGATTGTGCTTTAGGTGATGCCTAATACGTCCGGCTTCACACATACCGCTCGCCGAAATAATTATCTTCGGAGCGGGATCTTCATTTATGCGACGTGACTCCTCGCTGGTGACCGATAATTCAATTCCGTCAAACCATATGGGATTGATTCCCTGTCTTAGCAGTGCCAGGGTTTCGGCATCGAAACATACCTCATCACACTGCAAAAATATTTGGGTAGATTCGACAGCAAGCGGGCTGTCTACATAAACGGGAAATCTTCCAAACTCACTTAAAAGTCCGCGATTTTTTATCTCACGCAGAGCATACAAAAGTTCTTGTGTTCTGCCGACCGCAAAGGACGGAATTATTACACTTCCCTTACGGCTGAAGGCGCGTCTGATAATTTCGGCAAATTCTTCTATAGTATCGCCTGCTTTTTCGTGATAGCGATTTCCGTAGGTCGATTCAATAACAAGATAATCTGTTTCGTCCACCGTTTGAGGGTCGCGTATCAGGGGTTGATTGGTGTTGCCCACATCTCCGCTGAAAACTATCTTCTTAGCTGTGCCGTTTTCCTCCAGCCACAATTCAATACAAGCGGACCCCAGCAGATGGCCGATATCGGTAAAGCGTATTTTAATGTCCTCCGACACCTGATACATTTCGCCGTAGCGACAGCCACGAAACAGACGCAAGGCACCCTCTGCATCATCGATATCATACAGCGGCTCTATCCTCTCGCCGCCGCTTCGCTCGGCTTTGCGGTTTTTCCACTCCACTTCTGCCATCTGTATATGGGCAGAGTCACGCAGCATTATATTACATAACGAGGTAGTTGCCTCGGTCGCATATATTTTGCCGCCAAAGCCATCCTTATACAGTCTGGGCAACATACCCGAATGGTCGATATGAGCGTGGGTGAGAAAAACTGCTTCTATATCAGATGCGGCTACAGGTAACTCGATGTTTTCAAAAACATCCCTGCCCTGTTCCATTCCGCAATCCACAAGATAATTTCTGCCCCCGACCTGCAGCATGGTACAGCTGCCGGTTACTTCATGTGCAGCACCAATAAAGGTTATTTTCATACCGACGCCTCCTTTATAGTATTATACGGTTTCGATTTTTATGGTATTCGTGTTACCGGACACTCCGTTGGTCATACCTCCGGTGATAACTACCCTATCGCCTTTTTGAAGATTTAAAACCGAGCTTGCAGTATTCTTTGCGGTAAAGAACAAGACATCGGTAGAGTCGTATCTTTCGCACATAACGGGAATAACTCCCCAGGACATTGCAAGCTTGCGGCAGGTTTTTTCGTCGGTGGTAAGACCTATAACGTCCATCGGCGGGCGGAAACGCGAAACCATTCGGGCGGTTATTCCCGAAAGGGAGCAAACTACCGCCGCTTTGGCATCAATGTCTATTGCCATTCCGCAGGTCGCATGGGATATAGCGTCCAGCGTGTTTCTTATTTTGAATTCATTGTTATGAAATCGCTTACTGTAGTGTATATTGTTTTCGGTATGCTCTGCTATTGTTGACATGGTTTTAACCGTCAACACGGGATATTTTCCCGCAGCAGTCTCACCCGAGAGCATTATTGCACTCGTTCCGTCATATACCGCATTGGCAACGTCGGATATTTCAGCTCTGGTGGGACGCGGATTGTGTATCATTGATTCAAGCATTTCGGTCGCAGTGATAACGCGCTTACCCAGCATACGGCATTTGGTAATAAGGCGCTTTTGTATTGCGGGAAGCTCCTCAAACGGGATCTCTACACCCATATCGCCTCTGCCTATCATAATACCGGTACATTCTTCACAAATTTCTTCTATATTATTCACTCCGGCGCGATTTTCAATTTTTGCAATAAGGTCAATATTTTCGCCGCCGTTTTCCAGTAAAAACTTCTTAACATCCAACATATCCTGCTTGCAAGAAACAAATGAACAAGCAATAAAATCAACATCGTTCTGTATGCCGAAAAGTATATCACTTTTATCCTGTTCGCTTAAATATATTTGATGCAGATGCTTGTCCGGAAAGCTCATACTTTTACGGTCCGAAAGCTCGCCACCTATAAGCACGCGGCAGTTTATATCGCTGCCGTTAATTGATTCGACCGAGAACTCAAGCATTCCGTCATTTAAAAGTATTCGGTCACCTGCTCCAAGGTCGGAAGTAAGACCCTTATAATTGACCGAAACACGGGTCTCATCACCGACAATATCTTCGGTCGTGAGGGTGAACATATCTCCTGTTTTGAGTGATATCTTTCCGTTTTTAAAGGTCTTTATACGATACTCAGGGCCTTTTGTATCAAGCATGATCGCTATGGGCATATTAAGCTTTTGACGCACCCTTTTGATCATATCGATTTTATTCAAATAGTCCTCGTGCGTGCCGTGAGAAAAGTTGAGTCTTGCGACGTTCATACCTGCAAGGCACATCTGTTCTAATATTTTTTCATCCGAACACGCCGGTCCCATTGTGCATATTATCTTAGTTTTTCTCATCTTCTCAAACCTCTTTGCTTTGCTGTGATAATAGTTTATCTTATTATATACTAAACTGCTGTTAAAAACAACAAAATAAGGAGAAAAAATCGCACTTATGCAGTGTTTTCTACCGTCCAACAGGATTGACGGCGCAAAACATATATGATAATATAATCTTATCAATTTCGGGAGGTGGAATATGAACAAAAAAGCGCTTATTGCTATGAGTGGCGGAGTAGATTCCAGTGTTGCCGCTTATCTTTGTGTAAAGCAGGGATACGACTGCACCGGTGTTACAATGAAGTTATACAGCGGCGACGAAGAAAAGCAAAACACAAAGACCTGTTGCTCTTTAGATGATGTTCATGACGCCCGAAGTGTAGCAAACAAACTATCTATTCCCTACCACGTGTTCAATTTTTCAGACGATTTTAAGACGCAGGTAATAGACCGATTTGTTGTCGCCTACGAGACAGGCTCCACGCCCAATCCCTGTATTGACTGTAACCGTTATATAAAATTTGAGCGGCTCATAAGACGTATGCACGAGCTTGAATTTGATTATGTCGTAACAGGGCACTATGCACGAATTGAATATGAAAACGGCAGATATCTGCTGAAAAAGGGCTTAGACCGATCCAAAGACCAGTCCTATGTTTTGTATTCATTGACACAGGAACAACTTAGTCACACTCTGCTCCCTCTCGGAGGATATAATAAGGCTGAAATTCGTGAAATCGCCGAACAAAACGGGTTTATAAATGCGCACAAACAGGACAGTCAGGATATATGCTTTGTGCCTGATGGCGACTATGCCGGTTTTATTGAACGATACACCGGAAACAGCTATCCGGACGGCGAATTTGTAAACCGCGACGGCAAAATACTGGGAACCCACAAGGGTATTATCCGCTATACCATCGGTCAGCGTAAGGGTTTGGGACTTGCGCTTCCGGCACCGATGTATGTTTGCCAAAAGGATATGGATAACAACCGCGTTATACTCTGCTCTGACAGCGAGTTGTATTCATCGGAATTTGATGCCTGCGATTTCAACTGGATAGCATTTGACACACCGCCTAAAAGTCTTCGAGCCCTTGCAAAGGTTCGCTACAAACACGAAGAAAAACCCGCAACCGTAACGGTCCTCGATGACACAACGGTACACATAGTATTTGATGAGCCACAGCGCGCTATTGCCAAGGGACAAGCTGTTGTTCTTTACGACGACGATACGGTAATAGGCGGCGGAACAATAATATAAAACCGACAGGAAAACCTGCCGGTTTTTGTTTTTTTAAAAGTCAAAATTACAGCCCGCTTCACGCAACTCATTTTGAAGATGTTTAACATCAAGAGCCTGAACGGTTGAATCAGTTTTGAGTGCCAGAGCGGCGGCAGTTCCTGCTGCCTGACCCGTAATAACACAGGTGCCCTGAATTCGTGTGCTGGCGTGTGCAACGTGGTCCACCGAAATACAACGTCCGCATACCAGCAGATTTTTGACGGTTTTAGGGGTAATACTGCGATATGGAATACCATAACAGTCCCCCATGACATCGCCGCCGATAGCTCTTGCCTTGCCAAAAGGATCATGGATATCGATCATATACGATCCGCAACCGATGTTATCCTCAAACTGAACACAGTTAATGGCATCGGTGCCCTTTAAAACATACTGTCCTACAAGGCGGCGGGTCTCACGAACTCCTAAAACATTACTTGATTCAACAAGATAACTGTTTTCAAATCCGGGGACATAGCGTTTGAGGAAGTCCACAAGGTGCATTACCTGCAGCTGCGCTTTAACCGAAGCCTCGGTCAATTCAACCGCATCGGTCGCATCAACACCGATTATACGCGACATATTGACCAGAAGTTCATTGGGTCTTCCTGTAAGGCTAAGCAACACTCTGCCTTGCGGCATCGGGATAAGATCGCCATTGTCTTCAAAACCGGGTGCACCGTAGTAAGGTAGTTTTTTAAACTCTTCTTTATCAATTCCAAGGTCCTCAAACCTAAGATTTTTATTATTTAATTTATAGGGTTTCTTGCTCAGATCGACATTACCCATTGTAAACATAACTGAGCAGGGCTGAACAGCATGGTGGTCATGCATTGATTCGGGGGTGTATTTTTCAATCGTATCATCATCATAGTGCATACGGTTAAAGCCGGTCTGTTCGAGCATCTTACCCGAATCAGCCTCACTTCCCATAAAGTATTCCTCGCCGGCACCTGCAAACAAATCACCGTCACCCGATGCATCAACATACATTTTACCGACAACGCCTTCGATTCCCGATTTAGTATGTATGATCAAATGCTTTATTTCGTCATCTTCTCTGACAACATCAATAAGGTCGGCGTGGAACAGAACGCGCACACCGCTGTCAACAGCCATTTTAAGAAGCACCCACTTTAAAAGATGTGGGCCCTCCCTTGTTATACAGCTATCGGGCACACCGTATAGTTTTTGTGCCGCTTCCATTTCATCTAGTATCTCCTGTCCGATTCCGCCGAAGGTCTTTCCGCTACGGCTGTGTGTTGCGTCGAAAGGAGAAACGTGACCGTTTGTGGCAAGACCGCCCAGACAGCCGCTTTTCTCTATAAGCAGGACACTTTTGCCCTGTCTGCCCGCGGCGATCGCTGCGGCAGCTCCGCCAACACCTCCGCCGACAACTACTATGTCGGCTTCATAACGTATGTTGACATTTTTTTGCAGTTTGACCGAATCCATAACAGCAAGACCTCCAAAATTTGTTTATTACAGTATAACCTTTATATTCTCCATTGTAAAGTTAAAATAACTAAAACACTCAATTTTTATTTTTTCTGCTCTTTAAATAATCTTCCAAAATTATTACAGCGGCAACAGCGTCTACAACATTTTTTCGTTTTTTGCCGCGAGTATCTGTAAAATTGAGCGCAGTATGTGCAGAAACAGTAGTACACCGCTCGTCCCAAAGCACCAATGGCAATCCTGCCATATCGGAAAGCTTTTCGCCCAGCTCGGCGCACTGCTGTGCCTTAAACCCCACCGAGCCGTCCATATTTTTAGGATACCCCACGACCAGCAACTCTGCATCCAGTTCTTTTGCTTTTTCGCAAAGCTTTGTAAGCAGTCTATCCTTATTGTATTCGTGAATAACGCCTTTAGGAAACGCAAAGCTCTCTCCCCCGTCGCTAACAGCAACACCTGTTCGCGCATCACCAAGGTCAACCGACATTATAACCATATACCATTCTCCTTTATGTTTGATTATATAATACTTTTTTGCCAAAATCAACAAAAATGCTTTTGCATATCAATTATACTTTTATGAACCGTTGTCTTGACAATAACAGTCGATAATTATATAATTTTATAAATATTTTTACTATGGGGTGAAAATTAAATGAAATTTGTAAAAAACTTTTTAAACAGGCTGTTTATTGACGGTTTGACAGGTATGGCGCTAGGC
>JAZOCW010000045.1:0-34706 GCA_045596705.1 Acutalibacteraceae bacterium
TTAAGGGATATCTTTTTACCGACCATCATTTCAGTAAGCTCAGATTCGTTGGTGTCTGCCGTGTTAACAGTACCGATATATTCGCCCTTACGAAGAACTGAGACTCGGTCGGACAGCGATAAAACTTCGTGCAGTTTATGAGTAATAATTATAATAGCTTTACCGTCATCGCGCATTCGACGGAGCACAGCAAAAAGCTTCTGTGTTTCCTGCGGTGTTAAAACAGCAGTAGGTTCGTCGAGTATGAGAATGTTGGCACCGCGGTATAAAACCTTTAATATCTCAACCGTCTGCTTTTCCGAAACGCTCATTTCGTATATTTTCTTCTGAGGATCAATATCAAATCCGTATTTTTCGGCTATCTCGTGAACCTTATGCTGTGCTTCTTTTGTACTGAATTTGCCTTTTTCATTGAGGCCTAAAATAATATTTTCGGTAGCGGAAAATACATCTACCAGCTTAAAGTGCTGATGGATCATTCCGATTTTATGATTAAATGCATCTTTAGGCGAGCGTATAACTACTTCCTCACCGTCAATAAATATCTGACCGTGGTCGGGGAAGTAGATGCCCGCGATCATATTCATAAGAGTGGTTTTACCGCTGCCATTCTCACCGAGAATCGAAAGTATCTCACCGCGGTTAACGGTAAGATTTACATCCTTGTTGGCTATGACGTTACCAAAGGTTTTGGTAATGTTTTTGAGTTCGATCGCTGCTCTTTCTGCCAATTTTCATTCCTCCTAAATTGGATCTATTAGTTATCTAAAAAATATAGCCTGCCGGCAGGTAACATTTTTTAAATAACTAAATAAAGTTAAGGCGGGACAGATAGTGCCCCGCCTGTTGGGTTTGGATTAGAACTTTTCGTTGAGAAGCTTAATGCCGTCGATTCTTACATCAAAATAGGGGGCAGAGCGCTTAGCAGACTCATCAAATGCGCCGTCAACTACAGCCTCAGTATCAGGAGTGAAAGCCTCATCGGTATCAACATCAGCCATATAACTGTCAAGAGCCTTGCCTTCTACAGTAAAGGTCTTGGTATCAAATACCTTGATTTCGCCGTTTTCTAACTTCTTAACGGTATCTTCGATTGTCTTAACAGTATCCTTGGCTGCAACATCCTGGTTGATACCGGTAAGAACAACAGAACCTTCTGCAATGCCGCCGCACCAGTCAGCATCGATCTTCTCGCCGTTAGCAACGCACTTAATGATGTAGTTGTAGTACGGTGCCCAGTCAATACGTGAAGAAACGATAAAGGTCTCAGGGCAGGATTCGTATGTGCTGCCGTTGTAGGAAACGTTGGGAACGCCTGCATTTTCACAAGCAGAGGGAGCACCCATAGAGTCAGCATGCTGGCTTACGAGAACGGCACCCTTATCTATAAGAGCTTCAGCAGCGTTCTTCTCTTCGGTAGCATCGTACCAAGAACCGGTGAACTGAACGTCCATAGTAACAGAGGGGCATACCGATTTAGCACCAAGATAGAAAGAAGTGTATCCGGAGATAACCTCAGCGTAGGTGTAAGCACCAACATATCCCATCTTAGCTTCTTCAGCTTTGATTTCCTTAGCCTCGATCATTTCGTTGAGCTTCATACCTGCGGCAACACCTGCAAGGTAACGACCCTCATAGATGGAAGCGAAAGCGTTGTGATAGTTGTCAAGACCGGCGGTGTGAGCCTTAGTACCGGTAGCGTGGCAGAACTGAACCTCGGGGAATTCCTTAGCAGCCTGAATTACAAAGTCCTCATGACCGAAGGAGTTAGCAAAGATAATGCTGCAGCCCTGATCAACAAGATCCTTAGCTGCTACGTAGCATTCGTTGCCCTCGGGGATACCGGTTTTGATGATTACCTGAGCATCGGTAAGACCAATGGCTTCCTGTGCTCTCTTGGCAGCATCAATGAAGTTTTTGTCATAGGTGGATTTCTCATCGTGTAAGCAGATGAAGCCGATCTTGAAATCATCAGCAACTTCATAGTCTACAGTGAGTTCCTTTTCTGCGAGGGGAGAATCACTCATACCGAGCAGTTCATCGTCTGCAGAATTTCCGCCGCAGCCGGCAACCATAGCTACCATAAGCATAACGGCGAGCAGTGCGCAAATGAGTTTTTTCATTTTATTTGCCTCCTAAAAATTTTTTATGTAAAATTTTATTTACATCTAATTAAGTGCGAAACGTAATAGAGTTGTCCGACATTTCTTCAACGATAGCAAGCGATTCAACACGCATTCCTGTCGCGCGTAGCTTGTCCCCGCCACGCTGAAAACCTTTTTCAATTGCTATTGCAGCGCCTTCAACCGTTGCGCCCGCCTGTTTAGCAATATCGACAAGCCCGATAAGTGCGTTGCCGTGTGCCAAAAAATCATCAACAATAAGTACTCTATCCTGTGAAGACAGAAACTCCTTGCTTATAACAACGGGATATTCGGCTTTATGGGTAAAAGAATAGACCATTGAAGAGTATACATCACCGGGAATGTTAAGTGTTTTGTGTTTTTTTGCGAAAACAACAGGCACGTGCATTACGGCTGCAGCTGCTACCGCAATAGCAATTCCCGACGCTTCAATGGTCACGATTTTATTAATTTTACAGTCTGCAAAAAGGCGTGCGATCTCTGCACCCATTTCCATAAGAAAATCGGTGTCGATGCGATGGTTTAAAAAACTGCCGACCTTGAGTACATTTCCGGGATGAACTTCGCCTTCGGCAAGAATTTTTTCTTCCAGTGCCTTCATAGAAACTCCTTCCACCCGAAATTTATTTTCGGGCAATAGCAGACAAAGAAATATATTAATAAATTATGTCTAAATGGTATCATATTAAATATTAATTTGTCAATAAAAAACATATAAAAATATAAAATTCGTTGATTTACACAATATATTGTGTAAACGACAATGCCCTTTAGAATATTTTGTTGAATCTGCTAATGAATACCGGCAGCACTAAGGAAGGCTTTTGTCTTTTCTGAACGGGGGGATTCAAATATTTCTTGCGGGGTTCCAATCTCCTCAATGACGCCGTCTGACATAAATATAACTTTGTCTGAAACGTTTCGTGCAAACTCCATTTCGTGTGTAACGACTATCATAGTACTATCACCTGATTTCAGTCCCTTTATGACCTTCAGTACCTCTCCGGTAAGTTCGGGGTCCAGGGCACTTGTGGGCTCGTCAAAACATAGCACATCGGGGCTCAGTGCCAACGCTCGTGCAATGGCAACACGCTGTTGTTGTCCACCGGAAAGTTCACATGGGTAGGACGAGAGCTTTTCACTAAGTCCTACGCGCTCAATAAGCTTTACGGCGTTGGCTTTGATTTCTTCCTCGGTGCCCATTTTATGTAGAGTGGGTGCAAGAGTGACATTTTTCAGAACATTATACTGCGGGAAAAGATTAAACGATTGGAAAACAAGCCCGAAATGAAGCCGGTTTTCGCGTTTTTGCTGCTCGCTCATAACCTTTTCGGCTGTGCCGTCAAAAAGCACCTTGCCGTTTACGATTATTTGTCCGCAGTCGGCTGTTTCCAAAAAGTTTAGGCAACGAAGCAGGGTAGTCTTTCCGCTTCCCGAAGAGCCTAATATAGTGACGACTTCACCCTTTTCCACGGTGAAGTCTATACCCTTTAAAACCTCTGTCTTGCCAAAGGATTTTTTTATGTTTTTAACCTCTAAAACCGCCATGGTTTTCTCCTAACTCTTGTAATAATCAAGCTTTTTCTCAATATATCCGAACAGCAGTGTAAGAATACCGCAGAACGCCAGATAGAAAACACCTGTGTAGAACAGCGGCCATATCAGTCCCTTAGCGGCAAACTTTTCGGCTGCCTTTATGATCTCAATAACGGTTATAACACGGACAAGCGAGGTATCCTTAACCAGCGTAATGATCTCGTTGCTCATTGGTGCCACTATACGTTTTATGACCTGCATAAGCACTATCTTGAAGAATATCTGTGTTTTGCTGAGTCCTAAAACCTGTCCGGCCTCATACTGTCCGCGCGGTATACCCTCTATACCGCCGCGATATATCTCGGAGAAATAGGCAGAATAATTTATAACAAAGGTTATAAGTGCGGCCAGAAAGCGATTGCTTTTGAATATAGGCACGTCAAAAAGGATTCCCGGCACATAGAAAACGATAAGTATTTGAAGCATAAGCGGAGTGCCGCGGATTATCAAAACAAAAACCCTGGTTATGAATGAAAGCGGTTTCCATTTTGACATAGATCCGAAAGAAATGATAAGTCCCAAGGGGAGGGCAAATAGCAACGTCAGCCCAAAAAGCTTGAGGGCTACCAAAAAACCGTCAAACAAGGAAAGCGTTACTGATAAAAAATCGTACATAGAGGTTGGTTCCTTTAAATCAGATTTAGCGGCAGCCGTCGGCTGCCGCTATATTTTAGTGATTATTTTTTTATAATTGCGTCTTCAAGACCGTACTGCTTTGCAAGATTTTCGATAGTTCCGTCCGCCTTGAACTTATCCAGTATATCGTTTACCTTTTCGGTAACGTCGCTGCCCTTACGGAAAGCAATGGAATAATACTCATCGGTTGTTTCAACAACCTTGTCAAGTATCTGAAGCGAAGCAAAATTACTTCCTTCCTTGTTGATGAGGTAGTTTGCCATAACATAGTCAATAACGCCTGCATCAGAGGTTCCGGCTATAAGCTCGGTTAAAACATCAATTTGAACATCCTTTTCGATATATGTAGCCTCGGGGAAGTTTTCGTCAATAAACGCTTCGCCCGCAGAACCCGATTCGGCCGCTATAACAGCATCAGCTAAATCCTCAGCAGTCTTATACTTTTCAGCGTTCTTGGAATTGATTACGAGAACCTGACGATTAACCATATAATAATCTGTAAGGCTCATTTCTTCGGCGCGCTGCTCATCCCAAGTAAGTCCGTTCCAGATGCAGTCAATGGTCTTGCCTGCAAGCTCGGTCTCTTTCTTTTTCCAGTCAATTTCCTGGAAAGATACCTTAACATCGAGCTCCTCACCAACGAGCTTGGCAAGCTCGGCGTCAAAGCCGGTCCATTTTCCGTCAACCTGATAATCCATAGGTTCAAAATCGGTAATTCCGATTACAAGTTCTTCCTTTTCCTTGATGTACTCAAGGTCAGAAGAGTTCTCACTCTTGCCGCATCCGGCAAATACTGTGGCAATTAAAAGCACAGCGGTCAATAAAGCTAAGATTTTTTTCATATTAAACAACTCCTTTGTCGTTTGGTATTTTAGCACATTACCATGCTAAAGTCAAGTGTTGTTTTAACTTTTATTAAAAAAGGACCTCGGGATTAGCCGAAGTCCTTCAAAAAACTTATAAATTATACACGTTTGCTTAAAACATTTTCTTCATATTCCTTGATCTCATCGAACCATTCCGGTCCCGAAACCACACCGCACTGTGCGCAGTATTCGTTCCAGATCTCGCCGAAGGGCATAGTCTTAAGTTCTTCCTGCATTACCATAAGCTTGGAGAACTGATTGGTATCCTGCAGTTCCTTGAGCATAGCGTTAGGAGTGCACATAGCCGAAAGCAGAGCCTTCTGCCAACTGCGGAAACCAACCGTCCAAGCGGAGATGCGGTTGATGCTTGCATCAAAATAGTCAAGTGCCATGTAAACGCGGTCAAGAGCGTCGCAACGAACGATCTCCTTCGCTATTTCTCTTGTTTCATCGTCAAAGAGAAGAACATGGTCGGAATCCCAACGGATACCTCTGGTGATGTGCAGAGCAATCTCGGGGAAGAAGCAAAGTAAAGCGGGAACCTTGTCTGAAACGACCTCGGTCGGATGATAGTGGCCGTTGTCCATCAGCGGCAGGCAACCATCGTGTGTTGCTGCAAATGTAAGAGAGAATTCAGCAGAACCTGCTGTAAAGGATTCTACGCCTATGCCGAATACCTTAGATTCAACGCAGGGCTTAACCTTGTTCTTGTCAAACGGCTCAGAAAGTATGGCCTCGATGGATTCTTTATAGCGCATTCTCGGTCCCATACGGTCGGAAGGAATATCCTTATAACCGTCACCGGTCCAGATGTTCATAACACAGGGTACACCTGTTTCCTCAGCAAAGTACTGGGAGATACGGATACATGCCTTGCCGTGTTCGATCCAAAAACGGCGTGTTGCCTCGTCGGGGCTGGAGAGTGTAAGTCCGTCCTTTACCATCGGATGAGAGAAGAAGGTGGGATTGAAGTCGATGCCGACGCCATGCTTTTTGGCGAACTCGACCCACTTTTTAAAGTGCTTGGGTTCAAGCTTATCTCTGTCGGCAAACTCACCGTCTTCAAAAATTGCATAGCAGGCGTGAACGTTAAGCTTCTTCATGCCGGGGCAAAGCGACATTGCCTTGTCCATATCCGCCAAAAGCTCTTCGGGGTTTCTTGCCTTGCCGGGATAGTTGCCGGTGGTCTGAATACCGCCGGTGAGGGGACCGTCGTGGTCAAAGCCTATAACGTCATCACCCTGCCAGCAGTGCAGCGAAACAGGTATAGTCTTTAACTTTTCTATTGCGGCATCGGTATCAATGCCGAGCTTTGCGTACTGCTCACGAGCGAGCTTGTAGGAATCGTTTATTATCTGCATATGTATCAATCTCACTTTCATACAGTAATTACTATTATAATAGCATAATATTTTCCTGTTGTCTATCACAAATAGACCGAAATTTTATTTTTTTATAATATCTTTAACAATCAAGGTTTTGTCATCTGCTGAGAATTTTATCTCATATCCCGCAAAGTCAAATCCGTATATTCGATTATTGTCGTTCTGGTAGGATGGACGAGGGTCATTTTTAAGCACCTCGACTAGTGAAGCGCGCTTATCTTGGGGTAACAGATCAATTAAACCGTTTGGGTCCTGCACGTCTATACAATAACCGTATGTATCATCGGCAAATCCGCCGAGTGCATCTGGGTGGGAATCGGTGAAGGGAAGATAAGGCTTAATATCAAATATCGGTGTTTTGTCAACAAGATCGGCACCCGAAACATACAAAACCGGTCCATTAGGAGAATCCAATTCCACACGTTCAAGTCTGACTGACGATAAGCCAAGTGAATTTGGCCTAAAGGGAGAACGTGTTGCAAAAACGCCCATTCGCTTGTTACCGCCAAGCCGCGGAGGGCGCACAGTAGGCGACCAACCGTCGCTTCTTGCAAGCGAGAATTGCCATATAAGCCATAAATGTGAATAGTCTTCAATTCCGCGCAATGCGTTTTTGTCGCGGTATTCAGATGTGAAGACTATTTTTGCTTTTAGGCTGTCTACAAGTCCGCTTTGACGCGGCACACCGAACTTTTCCGAAAAGTCGGAGCGTATATGCGCTATTGGTTTTATTGAAAACTCCTGTGACATATGATCACCTCATACCGATTGTATCATACTTTTTAAAAATATAAAAGAAAAAGCTCGGTAATAACCGAGCTAAAAGCTTAACATCTTTCGTCTGATCCGAAAAGCTTAATTTTCTTTATGACTTCAGCTTTAATGGAATTGAATACTTCCGTACGTGCTTCACAGTAGGAAAGACCATTTTTAAGCGATGCGCTCATAGCATTTGTTCCTGCAGTGCAAAGGTCGGTGAAGATGTTGACTTTAGAAATACCGTTTTTAATTGTGTTCTTGAAATCATTATCGGTAAGTCCCGAACCGCCGTGGAGTACAAGCGGTGTGTCAAGCTTGCTGTGTATATCTGCAAGTCGTTTAATATCCAGTTTGGGGGCTGATTTATATGCACCGTGTGCGGTACCGATGGAAACGGCAAGAGCGTCTACCCCGGTGTCAGAGACATATTTTATGGCCTCTTCAGGTGTGGTATACATATCACCGTTGTTGTTATCTTCAGTTATGGCTTCGCCTACATGGCCTATCTCGCCCTCAACGGTAACATTCATCGCGTGTGCGATCTTTACAATTTCTCGGGTGTTTGCAATATTAGTTTCATAATCACAAGCGGAACCGTCAAACATAATGCTCGTAAACCCAAGATTCAATGCTTCTATACAGCGCTCAAATGTAAGACCGTGGTCATAATGTACAACTACGGGAACACTGGCGCGTTTTGCAGCGGCTACCATAGCGGGTGCTATAAGTTTCAGTTCACCAAACGGAAGAAGAACCTCTGCTGTGCCTATAATTACAGGCGAGCGTGTTTCTTCCGCTGCATCAATAACAGCATCTAACATAGTTGAATCAATTGTATTAAACAGTCCAACACCATATTTATTTTTTTGCGCGTCCTTTAGTACATCGTTAAGATTTGCCAGCATAGCAGAAACCTCCTATATCGTAATTCTAGTAAAGCTCTCGGTCTGTTTGATCATTTCATCATAACTCTTGATTCCGTCTACCGAGTTGCTCGCAAACAGGCAACACGCCGCTGCTCTGGATGCAAAATCAAGCATTTTTTCGTCTGAATATCCCTTGTATATAGAGTATAGACAACCGGCACAGAAAGCATCGCCGGCACCGACAGTACCCTTTATGCTGTCACTGGGAATATTAAGTGAAGCGGTTTTAATAAAGCTGCCGTCAGCGTTCATACAAAATCCTGCTTCGGGACAGTGTATTATGACCTTGTCCTTTACACCGTAGTCTATCATCATTTTCATAGTTTTGTATATATTGTCGATGTTGATACTGCCGTCGGAGTTACGGGGTTCAAGACCTGAAATGCCGCAAGCTTCAATTTCGTTCATAAACGCATAATTGCAGTATTTAAGCACGGGTACGATGGTTTCTTTAAATCGTTTTCCGCTGTCGCTGACAACGTCGATAGAAGTTTTTATACCACACTGCTGAACCTTATTGAAAAAATGTGCCATAACTGTTCCGTATTTATCGTCGTGGCAGTCGAACTTGTCCATCATAAGTATATATCCCATATGCAGGATATCGCAGTTAAGTTCGGATAGGTTGATATCCTCGGGCGCAAATTCGGCATTAGCCCCGCGCATATTAAAAAATGTACGCTCTCCGGTCGATTGTACGCTCATAACATCACAGAAACTTGTAGGTAGTTTATCCGAAAGGAGTACACGCTTTATATCGATCCCGTAGTGTTGAAGTTGCGAGGTGATGTATCTACCGTATTCGTCATCGCCGACTTTTCCTATTGCATAAAGCGGCAGGGAATTATCGATCTTGGCAAGATCGATAAGGGTGTTGGGAACACATCCCCCGACCGAACGTGAAAAAGTCTTGATGTTGGAAAGCATACCGCGCTCCGGAAAGGTATCTATTATTTTTACAATATCAGTAATAATGGTGCCGGCGACAGCAATGCCCCCGCAACCGCCCGCCATAAGGTAGTCGACCGATACGTTAAAAATATGTGCAAGGGCGGGAAATTGGGTCACCTCTGGGAACCCCGATCCGCTTTCCCATTTGCTTATCGTCTTATGGCTTACATTAAGGCGTAATGCAAGCTCGGCTTGCGTCATATTTTGTCTTCTGCGAAGATTAGCAATAATTTTGCCAACCGACTTAGCATTCATCTGTATCACCTCTGCGTTTATTATATATATGTAACCTGAGTTTGTAAACCTACGTTTTTTATCTTCCTAAAATGGTAACGATATCAAAAACATCTACGCATCGTGGAGCTCATACACGGTAACAGCACAAAAGCAGGGGACATAGTATGTTAGTGTCATACAAAGCAGTATGATATTGTTTTAATATGAAAGGAAGATGCATATGTATAATGAATATACAAAGGATAATGATACGGTTCAAGAAACCCTAAAACAGCATGATTGCGGATATCAGGTCACGCATTATGAGGACAAAACTTTTAATGTGGGCGTACCGGTAGATGTTAAACCGGATGTAAAGGTTGGCAGAATTAAGACTGAATGTTGCGGCGATGTACAGACAAAGTGTAAATGCAATCCCGATAACAGTGAGTGTGAGTTGCTGATAGTTCAGAAGATCGTTGTTAAGATTCCGGTCAGCTTAAACATTGATACAAATGTAGGCAAAGCATTAATAGAATGCGATCGTCACGATTGCGATAAAGAGTGTAAATAAAAAAGCAAACGCCCAAGACAAGTAGTCTTGGGCGTTTTGGTCGAGGTGACAGGACTTGAACCTGCGGCCTCTGCGTCCCGAACGCAGCGCTCTACCAAACTGAGCCACACCTCGAAAGATTATTTAGTTTTTAAAAATCGAAAACCGTATGGACTGCAGTAGAGCGCTGCTACGCAGCTTTACTCTTGCAACAAAGGTCGCCTGCACGCTGCCGCTTGCATTCTCCCTGTTGCGGCGCCATTTCGCTCTCCTTGCATCCGCCGCAGGCGGCAGTCGAGCTCAATGCTACCAAACTGAGCCACACCTCGAAAGATTTACATTTTTCTTAAAACAAGGACGCCGTTGGATGGCGTCCTTGTTTTTGCTGGTGCGAGTGACGGGACTTGAACCCGTACGTCGTGGACACACGCCCCTCAAACGTGCCTGTCTGCCTATTCCAGCACACTCGCAAATCAAGCCTTGCTATTATAGCATCTAGTTTCATTTATGTCAATAAACAAATTTGATTTTTTTAAAATTTTTTTCGACAAAAAAGTATAAGAAAACGCGAAACACAATATATTGTGGTTTGTCATTGCATCTACCACAATTTTATAAAAATAATATGGTTTTACGCAAAAAAATCATTGATTTTATAGATTTGGTGCATTATAATTCAATTGTAGTGGTGAAAAGTGGATTGAAAAACCATAAAAGTGTATTAAAGTGGTGAAAAAGAGGTGAGAATTCGATGCTTTTTGGTGGTTATCAGCACACAATAGATAAAAAGGGTAGAATTTTCATCCCTTCCAAATTGCGTGACAGTCTGGGTGAAAACTTTATGCTTTGCCGCGGAATATCGGGTCAAAGATGTCTTTGTGTATATTCGTCCGGCGAGTGGGATAAGCTTGTTGCCAGAATTGACACGTTGCCCAGCACCAAGGCTAGCACGGTAAAACGTTTTCTTTATGAAGGTGCATTTACCGTTGAATGTGACTCTCAGGGCAGAATACTTATTCCTAATTCATTACGCGAGTACGCAATGCTTGAAAGCGATGCACATATTATAGGTATGTCTACTAATTTGGAAATATGGAACACCCAGCTTTGGGAGGAAGAGAAACAGCAGTATACACCCGAGGCAATGGCTGCAATTATGGAAGAGCTTAACTTTTAGGTGTTGCTATGGAATTTAAACATATTTCGGTATTGCTCGATGAGTCAATATCGGCACTGAACATAAAACCTGACGGAATATACGTTGACGGAACTGCCGGTGGAGCAGGCCACTCGCGAGAGATCGCAAAAAGGTTGAAAACGGGAAGACTTATAGCACTTGACCGCGATCCGGATGCAATAAAGGTTGCGACTGAAAGACTAAGCGGTTTGCCGGCAACGGTACTGCAGTATAACTTTAGCGATATAGACAAAGCGCTTGATTCTCAAGGTATTGATAAAGTAGATGGTGTGTTACTTGACCTAGGGGTCTCATCATACCAGCTTGATACCGCCGAACGTGGCTTTTCGTATCACAATGATGCTCCGCTTGATATGCGTATGAGCAAAGAGGGAATAACAGCAGCTGATATTGTCAACACATTTACAGTCGAAGAATTGACGAAAATCTTCAGAGATTACGGAGAAGAAAAATTTGCCTATAAAATAGCCAATACGATCGTGCGCGAGCGCGAAAAGTCTCCGATAAGCACAACTGTTCAGTTGGCTGAAGTAATTTCATCAAGTGTTCCTGCGGCGTACAAGCGTAACGGACATCCTTCAAGAAAATGCTTCCAGGCACTAAGAATTGCCGTTAACGGAGAATTGGATTGTGTTGAATCGGTAATAAGCAGTGCGTTTGACAGACTTAAGGTAGGCGGAGTGATGGCGGTAATAACCTTTCACTCGCTGGAGGACAGGATAGTAAAACGAGGCTTTGCAGAGCTTTGCAAAGGTTGCGACTGCCCACCCGATCTGCCGGTATGTGTTTGCGGTAAAACACCGAGAGGAAAACTTTTATTCCGCAAACCGGTTGAGCCCACGGTAAGTGAGATAGAAAACAATCAACGAAGCCGAAGCGCCAAGCTTCGTGCGATAGAGAAAATTAAGGACTAGGAGAAATGCGGCATGGATAACAGCAGATATTATAACGACAGTCTGGCATATGACTTCGATATGTTTTTGCCTAAAGAGAAGCCGACTCAGGCCAAAATAGTTAAAATGCCGCGCAGAAAGAAAACTGCTTCGCGCAGTGCGGCTAAGGCCGTCGTAGCTGAGAATATAAAAAAAGCGGCAATAATAGGATTTGTTATTGCTGTGGTATGCGCAAACATATTTATGCGTGTGCGTATAACCGAGGTAAACACGGAAATTTCCAACATCAAGGCAGAGATCGTCGAGCTTGAAAGTGAACAGACCAGATTAAATGTTGAACTTGAAAACAGAATATCATATAAAAATATAGAAGAAGCGGCTCAGCAACTTGGAATGAAAAAGATGGATAAGTCGCAGGTAGTTTACATTAAAACCAATTCCACCAACGCGGCTCGAACCTCTGACGGTGTGCTTTCTGCTGCAAAGGATTGATTGGTGGGATAATATTGACATTGAGTTGTGAATATATTTACAGTATAATATGATAAAATGGACACGAGGGTTGAAGTATAAAAATTTCAGCTCTCGTTTTCGAGGTTATATTAAGGTATAAACAGAGGTGTATCGGTGTGGCAAGGGTTATGAAAAATAAAATAAATAAACTGATGTGGCGCCGTATGCTTTGCATTTTGTTGATAATGGTTACGGTTATCGGCGGCGTGACGGGGGTGCGTCTTTTTCAAATAATGGTAGTAAACGGAGAGGAGTACCAGGCAAAGGCTTCCGATCAGCAGCTTTATGATACGACTCTTACCGCTCCGCGTGGAGATATATACGATTGTAATATGAACCAGCTGGCTACAAGCGCGCCCTGCTGGACAATATATTTGTCGCCGAACAACTTCAAAAAAATTAAGGATAGCACTAAACTTGAAGCAGTTAAGGTCTTAATTGCGCAAAATCTTTCTAACATACTCGAGATGGAGTATGATGATGTCTATGCTAAGACAGAGCAGACTTCAAGCTATTATGTAATAGTAAAGCGTCAGGTTGAAAAACCGCAAACCGATGCCGTAAGAAAATTTATTGTTGATTACAGCGACTACGAATTGTCAAACTATATTGGTATAGACGAATCGACAAAACGTTATTATCCAAATGATAATCTTGCCTCGGTAGTGCTTGGATTTGTCGGTTCGGATAATCAGGGGCTTTCCGGCATTGAGAGCTATTATGATTCAGAGCTAACGGGCGTCCCCGGTCGTGTTGTAGCTGCTAAAAACGCGCAGGGAACCAATATGCCGTTCAGCTATGAAAAGATAATAAGCGCACAAAACGGCAGCTCGCTTGTGCTTACTATCGACTCATATATTCAGTATGTCACCGAAAAGTATTTGAGTGCGGCTGTTGAAGAAAACGCAGTTGCAGAACGCGGTGTCGCAATCGTTATGAATGTAAACACGGGAGCGATACTGTCTATGGCGATAAAGGGTGATTTTAATCCTAATGACCCGTTTACACTTTGTGAGGCGGATTTAGCTAAACTTGAGGGCCTTGAGGGTGAGGAACGCACTACAAAACTTACGGAACTTCGCAACCGTCAGTGGCGAAACAAGGCGGTTTCTGACTCATACGAGCCGGGTTCGGTCTTCAAAATTATTACCGCCTCAGCGGCATTAGAAGAAAATATGACCTCACAGACAAAAACATATAACTGTCCCGGATACATCGTAGTTGCGGGACAGCACTATAACTGCCATAAACATTCAGGACACGGAACACAGACGTTGGAAGCGGCTATTTCCAATTCTTGCAACCCCGTATTCATTACGTTGGGTTCACTGCTCGGAAGCAAGCTTTTTTCCAACTATTTTGAGGCATTCGGCTTAACTGAAAAGACCGGAATAGATCTGCCGGGTGAGGTTTCTTCGCTTTATTACAAAGAGGAAAACATGGGCCCTGTAGAGCTTGCGTCAGCGTCATTCGGTCAGACCTTCAGCATTACTCCTATTCAGCTTATAACAGCTATTTCTGCTTCGGTGAATGGTGGATATCTCGTAAAGCCGTATGTGGTGTCGCAGGTGCTTGATCCCGAAGGCAAAGTGAAAAGCACAACGTCTACAACCGTTAAGCGCCAGGTAATTTCAAAAGAGACCAGTGCGCTTATGTGTGAAATGTTGGAAAAGGTCGTTGACGGCGGCGGCGGAAAGAACGCTTATGTGCCGGGATATAGAATAGGCGGAAAAACCGGTACATCAGAAAAGCTTACACAGATGCATTCATCCGGTAAGGATAATCTTTATGTAGGCTCGTTTTGCGGAATAGCACCTATGGATGACCCCGAAGTTGCAGTGCTTGTGCTACTCGATGAACCGACAGCAGGCAGTTATTACGGAGGTACTATAAGTGCTCCCGTAGGCGGTCAGATTCTTGCAGAGGTATTACCGTATCTCGGTTATGATCCGCAGTATAGTGAAGAAGAATTAAAGAAACTTTCTGTAAAGGTGCCTAACTTAGTCGATTCGACGGTAGCATCGGCAAAACAGCAATTGACCAGTGCAGGGCTTTCGTATAAAGTCATCGGTAACGGTGATACTGTTTCAAAGCAGGTCCCTGCGGCGGGTCAGTCGGTAGGAAGAAGCGGTATGGTGGTGCTTTATACCGAAGGTTCAGAAACAGCGCAGTCAACTGTTCCGGATTTCAGCGGTATGACATTGTCTGCTGTTAATACAACTGCTAAGAACGCAAGCATCAATGTGGAGTTTGCCGGAAATACAGCTTCCGGAGGCAGTGTAGTTGCCTATAAACAAAGTGTGCCTGCCGGTACTGCGGTTGATTCAGGAACAGTAGTTACGGTTTATTTCAGAGATAACAGTGCCGTCGACTTTGCGGCGGGTTAGCGAGGTTGAAAATGCTTTTAAAGGATTTAATGAATAGTGTTAATGACGGTTTTGCCGATATTGAGATTTCGGGCGTTACAAGTGATTCCCGAAAGGTAAAACCGGGTTGGGCTTTTGTTTGTGTTGCAGGTGCACTGGCGGATGGACATAACTTCGCCGCCGCTGCCGAGCAGAACGGTGCAGCAGTTGTTATTTGCGAACACGATGTTGGTGTAAAAAATCAAATAATTGTCGATGACACTCATAAGGTTTATGCAGATATATGTGCAAACTGGTTTGGCCGTCCTGCCGACTCGCTTTCAATAGTCGGTGTTACCGGAACCAACGGAAAAACCTCGGTTACCTATATGTTAAAGTCGATTCTTGAAAAGAACGGCGAAAAGGTCGGACTTATAGGAACGATACAGAATATGATCGGTGACGAGGTCTTTGAAGCAAAGAATACAACACCCGGAGTATACGAACTGCAGGAACTTTTTGCTAAGATGAAGTCGGCAGGTTGTACCTATGTAATAATGGAGGTGTCCTCACACGCACTTGATCAGCGCAGGGTAGAGGGTATAAGCTTCCGCCTGGGTATGTTTACAAATCTTACGCAGGACCACCTTGATTATCATATAACCATGGAAAACTACATGCTTGCGAAACGTAAACTGTTTGAAGTGTGTGAAACTGCAGTTGTAAATTTTGACGATGAGAGTACTGAAAAACTCATAAGCGGACTTGATTGTAAGATCATAACCTATTCAGCTAAAAGTAATGATTCCACCTATACAGCTAAAAATATAAGTTACCGTCCTGACGGTGTTGATTATGAGCTTGTAGGTTACGGAACCATTTCACGTATCAAGCTTTCAACAGGCGGAAGGTTTTCGGTCTACAATTCTATGTGCGCCGGTGTTGCGGCTATTGCGCTTGGGTATTCTATAGCTTCCGTGTCTGCGGCACTGTCAGAGCTCGTAGGTGTTAAGGGTAGGGCAGAGGTTGTGCCGACCGGTAAGGATTTTACTGCTATAATTGACTATGCTCATACGCCGGACGGTCTTAAAAACATTTTAAATACCTTCCGTGAATGCGAAAAAAACCGTCTTGTGGTTCTTTTTGGTTGCGGTGGCGACCGAGATAAAACTAAGCGTCCTCAAATGGGTCAAATAGCCGCCAATCTGGCTGACTATGTTATAGTAACTAGCGATAATCCGAGAACCGAGGATCCAAAGGCCATTATTGAGGATATACTCGTGGGAATGAAAAACACAAAAACGCCCTATAAGGTTATAGTTAACCGAGTAGAAGCCATTCACTATGCAATAAAGAATGCCCAAAAGGGCGATATTATCGTTTTGGCAGGTAAAGGTCATGAAACCTATCAAATACTGAATACCGGAACTATCCACTTGGATGAACGGGAAGTAATAAATGAAGCGTTAGGGGAGTGCTAATATGACGGATATATCACCGATAATTGCAGCAGTTGTCGCTTTTATCATCACAACGGTCATGGGCTATTTCGCTCTGCCGGTACTTAAAAAACTGAATTTCGGTCAAACTATTTTGGATGATGGTCCCCAGTGGCACCGAAAAAAACAGGGAACACCCACTATGGGCGGAATAACGATGATTTTCGGAGTTTTGCTTGCCGTCAGCATAACATTTGCCTATGCAATGCTGGCAAAAACAAACCTTACAACCGAAATTCGCACAATAAAATTTCCCGTTGCCCTTGCATCTCTCGGTCTTGCATTGGGTATGGGGGTTATCGGTTTTTTAGATGATTATATCAAGGTAGTGAAAAAGCGTAATTTAGGTTTAACTGCCCGCCAAAAAACTATTCTTCAGTTGTTCCTTTGTGCGCTCTATCTTATCGTTCTCGCGCTTTCAGGCGTTAAGACCACCTGGCTCCCGTTTATTGGTGAGGTTGATGTCACACACGGTGCAGGCCTCATTTTCTGGGTGATTGCGCTGTTTTTCATTTACGGTTTTGTAAACGCAGTCAATCTTACAGACGGTGTAGACGGGCTGGCGGGCTCTGTAACATTGATCGTTTGTTGCGTTTTAATGCTCATAAGCGGTATGTTAAAACTGTCGGGTGCAAATATACTTTCCGCAGCCTTTGCGGGTGTTTGTGTAGGTTTCCTTGTTTGGAACTCTCATCCTGCAAAAATGTTTATGGGCGATACAGGTTCGCTGTTCTTAGGCGGAGCTGTGGTCGGCATTGCTTTTTGCACCGGTAAACCCGTATTATTATTACTTATAGGTATAGTTTATCTTTGCGAAGCATTATCTGTAGTAATTCAGGTTGCATATTTTAAGAAGACAAAAAAACGTATATTTAAAATGACGCCCATCCACCACCATTTTGAGATGTGTGGTTGGAAAGAAGATAAGATCGTTTTTGTATTCTCCGCAGTATCGATCGTATTTGGTGTAATAGCAATATTGCTTTCGCTTTTTGCTTAATTTTGTTTTTACATAGTAAATGAGGTGACGGAAAATGGCTAAGAGAAAAGCAAAAACCGAAAAAAACGGTTTTTGGATGGCCGGAAAAATGGATATTGCTTTTTTCAGTCTTATAATGATTTTGTTGGTGATAGGACTTATAATGCTCTTTTCCGCCAGTTACTCATACGCGTTAACATACTACGGCAACAGCTTTAGATTCATTTCACGTCAACTCTTGTTCGCCGTTGCCGGTGTAGCAATAATGTTTGTGGTATCCAAGATCGATTATCACGTTTATCAGCGTTTTGCAGTACCGATATATATCATTGCAATAGTTTTGCTTATTGCCGTTTATGCTTTCCCGGCTGTGGCAAACGTTCATCGCTGGATAACGATCGGTCCGATACAATTCCAACCTTCCGAAATCGGAAAAGTGGCTATAATTATTCTCTTCGCTTATTTGATATCGAAAAACTACAATCTGATGGGTAAATTTTCGTTCATTGGACTTTTGCTGTTTTTATTGGCTGTAGTTTGTGCGCTTGTAGTATTTGAAACCCACGTTTCGGCTACTATACTCATTTTTGCAATAGGTATAATACTTATCATAGTAGGCGGACTTTCAAAAAAACTAATGGCACTTGGCTTCGGTCTTGTAGGTCTTGTAGGTGTAGGCGGATTTTTTGTAATAAAATATTTTCTCGGTTACGCGTCCGACCGAATTACGGCCTGGCTTGACCCATGGTCTGATCCTGTTGGAACCGGCTATCAAACGATACAGTCGCTTTTAGCAATCGGATCAGGTGGTCTGCTGGGAAGAGGATTAGGACAGTCCAGACAAAAGTACCTTTGGGTCCCAGAACCCCATAATGACTTTATTTTTTCAATTGTGTGTGAGGAATTGGGACTTATAGGGGCCATGATAATAATTATAGTATTCTGCGCACTCGTTTGGCGCGGGTTTACGATTGCGATGCGCTCGCGGGATAAGTTTGGTTCACTGTTGGCGGTTGGACTTACATTCCAGGTAGGATTGCAGGTTGCTTTGAATATAATGGTCGTTACCAACACCATACCGAATACAGGAATAAGTCTTCCGTTCTTCAGTTACGGCGGCACTGCCTTGCTACTGCTTTTAGCAGAAATGGGAATAGTGCTGTCAGTCTCACGATCAAGCTCACTTGAGAAAACCTAAAGGAGTATTTGTATGCATATTCTGTTTGCCGGCGGAGGAACCGCGGGACATATTAATCCGGCGCTTGCAGTTGCCGGTTATATTAAAGAAAGGCACCCCGATGCAAAAATCAGCTATATAGGCACCGAAAAGGGGCTTGAGTCCCGACTGGTACGTGAAAGCGGTTACGATTTTTATACTATCGAGGTAGCCGGTTTTCAGCGCAAAATATCCCTTGAAAACATCAAAAAAAATATTTCGGCTGTCGGTAAAATGTTCACCTCGTCCGTTGCTGCAAGAAGGTTGCTTTTAGAGCTTAAACCCGATGTTGTGGTCGGCACGGGCGGCTACGTCAGCGGACCGGTTTTGCGTGAGGCGGCAAAGTTAAAGATCCGCACTTGTATACATGAACAAAATGCTTTTCCGGGTGTGACAACTAAAGCCCTCGCACCGATGGTGGATGCGGTTATGCTTGCGATGCCTGAGGCTGAAAAGCATCTTAAGTGTAAAAATAAACCGGTTGTTGTCGGTAATCCCGTTCGCTCTTCGATAACCACCGCTAATAGAGATGTTGCCAGAGCAAAACTTGGTGTGGGTGACCGAATGATGATACTCTCGTTTGGCGGAAGTCTTGGAGCGAGTCCGATAAATGAAGCCGTTGCGGGACTTATCGCTTGGCATGCTGACAGTGGAAAATACTACCATATTCACGGCGCCGGAAAGAGCGATTTTGAAAGCACTTGCGCTCTTGTTGAGCAAAAAGGTGTAGATCTTTCAAAGTGCGATAATATTTTTATTAAAGAGTATATTACTGATATGGATGTCTGCCTTGCTGCAGCGGATCTGGTAATCTGCCGTTCGGGCGCAATAACGCTCAGCGAAATACAGAACTGCGGTAAAGCTTCAATATTAATACCGTCGCCCTATGTTGCGGAAAACCATCAGTTCCATAATGCTATGACGCTTAAAAAGGTAGGAGCTGCTGAGGTTATTGAGCAAAAAGACCTGACTGAGGAATCACTAATAAATGCGGTCAAGTCTATGTTAAGTAATCCTGATGTAATTGTTAGCATGGGCAAAAACGCTAAAAAAACCGCAATAACCGACTCGAATGAGCGTATTTATAATATAATTATGAGATTATTTACAGTAGCATAAGCCTTGTGCACCTCATAGTATGAAATGTAGGTTATAACCACTTTCTGCGAAAGGGTGCAAATAAATGTCAAAGTTATTTATAAACGGCGGTAAGCGCCTTTGCGGCGAAATTACCGTCCAAGGCGCAAAAAACGGGGCGTTGCCCATTTTGGCAGCTGCCGTTATTTGTGAAGGTGAAAGTATAATACATAATTGTCCGTATTTGTCCGATGTTGATGCCTCTGTTCGTATTCTAGAACATTTGGGATGCAACTGTAGGAGAGAGGGAACGACTCTTATTATTAATACGGATAATATTGCTCGTTGCGACATACCCGATCATCTTATGCGTGAAATGCGCTCATCAATAGTACTGCTCGGTGCCATCGCTGCACGGCTGGGCTGTGTAAAACTTAGTAGTCCGGGAGGATGCGAACTCGGACCGCGTCCGATTGATCTGCATATCTCTTCACTTGAAAGGCTTGGGCTTACAATTAAGGAGGACCGAGGCTATCTTGACTGTGAATCGAACGGAAGATTGACCGGAGCTAATATCCATCTTTCATTTCCGAGCGTAGGCGCAACAGAAAACATTATGCTTGCCGCTGCTACTGCTGACGGCCGCACAGTCATACATAATGCCGCACGAGAACCGGAGATATACGACCTGCAGGTTTTTCTAAACAGTGCCGGAGGAAATATAAGCGGTGCCGGAACAGATACAGTAATTATTGACGGTGTTCCGAAACTTTACGGTACTGAGCATACCGTAATTCCGGATAGAATAGTTGCCGCTACCTATATGGCGGCCGCTGCAATAACCGGTGGAGAAATAACACTTAAAAATATTGACCCATCTCATATGACTTCGGTATTTTCCCATTTTTCCGAGTCCGGTTGTATTCTTAAGGTGTCCGATAATGAGCTGTTATTGCGAGCTCCGCAAAAACTTAAAAGATTTTTTTACATTAGAACAATGGTCTACCCCGGTTTTCCGACAGATGCCGGACCAATTCTTGTCGCAATGGCGTCGGTTGCTGGCGGGACTTCAATGTTTGTGGAAAATATTTTTGAAAGTCGCTATAAATATGTTGATGAGCTGAAACGTTTGGGCGCTGATATAAAGGTTGCCGGAAAGGTAGCGGTTATTGAAGGTGTAGCAAAACTTTCGGGTGCTCCGGTTGAATCTACAGATCTTCGGGGCGGCGCGGCTTTGGTGCTTGCAGGACTCATTGCGGACGGAACTACCGAGATAGATAAAATATTTCATATCGATCGAGGATATGAGTGTATTGAAGAAAATTTAAGGCGTATCGGCGCCGATATTAAAAGGAAATGACGTTATGGATAAGAAAAACAGCAAAAGAGAAGCTGCGGTAAAGAAAAACTCAAAAAAACGTGCGGCTCGCAGAAGACGCCGACTGCTATCGTTCTTTGTCTGCTTTGTTTTAACTTTGCTGTGCGTTGGTGCTGTGCTTTGCGCCACCGTGTTTTTTCCGGTAAAGAAAATAATTGTTAGCGGTGATAGTGTATATACCCGGCAGGATATCATTACTGCGAGCGCTGTCACCGAGGAAGATAATATTATAATGCTATCCTCACAAAAAACCGTTGAGCGAATATCTAAAGCTTTACCATATAGCGGAAAGATCACTGTTGAAAAGGTATTTCCGGATACGGTTAAAATTAATGTTGAAACTGCCGTTCCTAAATATTACTTCCTGAGAGACGGTTCGTACTGCGTTGCTGATTCGGAATTCAAGGTCATCGAAACGGCAGTCGAACCGCCTGTCGGTTGCATACATATCAAACTCTCAGAGACTCCTAAGACCGAGCCCGGCGAAAGGATCGAGTTTTCCGATGCTGACAGCGAGCTTTTAAATAAAATAATGTCTTTGGCTAAAAATAAGTCACTTAATATTACCGGTTTGGATATCAGTGACAATATTGATCTTAAAATTATCGTTAATGACAGAATACTTGTAACGTTTGGCTCGGATACAGATATTGATTTTAAGTTCACTCATTTTGCCGCTATGTATGAAAAAATGAGCGAGGATGCACAGGGAGTAGCGAACCTTAAGAATTGGACAAGCACTAATACAAAATCTACATTTCGTGATGTGAAAATTGATGTTTTCGGTTTTTGTGAGCTTGTAAATGAATAAAAAGAAAAAAATAGTATTTTTTTAAAAATAATCATTGAAATTTATTATATAATGTGTTATTATCATTTTGTGTAATTGTTTCTTAGCAATCGTTTATATAAAATGTATCGGAAAGGTTGAAGAAAATGTCATTGGAAGTTTCAAATGAATTGGGTAATGTTGTTAAAATTAAGGTTGTCGGTGTAGGCGGCGGCGGCGGAAACGCTATAAACCGCATGGTTGACGCAGGCGTTCGCGGTGTTGAATTTGTTGCTGTTAATACCGATAAGGCCGCTCTTTATCTTTCTAAGGCTAACCAGAAAATACAGATTGGTGAAAAATCCGCAGGCGGTATGGGCGCAGGTGCAAACCCTGAACGCGGCAGAAACTCTGCTGAGGAGTCTACCGACGAGATCACATCTGCTATCCGCGATGCTGATATGATCTTCATCACTGCAGGTATGGGTGGCGGAACCGGTACAGGTGCTGCTCCGATCGTTGCACAGATCGCACGTGAACTTGGTATACTTACCGTTGGTATCGTAACTAAGCCCTTTGCTTTTGAGGGTAAGAAGAGAATGGCTCAGGCAGAGGAAGGAATCGCTGCACTTCGTGAGCAGGTTGACAGCCTTGTTGTTATCCCGAATGAGCGTCTTAAGTTCGTATCTGAGCAGAAGATCACCTTTAAGAACGCTTTCGAGATCGCCGATGATGTTCTCCGTCAGGGCGTACAGAGCATTTCTGAACTTATCAACGTTACTGCACTTGTTAACCTCGACTTTGCCGATGTTACTACTATCATGAAGGACGCAGGCTATGCTCATATGGGTGTTGGTGTTGCCGAAGGTCGTGATAAGGCTGAGCAGGCTGCCAAGATGGCTATCAACAGCCCGCTTATCGAAACCTCTATGGACAACGCTCAGGGCGTTATCATCAGCATCACCGCATCTAACGATATCGGCCTTGAAGAGGTTGAACAGGCATCTTCTATCATTTCCGAAATGGCTAATCCGGATGCTACCATCATTTGGGGTGCACAGCTTGATGATACTCTCGAAGATACCATCCGTGTTACTGTTGTTGCTACCGGTCTTGGTGATTCCAAGAAAAAGAACAACGATATTTCCAGTCAGCTCGGTGACCTTATGAGCGATGATGATTCTGACGACAGTTATGTTACCGTTTTAGACGTATTCAACAAGTAATTATTGTACATAAAAGATTAAGCGCCTATCCGTTTTGGATAGGCGCTTTTTTATATGGAACCGTGCTTAGCAGCAGCAGTCATTGCCACCGCAGCAAGAGTTGCCGTTGTTACCGTTGCAGCAAACAAGGATAATTATGAGGATGATTATCCAAGAGCAGCCGTTTCCACCAAAGAAACCGTTATTACCGTTACACATATTACAGACCTCCTTTCAGTCTTCAATATTATACTATGTAAATATGCTTTTTTTGTTACAATGGCAGGCATTTACAAAGGGTGGAAAAATTTTGAAAAATAATGTTTGACTTTCTTAGACTTTCGGTTATAATATAAATAAAGTCAGGAAAGGTCAAAGGTACTATGAAATTAAGTGATTTGATTGCAAAACGTATTATTGAAATTATAAATGAATCAGAGGTCAATACGGCGGAAATTCAGAGGAATGAGCTTGCTAATGCTCTGGGCTGTGTTCCGAGTCAGATAAATTATGTTCTGTCCTCACGCTTTACTCCTGAGAACGGTTATATAATCGAGAGCCGTAGAGGTGGCGGTGGTTACGTGCGTATAACCCGCGTACACGTTAATAGATCTTCAGCAATAATGCATATAATTAATTCTATAGGGCAGCGTATGGATGCAATGTCTTCAAGGGTGCTTATTGAAAATTGTTTGCAAAATAACATAATTGATAAGTCAACCTCTGTGCTTATTCTTTCGGCAGTTTCCGATAAAACTCTTTCTTGCTTGCCGATAGAGTATCGCGATGTTGTCAGAGCTTCGATCATAAAGCATATGCTGTTGTCACAGATATAGAAAGGAAGTTGTAATCTATGCTTTGCGAAAACTGTAAAAAGAATACGGCCACTACACATATACGCACGGTTATAAACGGTGTGGTTACCGAAAAGAATCTGTGTGGATATTGTGCAGCCAAGGGCGGATATTCAAAATTTGTAAATAATGGCTTTGCATCTATGCTGGCGTCAATGTTTGGTGAGGAATTGGCAACGGGAAATATTAAAGAGACCCGTTGTGACTGCTGTAATACCCGTTTTTATGACATTGCCGAAACCGGAAAAATGGGTTGTTCGGAATGTTACAAAGTGTTTAGTGATAAGCTTGTGCCGTATTTAAAACGTGTTCACGGCACGACAGAGCATATTGGAAAACGTCTTATGAATAATGATTCTGCGTTGGCTACGGTCTCTTCGCAGGATATTAAGGAAAAACTTAGGCGTGAAATGCTTGAAGCGGTTCAGGCTGAAGAATTTGAAAAGGCCGCAAAACTGCGTGATGAAATCAAAAAAATTGAGGAGGGCGAATATAATGAGTGAATGGTATAAAACCTGCGGCAACGAAGGTGATATAGCCGTTAGTACGCGCATACGAATCGCCCGTAACGTCGCTAGAATTCCGTTTCCTGCACATATGAACGATAAACATTTAACAACTGTTAACAGTATTGTCAAGGAAGCAGTAGCATCTATTAAAGACGATATTTGCGGAGGATTCAAAGTCATAGAGATGAACAACGTTTCGCCTGAAGAAACCTGTGCCATGGTAGAACGTCATATTATCAGTCCGGAATTTGCACAGAATTGCCGTGATAAACTGCTTGTGATATCATCGGATGAGCGTGTAAGTATTATGGTTTGTGAAGAGGATCATCTGCGTATTCAGGTAGTAACGGCAGGGCTTGCGCTGAGGGAAGCATATGAGCTTGCTGATCGGATCGATAATTACCTTGGCGAGCGAATAAACTATGCGTATGATGAAAGATTCGGCTTTTTGACCCAGTGTCCGACTAATCTTGGCACAGGACTTAGGGCTTCTGTGATGCTTCATCTGCCTGTTATAGAGAGCAACGGAGCATTGGCTGTAATCAGTGATTCGGCAACGAAATTTGGACTTACTGTGCGCGGATTGTACGGCGAAGGGTCTAAGTCCGCCGCCTCACTTTATCAGATATCAAATCAAATAACCCTTGGAATTTCCGAGCATTCAGCGCTTGATAATCTGCAATCTATTGCTTTGCAGATAATCGGCAAGGAGCGTTCTGACCGAGAGCAGATCAACCGTATAGCTCTTGAGGACAGCGTTATGCGTGCGTATGGGTTGCTTAAATATCAGCGTATACTTACGAGCGAGGAAATGATGGGTCTTCTTTCTAAGATTAAACTGGGTTGCTCTGTGGGCATAATTAATAATATAGACGCAGCTTTGCCTATTCGTCTGTTGGTGGAATGTCAACCATATATGCTTCAAAAATTGAACGGACTAATGTCACCGGACGATCGGGATATTTGCCGAGCGAAAATTGTAAGAGAACGATTGGAGTAGTATAATGAAATATAATTTTAACGGTTTTACAGAAAAAGCTAACGAGGCGCTTAATTTCTCGATTAACGCTGCTGAGATGCTTGGTCATACCTATGTCGGAAGCGAACATCTTTTGCTGGGACTTTTGCGTGTTGGTAGTGGAGTTGCGGCAAGCGTTCTTAACAATAAGGATATAACCGAGGATAAGATTGAACAGTTACTTGAATCAACCGTAGGTGTAGGAAACCCCACAAATCTTACTCCCGAAAATCTTACTCCACGTGCTAAGCGTGTAATTGAAGCGGCAATTTCAGGAAGTAAAAGTCTCGGCAATAAGTTTGTGGGAACAGAACACATCTTGCTCGGAATATTGAGCGAGGGCGACAACTATGCAATTCGCTTTATAAACGAATTACAGGTGGATACTGCCTCGCTGACTACCGATCTAATGAAAGCCATTGGAATGGATGCAGATGGAGGCAGCGCAGCTAGAAAAGGGGATAAACCTCAAAAAAACGGCAAAAAAACACCTACTATAGATAAGTACGGTCGCGATCTGACTGCCGAAGCAAAAAAAGGATCGCTTGATCCGGTTATAGGACGTAGTGAGGAAATAGATAGAGTTATCCAAATACTCTGTCGCAGGACAAAAAACAACCCCTGCCTTATAGGAGAGCCGGGTGTCGGCAAAACCGCTATAGCCGAAGGGCTTGCACTAAAGATCGCAAACAAAGAGGCTCCGGACGTTTTGAATGATAAAAGGATAATTTCGCTGGATCTTACCGGAATGGTCGCTGGAACGAAATACAGAGGCGATTTTGAGGAAAGGATCAAGTCGGTAATTGATGAGGTTATTGCAAATAAAGATATAATTTTGTTTATAGATGAGGTCCATACGATAATTGGAGCAGGCTCTGCAGAAGGCTCGACCGATGCTGCAAATATTCTCAAGCCTTCTCTGGCTCGCGGAGATATGCAGGTAATTGGTGCAACAACAATTGCCGAATACCGAAAAAATATAGAGAAGGACGCCGCTCTCGAACGTCGTTTTCAGCCGGTAACAGTAGCCGAGCCAAGTGAGCAGGATGCCGTTTTGATATTAAAAGGATTGCGTGATAAATACGAAGCTCATCACGGTGTAAAAATTACCGACGAAGCGCTGGAAGAGGCGGTAAAACTGTCATCCAGATATATCGCTGACCGCTTTTTGCCCGACAAAGCAATTGACCTTATAGACGAGGCGGCTTCGCGTGTCAGGCTGCACGTTTTTGCCGCGCCCGGTGAGCTTAAGGAGCTTGAGGAAAAGCTTGCAGAACTGGATGTTGAAAAAACGGCGGCTGTAAATTCTCAAGATTTTGAAAAAGCGGCACAACTTCGCGATACCGAGAAGAAATTGCGCGGTGAGCTGTCGGAGATGAAGGATAAATGGAATGAGGATAAAGCGCATCTTTCGGGCGAAGTAACGGGCAGAGAGATTGCCGATATCGTTTCGGGTTGGACCGGAATACCTCTTCAGCAGTTGACAGAAGAAGAAAGCTCCAGACTTTTGCGTCTGGAAGATGTTATGCATGAGCGTATTGTCGGTCAGCATGAGGCTGTATCGGCTGTTTCAAGGGCTATTCGCAGAGGCAGAGTAGGTCTTAAGGATCCCAAGCGACCTATCGGTTCGTTCATCTTCTTAGGACCGACAGGCGTTGGAAAGACCGAGCTTTGCCGAACCCTTGCTGAAGCTATGTTCGGCAGTGAAAATGCAATGATACGTCTTGATATGTCGGAATATATGGAAAAACACACCGTATCGCGTCTTATTGGATCTCCTCCGGGATATGTCGGATTTGAGGAGGGTGGTCAGCTTACCGAAAAGGTGCGTAGAAATCCCTATTCGGTAGTGTTATTTGACGAGATCGAAAAAGCACACCCGGATGTGTTTAATATCCTTCTTCAGATATTGGATGACGGTATGTTGACCGATTCTCAGGGCAGAAAGGTAAACTTTAAAAATACTGTAGTAATTATGACGTCTAATATCGGCGCCAGGTTGATAACCGAGAAGAAAAATTCTTTCGGCTTCGGTGAAGCCGCATCTACAACAAAGTCCGATGAGGTTATTAGGGAAGAGGTAATGGCTGAACTAAAAAAGGAATTCCGTCCCGAAATGCTCAACCGTATTGATGATATTATAGTGTTTAGAAAACTTTCCCACGGTGACATTGTTGAGATAGCTCGCAGAATGCTTAAATCTTTAAACGGCCGTCTTTCTGAGCTTAATATAAACACCGAGTTTACCGATGCCGCGGTCGATGCCGTTGCCGATGCAGGCTTTGACGATGTTTACGGTGCTCGTCCTTTGCGCCGCGCAATTCAAAGCAATATTGAAGATATGCTTAGTGAACGAATGCTTGATGGTTCAATCAAGGCGGGGGACAGTGTTATTTGCGACTATAAAGACGGAAAATATTTAATTGAATTAAATAAGTAGTAGCAATAAGCACCTACCCAGCACGGGAAATGTCGCTTTTCGACGTCCCGTGCTGTTTTATTACTTGAAAACAGCGGGATAAAATAGTATAATAAATTATGTGTATGTTCATAAGATTTTTTCTAATAATAAACCTAACGGAGGTTATCTTATGAACAATGAAAATGACGATAAAAACAACGCGCCCGAAAACGAGGCGCAAACGATTTATGAGCAAGTTAAGGATTCCGGCTCGGTCACGACCTATAATGGAAAGCACCGCATACATTGCCTTACGATTATAGGTGAGATAGAGGGGCATTCGATTCTGCCACCTCAAAGCAAAACCACGAAATATGAACATGTAATACCTCAACTTGTAAGTATTGAGCAGGCGACTGATATAGACGGTTTGCTGATTATTCTAAATACGGTTGGCGGTGATGTTGAAGCCGGCCTTGCCATTGCTGAGTTGATTGCAGGTATGAAGAAACCGACAGTATCTTTGGTGTTAGGCGGCGGTCATTCCATCGGTGTGCCTCTGGCTGTGGCGGCAAAACGCTCTTTTATCGTTCGTTCTGCAACCATGACTATTCATCCGGTGCGTATGACAGGTTTGGTTCTCGGTGTTCCGCAAACGCTGAATTATTTTGAGCGTATGCAGAACCGCATTACAAAATTCGTAACCGAAAATTCAAAAATAAGTGAATCGGTATTCACCTCACTTATGATGAATACGGGGGAACTTGTGACCGATATGGGAACGGTAATTGAAGGTCAGAAGGCTGTTTCGACCGGGCTTATTGACGAGCTTGGCAATCTTTCGGATGCAGTTGCCTGTCTTGATAAAATGATTGAGCAAAAATAGAAAATCCGGCGCTTTTGCGCCTACATAAGGAGAGGAAATAATGGCTTCAAAAACAAAAGGAAGACCTAAAAAAAGCAGTACTGCAACAAGCATGGAGAAGAAAAAACGTGCAAACGATATCAAAAACGGAAGAAGACAGATTTCTTCAATAATATGGTTTGCCGTAGCTTTGTTTTTGCTTTTTGTTGTATGTATAAAGGGCGAAAACCTTTGGCTCGGTCTACATAATTTTCTTTACGGCGTGTTTGGTTTTTGTGCCATTTTCCTGCCTATTCTTATAGGTTTGGTAGCTGTGTTGTATGCTCTTGATAAACTTTACGGCACACTTACCGCAAAGGTAATAGAGTCTGCTGTGCTTATCGTTCTAGTCGGTGCGGCTATTGACATATTTACAAAGCGTGATGTGAATGCCTCTTTTTGGCAACATCTTGTATCGTCCTACAATCTCGGCATAAAGGGCGGCGGATTTTTGGGTGCGCTTATCGGCACACCGATATATAAAGCATTTGGCGGAACAGGAGCGGGAATAACCGTAGTTTTGTTGGCCTGTGTATTCTTGATGCTTATAACAGGAACTACCCTTATTGCACTGTTTAAGGCAATGATGAAGCCGGTAGAAAAAATCGGCGAACAGGCTGAACTTGTTTATGCGGAACGCGCATCTGTCACAGAAACCGATACGGACGTTTCGTCTGCCGAAGTTAAAAAAGCGGAAAAATCAAAGAAAAAGAACAGCCGACTTATTGATATTCCGGTTGACGATATTCCTATTGAGAGAAATCCTGTAAAGCCTGATATGAATGATATGCAAAAGCGTGTTGTTGCTACATATCACGACGTCGAAAAAAGCGGCGTAACATTACCCGAAACCAAAGAAGTTCCGGTTAAGACAGAAAATAGTAACACGGAGCCTGAGCCTGAGATCAAGGAGGCGGCGCAAGATCGGGACAGCGAAATAAAGAACAGCAGCGGAATTACTATAACCGATGAGGGATACCGTTATCCGCCTTTATCTTTGCTTAAGGAGCCTGCGTTTGAGGATGCAAGATCCGCAAGTGCAGATCTGGATTCAACCGCTACACATCTTGTAGACACTCTTAGAAGCTTTGGCGTTGAAACAAGAATTGTTGATATCAGCCGCGGTCCTGCCGTAACCAGATATGAACTTCAGCCCTGTGCCGGAGTTAAAATAAGCAAGATCACAAATCTTGCTGATGATATTGCACTTAACCTTGCAACTGCAGGAGTGCGTATTGAAGCACCGATTCCGAATAAGGCTGCAGTTGGTATTGAAGTTCCTAATAAAAATACCTGTAGTGTAAGTGTGCGTGAGGTAATAGAGTCTCCCGCATTCGCCAATTCTAGAAGCAAACTGACGGTTGCTTTGGGAAGAGATATTGCCGGTAATGTTGTAGTTACAGACATTGCAAAAATGCCTCACGGGCTTATTGCCGGTGCAACAGGTTCCGGTAAATCGGTGTGCATAAATTCAATTATTATAAGCCTTCTGTATAAGTCCAGTCCTGATGATGTTAAGCTGTTGCTAATTGATCCGAAGGTGGTCGAGCTTGGCGTTTATAACGGAATACCTCACTTGCTCGTTCCTGTTGTTACCGATCCGAGAAAAGCCTCCGGTGCACTCGGTTGGGCTGTAAGTGAAATGGAAAAACGCTATAAGCTTTTTGCGGAAAATAATGTGCGTGACCTCGTTGGTTATAATAAGCTTGCACAAAATAGTGATTCTCTTACCAAAATGCCTCATATTGTTATTGTCATTGACGAGCTTGCCGATTTAATGATGACTGCTCCTAATGAGGTCGAGGAATCCATTTGCCGTATTGCTCAAAAGGCTCGTGCGGCGGGCATGCACCTGATTATTGCAACACAGCGTCCATCTGTTGATGTTGTAACCGGTCTTATCAAGGCGAATGTTCCCTCAAGAATCGCCTTTATGGTATCTTCACAGGTAGACAGCCGCACTATTCTTGACGTCGGCGGCGCCGAAAAGCTACTCGGACGAGGAGATATGCTCTTTAGTCCCGTCGGCGCTACTAAGGCAAACCGCGTTCAGGGTTGCTTTGTCAGCGACGAGGAGGTAGAGGCGGTCGTAGAGTATGTTAAGACCGATCATACCACCGAATATGATGAGGATGTTATTAATGAGATCGAGCGTCAGGCGGCGGTCGAGAAAAAGCAGAAAACAGGACTTCCGGAGGATGGACCCTCCGATGATCCTATGCTTCAAAATGCTATTTCTGTTGTCGTTGATGCGGGGCAGGCATCAACCTCACTGCTACAGCGTAAATTAAAGCTGGGTTATGCTCGTGCTGCTAGGATAATCGATGAAATGGAAGCACGCGGAATAGTCGGTCCGTATGAGGGTGCAAAACCGCGTCAGGTTTTGATTTCAAAAGCCCAGCTGCAGGAACAGCAGGCAATGTCTGATGAATAAACGCCGCCGCAATCTATTAAAGCTACTTATTGTTTTATTTCTTTTATGTGTGTCGGTTATACTTGAGCACACAGGATGCTACGAGAAATTATTTTCGTTTTTTCGGTTATCTAATACCAATACATCCGATTATGTAGTGTTTTTGGATGTCGGTCAGGCCGATTGTACGCTTATCCATAATGACGGAAAGTATGTGCTTTTGGATGCGGGCGGTAATTCTGATGATGGCTTTGCAGTTTTATGTAAGCTCCGCTCATACGGTGTCAAACGTCTTGAATGTATAATACTCAGCCATTCACATTCGGACCACGCAGGCGGATTATATACGATTATTAATAATTTTGATGTTGGTAGTATTATCTGTCAGGAAAACGCGTTTAATGATGATACAATGTTGTCGGAAAATATGTTGACTGCCGCTCATCAAAACGGTACGGATATCGTCACAGCAGTAGTTGGAGATAGCATTGAGTTCGGTTCGGCAGAATTTGAATTTATATGGTTGGACGATAATAATGAATCAAACGATCGCAGCTTGGTTACAATGGTTAACTGTAACGGCAGACGTTTTATGTTTGGCGGAGATATTACCTCTGCTGTTGAAAGGCGAATGCTTAAAGCGGGTGTTAATGTAGATTGCGATGTTCTTAAAGCTTCTCATCACGGAAGCAAAGGAAGCAACTGCAAAGAGTTTTTAAATGCTGCAACACCTTCGTGCTGTGTTGTGTGCTGTGGTGAAGATAATAGGTACGGTTTTCCTAATGAGGAATTTTTGCAGCGTATGGATCAATTAGACATTCGGGTTTTTACTACTGCTCAATGCGGTGATGTTATGTTTTATACCGACAAGGATAAAATAGAGCTCAGCGGAAAAAAGTAGATGCAACCTATCGGTGATAGGCTGCATCCAAGGTTATTCTGCCCTCTGTGTGATTTCTCTTTCTCTAAATAGAAGAGAAATACACCAAACACCGGCAAGCGCGATAACCGTATAGATTATTCGGCTTATTATGGAGTCGGCACCGCCGAACAGCCATGCAACAATGTCAAACTGGAACAAACCAACACTGCCCCAGTTTAGGGTACCGATGATGGCGAGGATAAGACAAATTCTGTCAAGCATTATTTTCAACTCCTTTTATGGTCCCGATTTTATTTTGTGCGTATATTAAAAAAATATTCATAAATTTCATTTAATGTGGAGGAATTTCTATGGAAACAAAAAGAATCTTAGCATTTGACTTTGGCGCTTCAAGCGGTAGAGCAATGATCGCCGAACTTAAAAACGGAAAAATAGAAATGAAAGAAATTCACCGTTTTGCAAATGATCCCGTTTTGGTAGGTGAACGCCTGTCTTGGGATATTCTCAGACTCTTTCACGAAATAAAACAAGGAATAGTGCTTGCGGTTCAGGATGGTGGATTTGATGCCATCGGTATTGATACCTGGGGTGTCGATTTTGGACTTATCAATGAACACGGTGAGCTGATAGGTAATCCGGCTAATTATCGCGATACCAGAACCGAGGGTATACCCGAGGAGGTATATAAGATTGTTTCTGAACAGGATATATACTCAAGCGCCGGAATTCAAAAAATGAATTTTAACACGCTATATCAGCTTTATTACCTTGCAAAATATCGTCCTGCGACATTAGCGGAAGCAAAATGCTGTCTGCTTATTCCTGACTTATTTGCATACTTCCTTACCGGTAAAAAGAGAATTGAGTATACCAATGCGTCTACCACCAATATCCTTAACGCTAAAACTAAAAAAATTAATTTTGAATTACTTGAAAAACTCGGCATAAAATCTGATATTTTCCCCGAAATGATATTCCCCGGTGAAGCATACGGCAACTTGTTGCCCGAAATTTGCGAAGAGCTGCATTGTGAAAGTGTTCCGGTAATCGCCGTGCCTACTCACGATACTGCGTCAGCGGTTTGTGCGGTTCCCACTAAGCAGAAAGATTACGCATATATCAGCTGCGGAACCTGGTCGCTTCTCGGTACAGTAATCGATGAGCCTATTCTCACGGATGAGTCGCGAAAAATTGGCTTTACTAATGAGGGAGCATACGACGGTAAGATAAGATACCTGCGTAATATTATGGGGCTTTGGCTCATTCAGCAGTCAAGAGGTGAGTGGAAACGTCAGGGACTTAATGTATCCTTTGATGAGATGGAAAATAGCGCCCGCGCAGCCGAACCCTTTAAATGTTTTGTAAATCCCGATGCTACCGATTTTGTGGCACCCGGCAATATGCCTAAGCGTGTGGTTGAGTTCTGTAAAAAAACAGGACAGTATATTCCGCAAAACATGGGTGAAATACTGCGTTGCATTTATCAAAGTCTTGCAATGAAATATCGTTTCTCGATCGAAGGAATGGAGCAGATAACCGGTCAGCATTATGATTGTATTCATATGATCGGAGGCGGAATAAAGGATCAGCTTCTGTGTCAAATGACTGCAGATGCCTGCGGCAGAACAGTAGTTGCAGGTCCGGTAGAGGCAACTGTTACCGGTAATATAATTACTCAGATGATGCACTTCGGTCTGATAAAGAATGAGGCTGAGGCTAAGCAGATAATAATAGACAGTACTGATATTAAGACCTTCACACCAAATAATACTTGTGAATGGGAAAAGTATTTTGACGAATATAAAAAATACTAAAGAAAACGGCCCCGAAACTCGGGGCCGTCCGTTAAATATAAAGCAACTTACTTTATGCTGTTCTCGTAAGACTCGATCATTTTCTTAAAAGTGTGTCCCGTACGGCAGTCATTACCAATACCGTTATCGGAGGACTCATTTTCATCGGTTTTTTCAGCGTTTTTAATAGATTTATGGCGTTTTCGTAGGGTGGACAAATGTTTCTCAACCGTCTCTCCCGAGAATATCTTTACCGAAATTTCAACAGTGCCTTCTTCAATGGGGGTCACATAAATCTTGTCAATGTACCTATTTATGAACGCCGAGTCAATCATATTTTGACTTGCTTCATTTTCAGCTTTTAGTAAAATGTTACGTATCTCTTCAATCTTCTGCTTATATTCAGTTAGTGAATTAATTTCATATTCAATTTCCTGAATAGCCGAGTAAACCTCCGTAGATTCATCGGTAATCTGTTTGTTCATCTCAACAAAATCTCGGTCATTAATTTGACCCGCAATATTGTACTCAAGCAACTTTGATTTTTTCTTTGATAAAAAATCAAGTCGGTCTTTGAGTTTTTGCAGTTCACCTGAAGAAGTATCCTTTGCTAATATCTCGGCATACATATTTGTGTATTCCTCAATAATTAGCTTTGCGTCCTCGGCGGTGTCCTTAAACACCTCGTAAAGAACCTCTTTGATTTCTTCTTCGTAAATAGTGAATGAGGGACAAGAGTCAGTACCGTTGTTGATTTTACCACTGCATATCCAACGGCTCAAGGTGTTGCCCTTGCGGTCTTTACTGTCCTTGCGGTAATAAAGTTT
>JAZOCW010000046.1:0-29625 GCA_045596705.1 Acutalibacteraceae bacterium
CACGATACGCGGCTTAGCATCCTTGCCCGAAACGTCGGGAGAGGTGTCCATATGGGCAATAAGCCCAAGCGGCGGCTCATTTGCCCTGTCAGGTGACGGCGGTAAAAAACCGTACACATAGCCGTTTTCATCAAGGCAGGTATCAACCAGTCCTATATTTTTTAATTCATCTGCAAGAGACCTTCCGAGCAACAGCTGCTTTTGAGTGCTCGGACAGCTTTCGCAGTTTTCATCCGACTGAGTATCAAACGAAACGTATTTTAAAAATCTTTCACAAACTGTCATATTACTGCTCCTTTATTTATTTCCCCAGTGTGATCTCGCCTTTGTTTTTTTCAAAATCCTCAACACACTTGCGGATGAGATATAAGATCTGTCCGTTAGCAGAACGGTCTTCATAATCTGCCACAATATGAAGCTTGCTTAATAATTCCTCGTCTATGCGAATGGATAAACTTTTAATAGACATAAAAAACCTCCGTTTTCAGTATGATCTCATTGTACACTATAACATTTAATATAAACATTAAATGTATCTAAAATATGTTCAAATAAAAAATCACCGAAAGGTTTCCCTTTCGGTGATTTCGATTATCGGACTATTACTTTACCGAAGCATACATGAAGTACTTGAATCCAAGCGGAGACGAGAAGAATCCGTCAACGGACTCACTGCACATATAGATGTCAGTGTAGTAGTAGATCGGGCAGATAGCGCCGGTGGTCATGAGGATGTTCTCTGCCTCATGCATGAGAGCGAAACGCTTCTCAGGATCGGTCTCTGCCTTTATAGCAGCAATGCAAGCATCATAAGAATCAGCCCAGGTGAGGCCGTCCTTGCCGTTGTAGCTGTAGCCCTTGTAGGAAGCGTGAGCACCCTTACCGAACTGCGAGTCATTGTTTCCGCTTTCGGTGAGCCACATATCAAGGAAGGAGATCGGGTCGTTGTAGTCGCCGAGCCAGCCGTTACGTGCTACAGAGTATTCACCGTTCTTACGGGTGTTAAGGAAGGTTGCCCATTCCTGAGTCTCTACGGTGATGGTGATGCCATACTTGCCCCAGGTCTCCTGGAGGTTAGCAGCGATAGCCTCGTGGCCGGAGTCGGTGTTGGTGATGTAGGTGAGGGAGGGGAATCCAACAGCCTTGCCGTCCTGCATGGTGAACTTGCCGGAGGATTTAGCTACCTCTTCGAGGAGCTTAACAGCCTCAGCGCAGTTAGCAGCATAGTCAGCCTTGTCGATGCTGTAGTAGCCCTTACCGTCGCCTTCGGGACCGTTCTTGGAGATGTATTCACTGCCGTCGGGCTCAGTAAGACCCATAGCAACGAAACCGGCAGCCGGAACCTGACCTGCTTTACCGATGGATTCGCAGATGTAGTTACGGTCGATCATGAGACCGAGAGCGGTTCTGATCTTAGCCTTTTCTTCCTGAGAGAAGTCCTTAAGAGCTTCGTCGTTAACGTTGAAGGAAACATAGTAAGTACCAAGCTGACCTTCGATGAAGAATTCCTTCTCATAATCAGCCTTGAGGGTCTCGATCTCTTCGTTCGGAACCTGATCAATGAAGAGATAGGTGCCGTTCTTGTAGTTAGCGAGCAGTGAGCTGGCATCCTCGTTGAAGGCAAATACGAGCTTGTCGGAAACTACGTTTTCAGCATCATAGTAATACTCGTTCTTTTCCATAACGAGCTGAGACTGTGAGAACTCGGTTACCTTGTAAGCGCCGTTGCCGATATAGGTTTCAGCAGAGGTAGCCCATTCGTCGCCGTTAGCCTCTACGATGTCCTTCTTAACAGGCATATAAGCCGGGAAAGCGCACAGCTCATAGAAGTAGGGCAGATCAACGGTGAGAACTACAGTGAGTTCGGTTCCGTCTTCAGAAGCGGTAACGTTAAGAGCTTTTTTGCCGTCTTTGTAGGTCGGGTTGCCGTCGGCATCCTTAACGAATACGGTGTTGCCCTCGTCGTCTTCTTCGGTAACATACATGTCGGAAACATCGGCATAACCGTCGATGCCATCGAACATGTAGGAGTAGTCAGCACCGGTCATCGGGTCTGCTGCTCTGTTCCAAGCATAAACGAAGTCCTGAGCGGTGAGGTCGGAACCGTCACTCCACTTAAGGCCTTCACGGAGCTTGAAGGTGTAAGAGGTCTTACCGTCTTCAAGCAAAACTCCCTTCGGGAGCTCGGCAGCACACTGGGGAACCAGCTCGAGCTTGCCGTCTTCACCCTGCTCATAGCCTACGAGGCCGGTGAAAGCATGGATGATGTAGGTAGCGCCGTCAACGGCACTGTTAAGTGCGGGGTCGATGGTGTCCGGATATGCACCAACATTGATGGTGAAATCTCCGGTGTTTGAGCCACAGGCACTCAGAGAAGCCATGCAGCCGAGTATCATTACTACTGCGAGTAATAAACTCAATGTCTTTTTCATAGTGTCTTCCTCCTTAAAATTTTAATACATCCCACAGGTGAGAACCTCCTATGGGTGAATTAACTAAAGATTGTGGCAGGCAACGCTGTGTCCGGGGCTTATCTCTCTAAGCTCGGGCATAGATTCTGCGCACTTCGCTGTGGCGCGGGGGCAACGTGTTCTGAAGGGACATCCGCTGGGCATATGCAGCGGACTTGGAACATCGCCCTCGAGGTGGATGCGCTTGTTAGCTCTTGCAACGTTCGGATCGGGTACCGGAACAGCAGACAAAAGCGAAATGGTGTACGGATGTATCGGGCGGTGATAGAGCTCATCTGAAGGACCGATCTCTATCAACTTTCCGAGATACATAACCGCAATGCGTGTGGATATATGCTTAACGACCAGCAGATCGTGTGCAATAAACAGATAGGTGAGTCCTAATTGCTTCTGCAGGTCTTCAAACATGTTGACTATCTGCGCCTGAATAGAAACATCGAGCGCTGAGACCGGCTCGTCACATACTATAAACTTAGGGTTAACAGCCAGTGCTCTCGCAATTCCGATACGCTGACGCTGACCGCCCGAAAATTCGTGAGCGTAGCGGGAAGCGTGCTCACTCGAAAGGCCGACGATATTCATCAGCTCACGTATCTTTTCTTCGCGTTCGGCACGGGAGGAATAAAGCTTGTGAACGTCAAGCGGCTCGCCGATAATATCGCTGACCGTCATACGGGGATCAAGCGAGGAATAGGGATCCTGAAATACCATCTGAGCCTTTTTGCGGAAATCGTTTATAGATTTTTTGCTTTCTATCTTTTCGCCGTCGAAAATAACTTCGCCGCCTGTCGGCTTATAGAGCTGGAGAATGGAACGGCCGACCGTGGTCTTGCCGCAACCCGACTCGCCTACAAGGCCGAGTGTTTCGCCTTCCTTTATTTCGAACGAAACGTCGTCTACCGCCTTGAGCTTAAGGCTTCTCAGAAAGCCGTTGGGAACATCAAAATATTGTTTAAGATGTTTAACCTCGAGAAGATTTTTTGAATCACTCATTCTTATACATCTCCTCTACTTCTTTTTCGGTAAGTTTTCCGTCTGCAATGGCATCCTTTATATTGTGCCAGCAGCTGGAAACATGGTCGTCATTTATAACGATCTCACGCGCCTTGTGGGTAAGGCAGACCTTCATTGCATTTTCACAACGCGGAGCAAAGGGGCATCCGTCAGGCATATTGAGCAGGTCAACAGGTGTGCCGCCGATAGGCTCAAGACGTTTGCCGCTGTCGTCAGCCGTGGGAATGGAACGCATAAGTCCCTTTGTATATTCGTGCTTGGGATTGTAGAATATTTCATCGGCAGTACCGCGTTCGCACACCTCGCCGGCGTACATAACGATAACCTCGTCGCACATTTCGGCAACAACGCCGAGGTCGTGCGTGATGAGAATGATGGACATGCCGAGCTGTTTTTGCAGATCCTTGATAAGGTCAAGTATCTGCGCCTGAATTGTAACGTCAAGCGCGGTGGTCGGCTCATCTGCGATAAGGATATCCGGCTCACAGGCGAGAGCCATAGCTATCATAACACGCTGGCGCATACCGCCCGAAAATTCGTGCGGATACTGCTTTATACGCTTTTCAGGTTCGTTAACACCGACGAGTCTAAGCATCTCTATAGCGCGTTCGCGAGCCTGATTCTTATCACGGTCGGTGTGAAGCATTATAGCTTCTATAAGCTGGTTTCCTATAGTGAAAACAGGGTTAAGACTGGTCATAGGGTCCTGGAAGATGATGCTTATCTTGTTGCCGCGGATAGCGCTCATCTTTTCCTTGTCGGCACCGACAAGCTCCTCGCCCTTAAATAATATACTGCCCGAAACTATCTCTCCGGGTGAAGATAAAATTTGTAATATAGAGTAGGCGGTAACGCTCTTGCCCGAGCCCGATTCGCCAACTATTCCGAGGACTTTTCCCTTATCAAGAGAAAAGGATATTCCATTTACCGCCTTGACCTCGCCCGCAGGGGTGAAGAAGGAGGTGTGTAAGTCTGTTACTTTTAATAATTCCATACTGTTACCTCTATTTCTTCAGCTTGGGGTCAAAAGCATCGCGAAGTCCGTCGCCCAACAGGTTGAGAGACAGAACTATAAGACAGATAGCGATTGCGGGTATAACCAAACGGTATGCATATGAATAAATACCGTCAAGAGCGTCGCTGGCGAGAGAACCAAGCGAGGGCATCGGCATTGAAACGCCGAGACCGAGGAACGAAAGGAAGCTCTCTGTGAAGATAGCCGAGGGTATCTGCAAGGCTGTCGAAATAATGATAACGCTTATGCAGTTCGGTATCATATGATGCTTTATAATGTGGCCGGATTTTGCACCTATGGAACGTGCGTTAAGTACATAATCCTGCTGCTTTATCGAGAGTATCTGGCCGCGGATAAGACGTGCCATGCTTACCCAGTAAAGCAGAGCAAAAACGATAAATATACTTATCATACCCGTGCCGAGCTTGCCGAATATAGTTCCGTCAAGGGCGGGACCTAAACGCTGTTTGAGTACGACTGATAAAAGTATTATGATAAGCAGATCGGGCAGGGAGTAGATAATGTCGACTATACGCATCATAACGAGGTCGACCTTGCCGCCGTAATAACCCGAAATAGAGCCGTAGACTACGCCGATTATGAGAACTATAATGCTGGCGAAGAAACCGACCAAAAGTGATATGCGTGTACCGTAAATTACACGGATGGCATAGTCGCGTCCGTGGGCGTCTGTGCCGAAAATATGAGGGAATATCTTTTCGCCGTTGGCAATACGTTCTTTTTCGGTTGAACCGTATTCAAACGGGGCGAGATTGTTATACGAGGGGTCGGTGTTCTGTCCTACCTGTACGCCGAGCTGCTCGCCGTAGCTGTAGGGGTATATCATAGGTACGAAGATTGCTATAAGCACGATAATAACCATTATAATAAGGCTTGCCATAGCGATCTTGTTTTTTGAGAAGCGGCGTATACCGTCCTTTAAGAAGGTCGTGCTTTCGCGCATGCGCTGTTGCAGGAACTTCTCATCGTCGGTTGCCTTTTCAAAGCTTTGGAGATTAAGCTGTAGGCTTAAGGGGTTTTTGCGCGGCATTTTGTTTATATCCTTGCTCATTTTAAAACCTCCTTAATCCAGATTGACGCGCGGGTCAACTATCTTGTAGCAGATATCGGACAGCAACGTCATAATAACCATAATGACAGACAGGAATATGGTGGTTCCCATTATCATTGGGTAGTCGCGGTTGATGATACTTGAGAAGAAATATTTTCCAAGACCCGGAACAGCAAAGATCTGTTCAACAACAAGGCTGCCCGTAAGTATACTTGCGATCATGGGACCTACATAGGTGATGACCGGTGTAACAGCATTCTTAAGCGAGTGCTTGAAGAGCACCTTAGCAGGAGCTACGCCCTTGGCGCGTGCCGTGCGGATATAGTCTTGTCCTAATACATCAAGCATGCTCGAGCGAGTAAGTCTTGTTATATATGACATCGGATAAAAACTGAGCGATACTATCGGCAGCACAAGTCCGAGCGCAGAGTTACCGTTTGCCGGGAATATCGGCATCTTAACGCAGAACAAGAGCAAAAGCAGTGTCGCTATGATAAACGACGGCATTGCAATGCAGGCGGTGGAGCCTACCATTATTACCTTGTCCACCCACTTGTTGTGGAAAACTGCGGCGGTTGCACCGAGCACAAGACCAAGCAGAATAGCTATAGAGGCGGCGATGATACCGTTGCGTCCGCTGACAACAAAACCGTCCATTATAAGGTCGGTAACCTCGTGACCGCGGTTCTTTATTGAAGGACCGAAATCTCCCTTTAAAACGTCGCCGAGATATGTAGTATATTGTTCAAACAACGGCTTGTCGAGACCGTACTTTGCCTCAAGCGCCGCTGTGACGGCAGGGGATGCCGCCTTTTCACTAAGGAAGGGTCCGCCGGGGATTGCCTTCATAGTGAAGAAGGTGATGGTGATTACGAGAAATACTGTAAATATCGCCAGCAGCACGCGCTTAACGATATACAGCGCCAACTTTGAATCCAAAATGTTCAACTCCTAAAGTATGATTAAATGATGTATAACATCACATAACAATACCATCTTAATTATGATAGGAACATAATATCATAATTTCATCACTTTTGCAATGCGTTTTTATGTTTTTTTATTTTTCCTGTGAAAGTTTTGACAAATTTGCACAAAAAACACCCCTCGGTACTATCAGTAACCGAAGGGTGTTTTTTTGATTCGTTTAATTTTCCTCGTTTTGTTCTTTTGGAATTTTTATCTCGCCCTCGGCAGATTCAAACTCCTTGATGCATTTGCGTATCAGATAAAGTATCTGGCCGTTAGCCGAGCGTCCCTCATATTTTGAAATGTAGTGTAGCTTATAGTGCAGTTGCGGATCAATTTCAATTCCAAGATGTTTATTATTCTTATTTCTCATAATATCCTCAAATCCAACGGGTTTTAAATTAAGTATACTTGTTTGCAAAGTAAATGTCAAATTAAAACGCTACCCTGAAAGCAGGGTAGCGTTTCAATTTTATTTTTCTTGCGATTTATTTGCTAGTCTTCCGTAGAGCGCGGTGTTCTCGCGGATAAGCCCTGCCAACCAGTCGTTTATGCAGCTGCCGTCTATGCGCCACAGCCAGTTACCGCCGAGGGTGGACGGCGTGTTGATGCGCGCCTCACTGCCGAGCCCCAGAAAATCGGGCATCATAAATACGGCGGTGTCGGCTACCGACATCATTGCAGTGCGTATCATCGCCCAGTTAAAGCCCTCGTTGTCGTCAACGTGCATATATTTTCTTGCGGTTTCAACATCCTGCTTCGGTGCTGTCTGTGTCCAGCCCAGAATAGTATCGTTATCGTGTGTACCGGTGTAAACAACGCAGTTATTGGCGTAGTTGTGGGGAAGGTAGTCGCTTTCCTCGCGGGTGTCAAAGGCAAACTGTAATACCTTCATTCCGGGGTATCCCGAATCCTTAAGCAGCTTTATGACCTCAGGTGTCATATAACCCAGGTCCTCAGCGATTATGGGCAGATCCTCACCGAGCGCGTGGCGAAGTGCTGAGAACAGCTCCATTCCCGGTCCTTTTTCCCACTTGCCGCCTCGGGCGGTCTTATCACCGTAGGGAATAGCGTAGTATGATTCAAATCCTCTGAAATGGTCTATTCTTACGGTGTCGTAAAGCCGGAGCGCAAACCGAAGTCTTCGTTGCCACCATGCGTATCCGTCTGATTTCATCTTGTCCCAGTCATATAGCGGGTTGCCCCATTTCTGTCCATCCTCGGAAAAAGCGTCGGGCGGACAGCCTGCGACAAGTGATGGCGTGCCGTCGGATTTAAGACGGAACTGCTCTCGGTCCGACCAGACGTCAGCGCTGTCATATGCGACGTAAATAGGAATGTCGCCGATTATTTTTATGCCGTTTTTGTTGGCGTAGGACTTAAGAGCGTACCATTGCTTTGAAAATTTGTACTGTATGAAACGGTAAAAGTCTATGTCTGCCGCATAGGTCTCTTTAGCTGCACTGAGTGCCGATTTTTCGCGCTCGCGGAAAGGGGTCTCCCATTCGTCCCAACTGCGGTCGCCGTGGGCGTTCTTTATTGCCATAAACAGCGCATATTCTTCAAGCCAATCGGCATTCGCGGTGCAAAAGCCTAAAAAATCGTCATCGCCGACAAAGCGGGAATATGCTATTCTTAACAGCGGCAGACGGTTTTCGTAAAGCTTGCCGTAGTCTATAGTGCTGCTGTCGCTTCCGAAGTCATATGAGGCGGCTTCAGCTTTAGTCAGCAATCCTTCTGAAATAAGCAGGTCGATATCTATGAAATACGGATTCCCCGCAAAGGAGGAGAATGATTGGTAAGGTGAATCACCGTAATTCGTGGGGCAAAGCGGCAGTATCTGCCAATAGCTTTGACCCGCCTTTTTAAGGAAATCAACGAACCTGTAGCTCTCACTTCCGAAGGTGCCTATGCCGTAGGGGGACGGCAGGGAAAAGATAGGCATCAGTATTCCGCTTGTTCTCATAAACGACCTCGCTTCTATCGGAGGCGGATCACCCTTTGACCGCGCCCGAAAGCACACCCTTTATAATGTGCTTCTGACCGATGATATAAAGTATAACTACCGGCAGCAGGCAGGTTATTATAAGCGCCATTGTCGCGCCGTAATCTACTCTGCCGAAACTGCCCTGCAGAAATTGTATGTGGATAGGTATGGTCATATACTTTGTGCGGTCAAGCACAAGGTAGGGGAGAAGATAATCGTTCCAGACCCACATTATCTCAAGTATGGCTACCGAGATATAGGTCGACTTCATAACAGGCACATCCACAAGGAAAAAGGTCTGAAGCGGTGTGCATCCGTCAATATTAGCCGCTTCCTCTATCTCAAGCGGGATGCTGTGTACAAAACCCGTAAACATAAATACCGAAAGCCCCGCCCCGAAACCGAGATATATAATAGGTATTGTCCAAGGGGTATTGAGGCTGAGGTTGTCAGCGGTCTTGGATAAGGTGAACATAACCATCTGGAACGGTACGACCATTGAAAAAATACAAAGATAGTATACCACTCGGCAAAACAAACTGTCAACCCGGCTTATATACCAAGCAGCCATAGAGGTGCACAGCAGTATAAGCCCTACCGACAGCACGGTTATCACAAAGCTGTAGAAGATAGACATATAAAACGGATAGTTACCGTGCATCATACCGTTTATATAGTTCTGAAATCCCACGAAGGTGTCACCGTTAGGTAAAGCAAAGGGGGAGAGTGATATTGCGGCGTTGTCTTTAAAGGAATTGTAAAGTACGATAATTATAGGCAACACCCAAACAACTGCAAGCGCGGAGAAAAACGCTGTTAACAGCGTGTCTGCGCGGCGGCTACGGTTTCTTATCATTGCTGCACCTCTTTTCTTCTTGTTAAATAAAGCTGTGACAGCGCAATAACGACGACTATAATAAAGAACAGCACCGCTTTAGCCTGTCCTACGCCCATATTGGTCGTACTGCCGTAAAACGCGTTATAGATGTTCAGCGCCAGCATCTCGGTTTTGTGGAAAGGCTGTCCTGCGGTCAGGGCAAGGTTTTGGTCAAACAGCTTGAATGAATTTGTAAGGGTCAAAAATGTGCATATGGTTATCGACGGCATGACCGAAGGAATGGTTATGTGCCGCAATATCTGCCAGCGGTCGGCACCGTCTATCTTAGCGGCTTCAACAAAGGTCTGTGGTACACTCATCAGTCCTGCAATATAGATTATCATCATATAACCAACCTGTTGCCAGCACAGAAGTATAACGAGTCCCCAAAAGCCGTACTTTGCATCCAGCACCAAGGAAGACCCGAACCAGCGCATAATAATGCCGTCGAGAATGATTTTCCATATATAACCGAGCACGATTCCGCCTATAAGATTGGGCATAAAAAACACGGTGCGGAAGAGATTACTGCCGCGAATACCCCGTGTGAGTGCCGAGGCTACCGCAAAGGCGATAAGATTTATAGCCACGACCGATACTACCGTAAAGGCGGTAGTAAATAAGAAAGAGTAAAGAAACGAGCTGTCGGAAAAGGCGGATTTAAAGTTATCAAAGCCTACAAACTCGGTGAACCGCAACGTCTTGAATCGGAAAAAGGAAAGATATATGCCCTGTAAAAAAGGCCAGACAAATCCGATGGCAAAGGCGGCAACGGTCGGCAGTAAAAAGATGGGCGAATATCTGCGCATACCGCGGCCGATGACGCCCTTGCTGCCACTTTTCATAAAATTCCTCCTAAAAAAGGGCGGGCATATGCCCGCCCGAAAACTTATTGCCTAAGGTTACCCATCAGGCTTATATTACTATGATTTCGATGCTTCGTATTGAGTCTTCCAGCCGTCTACAAAGGCGGTCTTAACAGCCTCCCAATCACCTGAACCGGTGGTATAGGCTGCCAGTGCGGATACTAAATCGCCGCGCCAGGCATCAACATTAGGTGTGTAGTTGAATACCCAGGATACATTGTAGCGTCCCTCGCTTACATATTCGTTCATACGGTTGCACAGCACGTTACTTACCGGCTTTGCACTCTTAAACGGAGATACAAAATCCATATCCTCTGCGAGTGCGGTGGTGCCCTCCTCGCTGGTAACTACCCAGTAGAGGAAATCAAGAGTAGCTTTTCTGTCAGCTTCGCTGGCCTGTGAATTTACAGCCCAGTAGTTTTCAGTGCCGCAGCAGATGCCCTGCTTGCTGTCGTCAATTCCGGCATAAATGGGCAAGAAGTCAAGATTTTCATCGCCGACTGCAGCAACGTCACTGTATGCCCAGGTGCCGTTTTGATAAAATACAGCCTGACCTGCGGCAAATTCCTTCGCCGCGTCAACTGCGGTAGTGATTTTTGCCGGCTCAACTGTTGAGTTGTTTACATACAGATCCCAAATGTTTTTATAGTTCTCAAGGTAGGTGCCCTTTATTTCGGCGGGCTGGCTTGTTATCTTGTCATCACGGAATTCATAAAACAGCGGAATATTTGCAAGGTGGCCGGAGAAACGCCAGCTGGAGTTGCTATCGAGAGTCGAGGATGTGAAGGCATCAAAACCCAACTCGTCTTTGCGGGCGTGGATATCCTGTGCTACTGATTTAAGTGTTGCAAAATCGGTGATATCGGAAACCTCGTAACCTGCTTGTGAGAGCAGAGCTTTGTTTACAATAAGACCAAATCCCTCGTAAACATAGGCAATACCGTATACTGCGTCACCGTCTTTTAAGGCAAAATCGTCGGAATTGAGTTCCTTGTAAACGGCGGAATCCGAAAGGTCCAGACAGTAATCTTTCCATGATTCGAGCGCTATATCGCCGCTTATCTGGAAAAGTGTAGGGGCGTTTTCCTTGTCGATCTCGGCAGTCAGGGTTTCTTCATAGGTTCCCTGCGCGGCGGTCACAACATCTACCTCAACACCCGTCTGTTCGGTATACTCCTTTGCAAGAGCCTGCCAAGCCTTGTCCTGCTCAGGCTTAAAGTTAAGGTAGTATACATTGCCGGTGTCTTCCTTTTTGTTGCCGCAGCCTGCAAATATGCACATACACATACATAGCAGGAGTGCAACTGAAATGATTTTTTTCATAATGTTACCTCCCAAAAAGTTGTATTTAAATATTATCACTCTAAAAGCGAGAAAAAACGGAGATGCAGGGGGCAAAAAAAGTATCTTTAGGTCAAAAAATCAAACAGAGCGCAAAATGCGGCACAACTTCTTGGTTCATATTATGCGCTGTATGCTTTTTAATATTCGGATTTATGTTGATTTTAAACGAAAAATACTTTATTATTAAATTAAAGGGGCGATAGCATAATATGAAAAGGGCAAAAGCGATAAACATTATAACCAAGATAGCGGCAATATTTCTCAGCATAGTGCTGGTGCCGGTAATATGCTCCGTTCCGTTGAGTTTAACCGTATATTCAATGAAAGAACCGCCCAAAATAGTGTCTTTTATCAGCGGGTTGGATTATTCGTCATTTGTAACGGAAAACCGGGCGGTATCCAAAATGCTTGAGTCATTTAATATAGATTCGGCACTCGTTAATGAACTTATGCAGACCAATACTGCTAAAGAGCTTATAGGGCTCTACGCTAATGATATAAATTCGGCTATAGAGGGTAAACCCGCGGAACCTCAGCTGACGGTCGAGGCAATGACCGGTATACTTAATAATAATATGGACGAAATACTGTATTTGGCGCAGAAATCTACCGGAAACATAATACCGAAAGAGCTGCTGTTCGGGCAGATAACAACGGCTGCACATAAAGCCTTTCCTATAGTAGTTGAAGCACTGCCTGATGTCGGCGAGATACAAACTATGATCGAAAGCGAATCCATAGAGGTTATAAAAGTAGTGTTCGATGTCAAACTGGCGTTTTTGCTCTTTATATCCGCACTAATAATATCGGGCGGAATATATGCACTGCGCTGTCGGCGTTTTAAGGGATTTTTATGGCTTGGCATCGATATGGGAATAGCGAGTGTGTTGCTCGCCACATTGATGTTTTCTTTGGAGCCGGTGTTGGTTAATATACTGTCGGTAGATCAATCGCTTGCGGCATCTATTGATTACGCTTGTTTTAAAAAATTAATTGTTGCATTTATTGTGATGCTTGTGCTTTGCGGGTTATTCATTGCACTTTATATGATATTAAAAAAACATATAACCGAGCTACCGCCGCAGGAGCCCACGCCGGAGGAACAAGAAAAGTACACTATTTAAACAGTGTACTTTTTTGCTTTTTTCTTGAAAACTGATGATATTAATGATAGAATAACCTTGCTATAAAAACGGGGTGTTAAAATGTTGAAAAAACTAATAGGGGATAAGGCGTTTTACAAGCGAGTAATAGCGCTTATGCTCCCAATAATGATACAAAACGGCATAACCAATCTTGTCGGTATGCTTGATAATATAATGGTAGGACGCGTCGGCACTGTACAAATGACGGGTGTTGCAGTTGCAAACCAACTTATATTCGTGTTCAACCTGTGTGTGTTCGGCGCCATTTCGGGTGCAGGTATTTTCGGAGCCCAGTTTCACGGCCTCGGCGACCACAAAGGCGTACGTAATACTTTTCGGTTTAAGCTTATTTGCTCTGTTATCATATCGGCTATTGGAGTGGTAATATTCCTTACTGCGGGCGAGCCGCTGATATCCCTGTATCTTAAAGGCGAGGGAAGCGCCGTTGATGCCGCCGCTTCGCTCGGATATGCTAAAAAGTATTTAAATATTATGCTCATAGGCATACTGCCTTGGGCGCTGGCTCAGTGCTATGCCGGCACACTTCGCGAAACCGGAAAGACAGTACCTCCTATGATCGCCGGCGTAATGGCTGTAGTGGTAAATCTTGTACTTAACTATATACTTATCTTCGGTTGCTTCGGCGCACCGAAACTCGGAACGGACGGTGCGGCTATAGCAACCGTTATATCGCGATTTGTCGAACTTGGAATAGTCGCCGTTTGGACCTATAAAAACCGCGTCGATAACAAGTTTATAATCGGTGCATACCGAAGTTTAAGTGTGCCCTTTGTGCTGGTAAAGGATATAACCGTGAAGGGTCTGCCCCTTATGCTTAACGAAACCTTGTGGGCAACCAGTGTGGCTGTGCTTAATCAGTGCTACTCTTCAAGAGGTATAGATGTTGTTGCGGCAAACAATATTTCACAAACCTTTTGGAACGTGTTTGCGGTCGCATTTATGGCAGTCGGCGTAGCGATAGGCATCATTCTCGGGCAACTGCTTGGGGCGGGTGAGCTCGAGCGCGCCAAAGCAGAGAGTGCAAAGCTGATAACGTTCTCGGTAATAGTGAGCGTGATCTTTTCTGCTCTCTATTTAGTTTGTGCCGAGTTTATTCCTCAGTTTTATAATACCGAGCCGGAAATTCGTCTTCTCGCAACCAGACTTATGCAGATAAGCGCCGTTGCAATGCCGCTTGACGCCTTTGCTCATGCATCGTATTTCACGTTGCGCTCGGGCGGAAAGGTGTTCATTACCTTTTTGTTTGATTGCGGTTTTGCCTGGGTTGTAAGCGTGCCGGTCGCTATGCTGCTGACACGTGCCACCGATATGCATATACTTTACATATACGCCATATGCCAGTCTTTGTTTGCAATAAAATGCGTTTTAGGCTATATATTTGTAAAGCGCGGAATATGGATCAAAAACATTGTAGCGGAGGGTGAATAATGCGTGTGTTAGAAAACCTTGAGCCCAAGCGTGTATTTGAATTTTTTGAGGATATTTGTGCTATTCCGCACGGATCGGGAAATACAAAGCAGATCAGCGACTACTGTGCCGATTTCGCTAAAAGTCAGGGGCTTTGGTATCAACAGGACGAGCTTAACAATATCGTAATTAAAAAGCCTGCGTCGGCAGGGTATGAGGAGCATCCCCCCGTAATTCTGCAGGGACACCTTGATATGGTCTGCGAAAAGGATGCCGACTGTGATCTGGACTTTTTGCATGACGGACTTCGCCTTTGCACCGACGGCGGTTGGGTATTCGCCAAGGGAACTACCCTCGGCGGCGATGACGGCATAGCGGTTGCAATGGTTCTTGCGATACTGGAAAGCGACCTGCCGCACCCGACAATTGAGGCCGTTTTTACAACCGACGAAGAAACCGGAATGTACGGGGCACAAGGGCTTTGTACGAATGTGCTTTCAGGTAGAATGCTCATAAATATAGATTCAGAGGAAGAGGGCGTGCTGACTGCGGGCTGTGCAGGAGGCGCGAGGGCTGAAATAGAGATCCCGCTTAATTTCGAGCCGCTTGGCAAACAGTGTGTGCGTGTTACGTTTTCAGGTCTTGCGGGTGGTCACTCGGGCACCGAGATAAATAAGGGCAGGCTTAACGCCAATACCCTTATGGGTGAGTTTTTATCGGGACTTGAGGGTTACCGTATTGCCGAAATAGCGGGCGGCCTTAAGGACAATGCTATTCCTCAGCGCTGCAGCTGTGTGCTGTGCTGTGAGCAGGACATAAAAACCGCCGCTGAGTGCTTCGCGCGAACCCACCGTGCCGCCGAGCCGAACATAACCGCCGCAGTAGAGCCGGCGGGACGGTATGCAGTGGCAATGGACCAAGAGTCCTCGTATAGGGTAAGCGAATTTTTGTGTGGCGTTCCTAACGGCGTTATATCTATGTGTGATGATATAGAGGGCCTTGTGCAGACATCGTTAAATCTTGGCATTTTAAAAGCCGAAGACAATAGACTTTCAGCGTCGTTTGCGGTGCGCAGTTCCAAAAATTCTGAGAAAACTGCGTTGCTTGAAGCATTAAATAAGGTTTCAGGCGAGTTTGGCGGTGAATACTCCTCCCACGGACATTATCCTGCCTGGGAATACCGCCCGCAGTCGCGTTTGCGCGATACTATGGTAAAAGTCTACCGCGAGCTTTACTGTAAAGAGCCCGAGGTTTCGGTCATACATGCAGGACTTGAGTGCGGACTTTTTTGCGAAAAACTAGAGGGGCTTGACGCCATATCCCTTGGGCCTGATATGCAGGATATCCATACCTCGCGCGAGCGTCTTTCGGTCGAATCGACTGCCCGAACCTATCGTTATATATGCGAAATTTTAAAACAATTGTAAAGGGGTTTTATTATGACTACCGAGCGTGTAAATAACCTTCGTGCCGAGCTTTCGGCAGGTGAGGCACTGCTTATCACAAGCGGACCTAACCGTTTCTATCTTACCGGATTTGAATCGAGTGCAGGTGCGGTGTTCTTAACAGCCGACAGTGCAGATTTTCTCATTGATTTTCGCTATGTTGAAAAGGCAAAGACAGTTGTCCGCAGCTGCAATGTTCAGTTGTCACAGCGTACCGATAGTGAAATAGCCGACCTGTGTGCAAAACACGGTATCAAAAAACTGTATGTTGAGGCATGTTCGACCAGCGTTAGCCGTGCCGCCGCGCTTCGCAGTGCGCTTGAAGGTGTCGAAGTGTCGGATGATGACAGGTTTGATAAGCTTATAGAAAAGCTTCGCAGTGTAAAATCGGCAGGCGAGCTTGAGCTTATTAAAAAAGCACAGGAGCTGACCGATAAGACCTTCAGCTACATTCTTAACAATATAAAGCCGGGACGTACCGAGCGTGATATTATGCTGGATATGGAGTTTTATATGAGGAAGCTCGGAAGCGAAGGTGTATCGTTCGATTTTATAGTCGTTTCCGGAAAAAATTCATCTCTGCCACACGGTGTGCCGACCGACAAGCCGGTTGAAAACGGCGACTTTGTTACAATGGATTTCGGTGCGGTCGTCGGCGGTTACCGCTCGGATATGACAAGAACGGTTGCTGTAGGCTCGGTGAGCGACGAACAGCGCCGCGTTTACGAAACGGTGCTAAAGGCTCAGAGTGAAGCACTAAATGCAGTTAAGGCGGGACTTGTATGTCGCGATATTGATAAGATAGCGCGAGATATAATCTACTCAGCGGGATATGAGGGTTGTTTTGGTCATGGGCTCGGTCATAGCGTGGGAATCGAGATACACGAAGACCCCGCATTCAATACCCGCTGTGAAACGGTGCTGTTGCCTGGAACCATTATGACGGTCGAACCGGGTATTTACCTTGAAAATCAGTTCGGAGTCCGTATTGAAGACATGGTCTATGTAACCGAACATGGTTGTGAGAATTTGACCCACAGCGATAAGAATTTGATAATACTGTAAAAACAAAAAAGCCATTCGCAGGAATGGCTTTTTACTTTTATATTTCTTCTATTTTGTCTGCTGCCGCGTTAAGGAAATCGCCGCTGAAGCGTTCTATCTTTCCCTTGTCACAAAGCGAGGCGAACGACGGGTCGATCGGTATTTCTGCGAGCAGGGGGAGCGACAGTTCTTCTGCCACAGCGCCAGATTTGCCGTTTCCAAACAGATATAACTTTTTGCCGCAGTCGGGGCAGGAGGTGTAACTCATATTTTCAACGATTCCGAGAACCGGAACGTTCATCATCTTTGCCATATTGTAGGCTTTCTTGACAATGAGCGATACAAGATCCTGCGGAGAGGTAACGATTATTATGCCGTCGAGCGGGATGGACTGGTATACCGTGAGCGGTACATCACCCGTTCCGGGAGGCATATCTATAAACATATAGTCAAGGTCGCCCCAAACAACATCGTTATAGAACTGCTTTACTACACCGCCTATGACGGGTCCGCGCCATACAACGGGGGCATCCTCCTGTTCAAGCAGAAGGTTTATCGACATAACGCGTATATCGGTGCCGGTCGAGGCGGGGAGAATACCGAGCTCATTTTGGTAGGCACTGCCCGAAATTCCGAACATCTTCGGTATAGAGGGCCCTGTAATATCAGCATCCATAATACCGACAGTGTTGCCGCGGCGGTTCATAAGCGTTGCGAGCATTCCGGTAACGAGCGACTTGCCTACACCGCCCTTGCCGCTGACGATACCTATGGTCTTCTTTATACTGCTGTAGGGGTTGCCCTGTTCTTTGGGTATTTCTGTGGGAGCCTTGCCGCAGGATGAGCAGTCACCTGTGCAACCAGCTTCGTTACATTTTCTTTCTTCTGACATTTTTCATCACCGATTAGTATTATACCACGCTTTTAACAATTTTCAAGGAAATCGGTAATAATAGTTTTATAACTTTCATCAGGAGAGTAACGCCAGCAGTCCATTCGATCACCCTCAAAAAAATATTTTTTCTTTTGTGTATAAGGTGCATCAAAGCTGTCAATAATAATAAGTTTCACCTTCATCTTGTCTGGTATAATGCTTTTGACATATACGCTTGCCGTCTGACCAATAAAAATGTCTGGCTTTGGCTCGGCAAGTCCCGCAAGATTGGGTGCAAGCTCGACAAACACACCGTAGCTTTCTACCGAGCGTACGATCCCTGATACAGTTTCTCCCTGAGAGAACTGCGCTGCGTTTTCCTCCCAAGTACCAAGCAGTTCTTTATGCGTCAAGGTTATTCTGCCGTCGGTCACCGACCGTACTACCGCCTTTATGTCCTCGCCGGGATAAAAACGGTCACGTGGGTGCGATATGCGTGAGACCGATATTGAATTAATAGGCAACAGCGCAATAATACCGCAGCCTATATCGCAAAATGCACCGAAGCTTTCAAGGTGGGTTATCCTGGCACCAATAACGTCTCCGGGTCTTAGTGTGGATATGTAGTTTTCACAGCACTTTTCCTGAGCGCGGCGGCGAGAAAGGACGGCATAAAGCCTGCCGAGCCGATCGGTCTTGATATCACTTACCGTGAAGCAGACCGATTTACCCACCCGCGAGAGCAGTGCTACATCGCGAGTGGAGCCGTTTTGAATGCCAAGCGCACCGTCCTCGCGGGGGATAATGCCCCTCATACAACCTAAATTCACCCACAGGTTGTGATCCTTATCACACATATCGGCAATACCCTCAAGCACGGTGCCGTCAGCACACGCCTCGCGCAGCATGGTCGGAGATGATATCGCACGCTTGTTTTCATAATCGTTTATAAGCCATCCTTCGGGACAAAACCTGTTCATTATACTCAGCCTTCCTTTTATATGTAACTATATAAAATGAGTATGCTGATTTTGTCCGTTTGATGAATGATAATAAAAAACCGCAACCGCTAAAAACAGCGATTGCGGTTTTTTGTGTTACTCTTTATATGTTAGTTAATCTCAGGTAGGCTTGCGGCGGCAACCGACTGGCCTACTCTGCGCGAGCTTTCATCCGGAATGTGGAGTGTTATCTTCTTTGCGAGTTCGGGGAACTCGGTGTCGAGAACCTCTTGCGCGCGTGAGAGCAATATAACTCCGCCCTCTCCCGATGTAACGCGTCCCATTATGAGAACGTGCTTGATATCATAGAACTCGGTATAGAATGCGATAGCATAGCCGAAGTATGCGCCGATAGTATCATAGATAGCGGCGGCACGCTCGTCGCCGTCTTTCATAAGACCCTGAACTACCTTGAGCTTTTCTGCAGGTGAGAGATTCTCGTCCAGTTCAATACCTGCTGCCGGAGCAAGCTTAATAACGCCGTCCTGCGAGAAGTATTTAACGCCGCAGCCGTAATCACCCGACCATTCGTCAACCATTGCATCAGAGCAGAAATCAACCGGAACGAAGGCGAGCTCGTTGAGCCAGCCTGTAATGTTGCCCTGCGGGTCAACGTAGCCGCCGGCCTCGGAGGTGCCCATAGCAACGCCCAGCACCGAGTCATCATTAAGATCCATAGCACCGGCAAGTGCGGTAACGTCACCGTCGTTGGCAACCTCGATAGGTATGTTCTCACCGATCTCCTTGGCAACGTCGATATACATATTCTTGACCTTTTTATCAAAGTCTTCATCGCTGACCTTAAGGAAGAGTGATGCGACCATTATGCGGTTGTCAACATAAACGCCTGCACTAGAAACACCGATAGCGTCAACACGCGGCATATGGGAGGCGGCGGTCTTCATTGCTTCGAGAATGCCCTCGTAGTGATAGTTCGGATCGGAGTTGGTCTTGGGGAACCAAACTACCTCTTCGGAATAAACACTTTCGCCGTCTATAACAGCGCTGACCTTACGGTCACTTCCGCCTGCGTCAAAGCCGATGCGGCAACCCTCAAGATGGCGGCCGATAGGTGCGGCAGCAGATTTGTCTTTCGGTGCATTCTCGAGGGAGCGTACCTCTACCTCGAATTTGCTTTCATATACGCGCTCCATAAAATGAACGTCGAAATCACGGAGCCCACTGTCCGAGAAGGCTTCCTTAATTTTATTTCCTACAACCTCGCTGCCGGCAATTATGAGCTTATATCCGCCCGCTACCCAAAGCAGAGCCTTTGCCATTCTCTCAACAAAGCGGAAGTTCTCTTCGTCGTGGCCGGTGCCGTCGCGGAAGATGCGGGTCTTATATGTGGTGGTATAGCCCTTATTACGCTCTACGGCGATAACGATGTCCTGTCCGTCTTCTTTGGTTGCTTCGCGCATCTCGCGGCACACAAGAGAAAGCGGTTGGAATTGGGGGTCGAGTTTTGCATTGACTTTAAGCTTCATATTTGATTTCTCCTCCGATTATGGTTTTTTCAACATTAAACTGACTGTCGGTAATGATAATGTCCGCATCCTTGCCAACGTCAATAGAACCCTTGCTCTTATCAATGCCGAGTGTGGTTGCGGGGTTGAGAGATGCGCAGTTAACGCATTCCCAAAGCGGGATAGAAGAATTGGTGTAAACATTCCATACACCTTTATTCAGGTGCAGAATGCTGCCTGCAACGGTTCCATCCTCAAGGCGGCATACTATTCCGCGGTAGATTATCTTCTGGCCGCCGAGGGTGTATTCGCCCTCCGGCAGACCGCCTGCCGGCAGACAGTCGGTTATAAAGCAGAGTTTTCTGCCCTTAAGTTTCCAAAGTATATCATAAAGGCTGGTGTCAACATGGAAAGTGTCTACTATAAGCTCACAGCTGACATTGGAGTTCATAGCGGCGGTAACAACGCCCGGTGCACGGTGGGCGAGGGGAGTCATCGCGTTGAACAGGTGTGTAACGTGCTTAACGCCTGCCTCGGTACTGCGCATGGCGGTTTCATAATCCGAAGAGGTGTGTCCCATAGATACGACAACGTCGGTATCACGGCAGATCTCCCTGATAGCGTCGAAATCTTCTGTGTCGGTTTCGGGTGCTAAGGTTATAATGCCGATTATGTCGGAATATTCCTTAACAAATGCTGCGTCGGGAGCAAGTATGTATTTTGCGTCCTGTGCGCCTTTTTTCTTTTCGCTTATAAAGGGACCTTCCGCGTGACAGGCAAGGATCTGGCTGCCATCCCAGTTTTTGCTCTCCTCTTTGAGCGAACGGCAGACCTCAAGTGCCTTGCGTATTACCTTCATATCTACCGTCATAGTAGTTGGCAGATAGCCGGTAACGCCGTTGGCAAGAAGACCCTTTGAAATGGTGCGGATGCTTTCTTCCTCACCGTCACAAACGTCCTTTCCTAGGTAGCCGTGGATATGCAGGTCGATAAGACCGGGCGAAACAAAGCCGCCCTTGGCATCAATGATCTCTGCCCCGTCGGGAACTCTATCTTCCGGAACGATACCCTCAATCACATCGGAGAAAAGCAACGCGCAGTTCTCAACAATGCGATCCTTTAAGATGATCTTTCCGCCTATAATTGCTTTCATAAAATCACCACATCTCAAATAAAATTTCTCCTCTTAAATTTTACCAAAAGCTAAAATAAAAATCAATAGCATTTTAGTGAATTAAAGCGAAAAAATCTCCGTTTTCAGGAGATTTTTCGGCGAAATGATATTTTGATTGTAAAAATAAAAAGGCACTGTTATGTAACAGTGCCTTTTTAAGCATGGAGCGCCCAACCTTTCATAGCAGATGTTGTTTTGATCTGTTATAAAAGCGCTAACAAAGTTAATTTTAAGTTAACTATATTAAATTACAAACTGCAAAACACAAAATGCCGCATAAATTCCGAGCAACAGACCGCCCTGCCAACGCGAGAGCTTTTGCTTTATAAGCGTAGGTACGGTCAGAATAAGCATTACTCCCAACATAACCGGTATATCCAATACAAGCGAGGAGTTTATACCGCCGATAAGTCCCGAAACGGGAATATCAAACGGACTGATGGTGACGGCAACGCCGCTGACGAGCACGAGGTTAAAGAGATTTGCGCCGATAATGTTGCCCAACGACAGCGAGCCGTGACCCTTGACAAGCGAGGTAACAGCTGTCACAAGTTCAGGCAACGAAGTGCCTAGAGCAACTATCGTTAAACCGATGACCTTTTCCGAAACACCGCATTTTTCAGCAATGATGATAGCGTTATCAACCAAAAAGTCTGCGCCGACAGCAATCAAAACTGCTCCGATCACCAACAATATTATATCTTTAAGAAGGCTGTCTTTTGTACCCTTTGCGACTGATTCGACTACATGGTCCTCACCGCTGTGGGCTTCGAGTTCCTCTTCGCTGGTAATCGTGCCGCCCTGCTCTTCGGCAATTACTGTTTCTATAGTGGCGGCAGTATTTTTCATGCGCAGTACGGTAGATATCATATATACAACAAAAAGGGTAAGCAAGACTATACCAAGCAAAAGCGAAAATTCACCAAACACGTAAGCGGCCAGACAGTAGACGGCGGCGGCAACAAAGAAAAACACAACCGGCAGCACCATGCTTTTTCTGGCAGCCGGTCCCGGCTTGATGGCGATGGTCAGCGCGGCAATCAGGGCGGTATTGCATATGATTGAACCTATTGCATTACCGTAAGCAATAGAACCGCTTCCCTGAAGTGCGGCTCCTGCGGAAACCATAACTTCGGGTAGGGTAGTTCCTATCGAAACGACAGTGGCGCCGATTAATATCTCAGGCAAATGGAAGCGGCGCGCAATGCCGGTTGCGCCGTCGACAAACCAGTCTCCGCCCTTGATAAGCAATACGAAACCAATTGCAAGCATAATAATTGGGATCAACATAGTTATACTCCTTTACAAAAAATAGGTTAATTTAACAGCGGAAGTTTTAATGTTGGTTATTATTTATTATAACACTGTTTTCATAATCAAACAAGACATTTAATTTTATATTTGGTCTTAACCGACGCACTACCATGTTTTGTTTGGACATAAGTTGTTCCAATAATATTTTACTCTTGTCGCCGGAAGTTTTAATAGACACTCGTAATAATAGGGACTTTTATCAAAGTGCAACCAACACTCGTAAAGTTGTTCGTTGTGTCCTTTGTACTGATATAAAAATTCCAGTCTAAGGGTCTTGTTGTTGATCAACTCTATAAATTTTGGCAATTCCCATTGCATTCGAATCGTTCGCCCAAAAACCGTCTTGCGAAAAACATATATTCTTATTTCTTCAGAATTTTCTTTTTCAAAACAGAAGTCAACTTGTGAAGAATCCGTCCGAACTGTTTTATCTAGTTCGCTATGTTTATTGTCGGGCGCTACCCAAAAACCGTTTTCAAAATAAAAAGAAAGCTTATCTTCCGCAATAGATATATTATTTGCGTAACAATCGTGAAGGGTTATATAAGTATCGTCGGTGTCACAAAATTTATAAGATTCTTTTAATCCTACTTTATCTTTTTCTTTAGCCACAATATCACCGCCTTTGTTTGATTATAGCATAAAATAACAGATCAAACAAGGTGTATCGCAACTTCGGTCGTTCGAATCTATATTGTCTTATTTTTAATGATATCGTGCCGTAGGCACACTTCATTAGCGTAAGCGTCTTCATAGCCGAAGGCTGCTTAATGTTCCCGTAAGGGAACGCTTCATTCCACCAAACAAAAAAGGCACCAACCTTACGGTGGTACCTTTCTTGTTTGTGTAAGGACTATAAAAAAGATATTTTAGCATTTTTGCATTAAGGTTTCGAACTCTCACAAAAGGTGTATCGACTTTGTCGATTTGCTCTTGTTGATGTGGAAGCAAAGAAACTACTCTTTATCTGTGTTTTCTGCGTCAAGCATATGTAACCAATAGACGGGCGTACAACTCCACGCGTGACAAGCACTATTGATTTCAGGTGCATTATACGGTGATTCAAACTGATTGTCAGGATTAAAAATTTCGGGACAACGATCAAAACCGCAAGCCACAATTTTACCCCAATACCCTTTCAGGAAATCGAGCGCTTTTTTCTTGAGATTGCAGCTATATAATGCCTCAAGGTAATAGTGCATCATATACGGCGTTCTCATCGTAAAGGCGGTTTTCGATGTTTCAATGTTCTCCAACACCTTTACATTTTCGTCTTTGGTCAAAACACCACTAAGAACTGCCCACACCTGCGAATGCCATGAAATCTGGTTGGATTCAGTTACAAAAAGACCTTCTTTTTCGGAATAGAAACCGCGAAGTGCCATTTCTGCCTTATCAATCTCCGCTTTTATCCAAGTGGCATCTTTCTGAAGCTTTTTGGCGATTGCATAAAGCTGTCTTAAGGTATAAATATACACACCTATTATCGCCACACTCTTATCTAAACCGTCACACCAGTCTATAAAGGGGGTTACTTTCATCGTTTCAATTTTTGCCCCAACGATCTGTGCTTGCTGTAATGCGATATCATACAATTCTACAGGCAACTCCAGATCGCCGCAATTCTCCATATAATCATATATGCAAGAGATGAAAAACAATGAATAATCATCGAACACCCAGCCATCCACGTAGGGAGGGGAATCAGGAAATACATACGGCGCCACAGCCCCGTCGATTCTGTAACCCGCAAACAGATAAATGCATCTTTTGATAAGATCAATATTTTTAAAACTGACATAATCGGTCAGCGCCTGCAAACGCAAATCGCCTATCCAAAGGCGTCTGTCACGCTTTGGGCCATCTTCGAAAACATCCTGTTCACAACTGCACAGCGTATCCAAAGAAATATCATAAATGCGTTTAAGAAACGGATCGGATATCGCAAATTCTGCTGCACTTTCTCTGCTGACACTGCTGACGCAGTCGCAATACAGTTGCTGAATCTCAACTGGGAATTTGGTTGCGTTATCTATGCGTTCAATGCGCACATACCGAAACGCATACCGACGCTCCAGCTGCACGGCACACGGCAAAAACACGCTTGTTTTTACCTCGTTTTGCAGCCATCCGTCCCCCAAGGTGCCGTAATATTCATCAGAAGGCACGGTAAGCTCCAAAGGCATTTCACCAAAGGTGAATTTTAAACGAAGCGGAGAATCTGTAATGGTGTACGTGTGGTTAACCGTATAGTGCAGATATCCCACACAATGCTCGCCAAAATCCAGTGTGACGCTGTCCCCTGCATTAAGAAGAATCGGTAAATTACACTTTGCGTCCTTTACGGCGCGCACTTTTTGAAACGCCAGTTTGTCCTCTTCAAAATGTACGTATGAAACAGGCACCACAGTTTTATGATGCAAAGGTTTTTTATGCGCTTTTGCTTTTTCAGAAAAAATAGTGTATTTCATGATACCCCTCCATTTACTTTGTCAGGCTTTACATAAAGGCATTAAAACTTGTTCAATTTTTCTCTTTGCGCTCGGTAGCTTGTATTCGGTTTTGCGAGAGTTCGGCTCACTACAGAAAGGGAAAAATACCTTTTTCACATCCACAAAATCGCTTGTTAAAAATTCGACCGTAGAAATGGCGAAACCCACGATAAAATCGCGGGTTTCTTGGGCAATACCTTTTTCATTGTCCTTTGATGGTGGGAGAGGACGGATTCGAACCATCGAAGCTGAAAAGCAGCAGATTTACAGTCTGTCCCCTTTGGCCACTCGGGAACTCTCCCATATTAATTTTTAAAACGGTGGAGCTGGTGGACGGACTTGAACCCCCGACCTGCTGATTACAAATCAGCTGCTCTACCGACTGAGCTACACCAGCACTTAACAGCAAAAATTAATATACCATAAGCTTTTGGGTTTGTCAACACTTTTTTGCAACCAAAATACAAATTAAATCAGCGATAGCCTTTTACTGTTTCGGTATTTATAAAGCAAAGCCCAGTACCGATTAGTGTGGGCACTGGGTTTTGTTTTTAATATGATCACACATTATACGTACTGCATACTCGGGTACGCCCGTGTAATTGGAAATATCATTAATGTTGCCGAGGGCGAGAGCCTCTTCGTCTAACAGCAGCGCTGCCGCAAACAGATCGGCTTCGCGTTCGTAGCGTCCGCAAACGAGATTGGTGTTTTCCGAGAGAAAAAATGTGTTCACGCCTCGATGAAGAAGTGCATGTCCAAGCTCGTGGGCGGCACATGCGCGATCATCAGGCGAACGAAGAGTATTGCTGATCACCACCGAAACACCGTCTGCGGTTTCCATAAAAAATCCGCGTACGCTTTTGGGCAGATCGGTGCGTATTAAAAGGAAACCCAAACAGCGGCAAAGTTCAAACGGATCGGCGGTTTGGTATTTGCTTTTCAGTTCCTCAGCGAGCTGGATAAAACGGTTTTTATTTATTGCTGTCATCCTCCTTGGATTTTAAGAGCAGGTTGGCAGCCAGCAGCATAGCGTCAAAAAGCTTTTCGGTATCGCGTTCGTCCAGAGGAGCGCCGTTGAACATAAGTCCACCGGTGTTCTTTAAACGCTCCCGCATATTTTGCAAAGCGTCCTCAATTTCACGCGGCTCACTTCCGTCACCGGAAAGCAGATAATCGGTCGACACTTCAAACAGCCGGCTTATCTCCATTATAAGCCGGCTGTCAGGCTCGCGCCGCCCCTGTTCATACATGCCTACTGCGCTGGGAGATATCCCAAGCATCTCCCCCAACCGTGCCTGTGTGTATCCTTTCTTTGTTCGCAACTCTTTAAGTCTGTGTCCAAACCCATTCATAATATCACCCTCGACCAATATACCACGAAATGTGTGTTTTGTCAATACCCTGAATTTTCACAAAACAGCCGTGCAACAACTGTTATTTTCCACGAAATGTGTGAAAATATGCTTTGATCGCTTGACACACCACACGATATGTGTTAAGGCGAAATTGCCGATTATCACACAAGTTGTGTAATCGGATGATTTTTAATGATTAATCACACGAAATGTGTAGGAAGGTGATTCAAATGACACTATATGAGATGGGTCAGGAATATCTACGCCAACATGATGTGATCCGGGAGCGAATAGCCGAGCTTAGAGCGACCGAATCGGGACTGAGCGCTAAAAAGAAATTAAAGCTTCGCAGCCGAATACTTGCGCTGTACGCCGATGCGGCATCACTTAAAAGCATAGGAACACACCTTATTAATTATTACGGAGAAAGTGCATGAGAAGAAGTACGCTAAGCTTGACGGCGCTAGGGGATAGGGCGTATACGGAAGCTGAGGGTGGAAACGAAAAATACATAGCTCATTTGATAAGGCAGCTTCGCCGTGCGATCGACAGCGAGCTCAGCGAGCATCAAAAAGCCGCGGTAATAGGTTACTATTTTGAAAACAAATCGGTAACCGATATCGCAAAAGAGCAAGGCGTCAACAAGTCAACGGTGTCTCGAACGCTTGCCCGTGCACGGGCAAGGCTGTCGTTGGCGTTAAGATATGCAGACTTACAAGTCGATGATTAAATTATATATGTTATAATGTACTTATAATGGGACTTTGCTTTTGACATATGATAAATGGAGGCTCGCCGAGGAAAGCGGCGAGCCTTGGCTGTTTTTTACAGTGTAGAAATTTTGAAGCGGAAAATGTAAATATTGCCCTAAAAACCTATTATTTTTAACGGATTTAGGCAACTTCGACAGCGTTTTACACAAAAAACATTAATCGCTGTGTATAAAATTAGTTGAAATGTTATCAAAACGGTGGTATAATATCCGTATCATATTCGAAAGGGTGTTCATTTTGAAACAGTACACTGCAACTAACATTAAAAATATCGCGCTGCTTGGCCATGGCAACAGCGGAAAGACCACCCTTGCAGACGCGATTTTATATTACGGTAAGGCGATAGACAGAATCGGTAAGAATGCAGACGGTACTACCGTTATGGATTTCGATGCAGAGGAAAAAAAGCGCAAGGTCTCTGTCAGCACCGCTGTGCATCCGGTTGAGATAGGCGATTGTAAGCTTAATATTATCGACGCCCCCGGCCAGTTTGACTTTGCTGCCGGCGTGAGTGAGGCGGTAGCCGCAGCTGATTCAGCTTTAATTGTGCTTTCGGGTAAATCGGGTCTGACTGTCGGCGCTATCAAGGCGTATGATATAGCTCGTGCTAACGGTAAGCCTGTAGCCTTCTTTATAAACAAGCTTGATTCGGTTCACGCGCATTTTTACCGCGTTGTATCTATACTAACCGGACATTACGGCAGCGTTATCTGTCCGGTCATAGTTCCGTATGTTGAGGGCGAGCACGTTGTTTGCTACATAAATCTTATCGACGGCAAGGCATATACCTTTGACGGCACCGTCGCAAAGGAGTATTCGCCCGTTCCCGATAATTCTGATATCTCCGCTATGCGTGATATTATGCTTGAGGCTGTCGCATCGACTGATGAGGCACTTATGGAAAAATATTTCGGCGGCGAGCCCTTTGCTCCCGACGAGGTCGTAACCGCACTAAAAGCGGGAATGCTTTCGGGCGATATTTGTCCGGTATTCTGCGGTGTCGGTCAAGATGGAGCGGCGGTAGGTATGGTTGCTGAACTGCTTGCTAAAATAGCACCGTCGGCTGCTGATGTGCCGGTCAAACTTGAGGACGGCAGCGACCTTACAATAGGTGACGGCGCAACTGCGGCTGTCGTATTTAAGACTATAGCCGACCCGTTCGTAGGAAAGCTTTCTTACTTCAAGGTGGTAAGCGGCTCGGTTTCTTCCGACTGTAGACTTACAAACCGCCGTACCGGCAATGAAGAACGTCTTTCCAAGGTTATGTGGATAAAGGCAGGCAAGCAGGAAGACGCACAGACCATTTCGGCAGGCGATATAGGCGCTGTTGCCAAACTCGGCAATGTTGTAACGGGCGACACATTGTGTGACGCCGCATTCTCAGGCGCTGTGGCTATGCCGCGCTTCCCGTTGCCGCAGCTCACAATGGCTATTTATCCGAAGCAAAAGGGCGACGAGGAGAAAATCGCACAAGGTCTGCTTCGTCTTATGGAGGAAGATCCGACCATAAGCTTCACCGTAAACAACGAGACCAAAGAACAACTTCTTTCGGGCCTCGGCGAACAGCATATAGACGTTATAATCTCCAAGCTTGCGGCTAAGTTCGGCGTACAGGTTGAGTTGCGCACCCCGCGCGTTGCCTACCGCGAGACCATCCGCAAGGCGGTCAAGGTCCAGGGCAGACATAAGAAGCAGTCGGGCGGACACGGTCAGTTCGGCGATGTCTGGATCGAGTTCGAGCCGTGTGAGGGCGACGAGATGGTATTTGAGGAGAAGATCTTCGGTGGCTCGGTGCCCAAGAATTTCTTCCCCGCGGTTGAAAAGGGTCTGCGCGACAGCGTAAAGGTTGGCGTGTTGGCAGGTTATCCGGTTGTTGGTCTTAAGGCAACGCTGGTTGACGGTTCGTATCATCCTGTTGACTCATCCGAAATGTCCTTCAAGATGGCGGCATCTATTGCATATAAAGAGGGTATTCCGCAGGCATCCCCCGTACTGCTTGAGCCTATAGGCACCCTGAACGTTACCATCCCCGAGGATAATATGGGTGACGTAATAGGCGACATAAACAAGCGCCGCGGCCGTGTTATCGGAATGAATCCGCTGCACGGTAAGCTTCAGGAGGTAGTTGCGGAGGTACCGCTCTCCGAAATGTCTGATTTCTCGACCGCTATGCGCTCGATAACTCAGGGCAGAGCAGAGTTCACCCTCAGCTTCGAACGTTACGAGGAAGCACCGCAAAACATCGCCTCCAAGATAATTGCAGAGGCAAAAAGCGAATAATTAAAAGGCTCCCTGATGGGAGCCTTTTTTAATTAGTCAAATAAGACGTTATTGCGTATACCGTCTGACCGTTGCAATCAAGCCGTGACCAGCCTCTGGTTGACACGCCTGTTCGGGTAATATATTCGCCGTTTTTAAGCGTGTATACAACCTCGCTTTCGGAGGTGCTCGGCGCTGTGCGTAGATTAGTCTCGGATTTTGCTGTGACCTGTTCGT
>JAZOCW010000047.1:0-19566 GCA_045596705.1 Acutalibacteraceae bacterium
GCCGATCTCATTCTTTTCCTTCATATAGCAGAGAGTCGGAATTTCAACTCCTGCAGCGCGGGCAGCCTCCAGAATGGTGGAGCCCTTCGGTACGCTTACTGCAATACCGTTGATCTTTACATTAACCATTTCCATTTTTTCTGGCTCCTTTCCTTACTGTTTGCTTATAGCCTTAAATTTGCAGTTGGCTATGCAGGCACCGCACTTAACACACTTCTCGGCATCGATAGTGTAGGACGGAAGTTTGTGACCCGGTGCAACATAGTCGGTCTTCTGTATGGCGTCTGCCGGACAGTTTCTTGCGCACATACCGCAGCCGATACACTTGTCCTTATCAATAACGAAGGTAAGCAGATCCTTACATACTCCTGCCGGGCACTTCTTATCAACAACGTGAGCAACATACTCATCGCGGAAGAATTTAAGTGTTGAAAGAACGGGGTTAGGAGCAGTCTGTCCGAGTCCGCACAGAGAGTTTTCCTTGATGTAGTAGCAAAGCTGTTCAAGCTCGTCTATATCCTCAAGTGTGCCCTGACCCTTGGTGATCTCCTCAAGCATTTCAAGAAGACGTCTTGTACCTACACGGCAGGGTGTGCACTTACCGCAAGACTCATCAACAGTAAACTCAAGGAAGAACTTAGCCATATCGACCATACAGGTGTCTTCATCCATTACGATAAGTCCGCCTGAACCCATCATACAACCCATAGCAACGAGGTTATCGTAGTCAACTGCGGTATCAATGAGGGAGGCAGGGATACAACCGCCGGAAGGACCGCCGGTCTGAGCAGCCTTGAACTTCTTACCGTTCGGGATGCCGCCGCCGATATCTTCAATAATGTGGCGCAGTGAGGTTCCCATCGGGATCTCAACAAGGCCGGTGTTGTTTATCTTGCCGCCGAGAGCGAATACCTTGGTGCCCTTAGACTTTTCGGTACCCATAGAGGCAAACCAATCAGCGCCGCGCAGGATTATCTGCGGGATGTTAGCAAAGGTCTCAACGTTATTTTCAACTGTCGGAGAGTTAAACAGACCCTTAACTGCCGGATAAGGCGGACGGGGACGGGGCTCACCGCGGTTTCCTTCGATGGAGGTCATAAGAGCGGTCTCCTCACCGCAAACGAATGCACCCGCACCGAGACGGATTCCGAGATCGAAATCAAAGCCCGAGCCGAAGATATCCTTACCGAGCAGACCGTACTCGCGAGCCTGCTGTATAGCGATCTCAAGACGTGCAACAGCAATCGGATACTCTGCACGAACATATACATAGCCCTGTGTTGCGCCGATGGCATAACCGGCAATGATCATTGCCTCGATAAGAGCGTGGGGGTCGCCTTCAAGAACCGAACGGTCCATAAATGCGCCCGGGTCGCCTTCGTCGGCGTTACAAACAACATACTTCTGCGGAGCGTCATTAACAGCAGTAAGTGCCCACTTGCGTCCGGTCGGGAATCCGCCGCCGCCGCGTCCGCGAAGTCCTGAATCGGTCACACACTTAATAACATCCTCAGGAGTCATCTCGGTAAGCACCTTACCAAGTGCAGCATAACCGTCCATTGCTATGTATTCATCGATCTCTTCAGGGTTGATAACACCGCAGTTGCGCAGTGCAACACGGGTCTGAGACTTGTAGAAAGCGGTATCGTTTAAGGATACGTTTCCGGTCTCGTCCTTTTCTACGGTGTCGTCCTTGTACTCAAGGCGGGTAACGATACGGCCCTTGAGAAGATGCTCTTCTACTATCTCTGCTACATCGTCAACCGCAACACGGCTATAGAAGGTGCCGTCCGGATGAACGATAACGACAGGACCCATAGCGCAAAGACCGAAACAACCGGTCTGTACGATTTTTACCTCATCGGAAAGTCCTTGCTTTTCAATGTTCTCAGCAAAAGCCTGCTGAATGCTTACACTTCCCGAAGAGGTACATCCGGTACCGCCGCAAATCAATACGTGTGTACGAATCATTTGATATACCTCCGCTTATGCTTTATTATTGGCAATGGTGTATTCTGCTACTACCTTACCGTTTTTAAGATGTTCTTCGATGACCTTCTTTACCTTTTCTTCGGTCATCTTTACATAGGTAACCTTGTCCTTGCCGGCTTCAAATACTTCTACTACCGGTTCAAACTCACAGATTCCTATGCAACCCGTCTGTGTAACCGATACCTTGCTTGCAAGACCGGCAGCATTTACGCCTTCAACAAAGGCGCTCAGAACCGGACGGGCTCCGGCTGCGATTCCGCAGGTAGCCATTCCGACAACTACGCGCTTTTCATCTACGCCTTCGCGAAGAACTACCTTGTCCTTCATCTTGTCTTTGATGGCCTGCAGTTCAGCTAATGTTTTCATAAAAATCTTCCCTTTCCCTAAAATATTAAAGATTGATATACTGTTCTTTTAAAAACTCTTCAATCCATTTAATAACTTCATATTCCGCTAACGACACCTCGCCGAGAACTTCTCTCAGTTCGCGTGTGTCGAGCGTGGCGCTTTGTTGCCCCTTTTTGTGGCAGAAATAAAAATCCGTTTCGGGGTGACCCTGTATAAGTGTCACCACAGTTGCGACCACATCGCCCAGCGGTGTGAAATCTATATGATCTTTATTGAAGCGCGCTGTTACCTCTGTACCGTGGGTCTCGGGGTTTGCCGCTTTGTCACGCGACTGTATAGAAAAATCTCCCCCCGTTTGCTCGGCTTCCAGTTTAAAAAGCGGGATACCCAGCCCCACGCTGCGGGTAGTTCGGGTGGTATAAAACGGGTCGCAAACCCTCTCGCAGATCTCCTTAGTCATACCGCAACCGTCGTCCGAAATCGTTATCGTAAGACTGCTTTCGGTCTCGTCTATGAGTATCCTTGTGAGCGTTGCCCCGGCTTTTACCGAGTTTTCCGCGATATCAAGAATGTTAAGTGATAATTCTTTCATCGTTAAGCCTCTTAAAAAGCTCTGCCCTCACCCGCGCCCCGCTATAAGGCTCGTCGGGCAGTAAAAAGTAATTTTCTGCATCGCGTATATCTGTAAGATAATGCGCATCGGAGCAGATGACCGCAGTCTTTCCCGAAAGCGCATGCTTTTCGGTGTAGGATGCTATCTTATCGCGATCACGAAATTCTACACACCTGAACACCGGTGTTTGCGGCATTGTGCCAAGCGTGGTGATTATTCCGTTTGCATCGCGGTCGATATGTGCGGGGTAGCATATACCGCCGTAGCGTTCTACTATTTCGGGAGCCTCGTCCAATGTGACGGTGGTCGCATTGGGAAGCAGATGTTGCTCCACTCCCAACAGAGCATCGTCCTCTCCCAGTATAAGCTGCTCTCCGAAAATGTCGACCCGGTTTTCTATTTTTATGCGACGGCTGTCGATCTCGTCTGAGAACGCCATCGCCTGCTCCAGCTCAGGGAACAGACATATAATATGTATATCCTCTGCTGTTGTAAGCTCCATTCCTGCAACGGGGATTATCCCGTACTGCTTGGCGGCAAGAAAAAATGCCGGACAGTTTTTGCAGGTGTTATGATCGGTAAGTGCCATTATGTTTATTCCGCACAACGCCGCCATACCTGCGAGATTATACGGAGTGTTATCATTATCGGCACAGGGCGAAAGACAGGAATGAACGTGTAGATCGTAATAATACTTGTTCATATCTGTTCGTTTGCCAGCATTACCGCAAGACGGTATGCATCGTAGTCGGAAGAGAGAATGTTTATCCCCTTTTCCTCTGCCGTCTTTACAAACTCCTCGTCAGGTGTTACGCCCTCAGCCAATATTACACAAGCAACATCGGCAAGTGCCGCCACCGCGATAACATTGCGGTTGGACATTATGGTTATCCAAGCGTCATCCGCCTTTGCCCTTCCCATTACCCAGGAGAGCAGGTCGCCGACGTAGCCGCCCTTTATCTCACGCTGTCCGTCGGGCAACGTGTGCACCCTAAGAGCATTTTTATTTGCAAACTCATTTACCGTCATTTATATCTTCCTCACCGACCTCTTCAAGATATTTCCTGAACCGGTCGTGCATTATAAGTACGCAGTCGCTCTTTTTGGCGCGTCCGCTTACCACATCCTCAGCAAAGGCGCGGCAGGTAGGCGCTCCGCAGGAGCCGCAATCGTACCCCGGAAGCTGTCCTCGCAGCTTCTGTATGTCCGCCATCATGCGCATCGACTCCGCCATATTATCGCTCAGCCGTGTTATGGGCGAATAGGTCGGCAGCTCGTTAAAGAAGTAATATTCCGGTATGTATTTTGATTCCTCTTTTGAGAGGATGTTTTGAGATACCGGCAGATATCTTCTCAGTCCCTGCAGTCTTGCCTTCGCTATAAAGGGGTTCTGCATAGTGAGCGCTCCGCCTACGCAACCGCCCGTACAGGCGTTTAGCTCGACAAATTCAAGGTGCGGTATGTTGCCGTTCTCGATCTGATCGAGCACACGTATGACGTTTTCAATGCCGTCGGCGGCAAGATATTTTTCGTTGAATATGGCTGTGGCTTCACCGCCGGTGGCCGCCCAGCCGATGCCTATCATTCCCGATCTGGACAGACTTTGCGGTTGCTTAGACTGTTTCATCTCGTTTATAAGCTTAAAATATATATCGCTTATGGGAACGACGACGTCTACCCTGCTTTTATAATCAGAAAAGCCGTTTTTTACATAGCTCATTTTGGCGGGGCAGGGTGATATAAAGCAAACGCCTATATCCCCGTCATCAAGCTCGGGATGTTTTTGTTTTGCTTCGTCCCTTGCCAGCTTTGCGGCAACCTCCATCGGAGGCAGCATACGGATAATGTTATCCTTTAAAAACGGAAAACGCAGCTCGATCAACCGAATGACCGCCGGACAGGCCGAGCTTATAGCCGGTTTCTGAACGCCCTCAGTCTTTAAATAGTTGCGGGTATAAGCCGAAACCAGCTCTGCCGCTTGGGATACCTCGTACACCTGGTCAAATCCGATATCGAGCAAACCCTGAAGCACAAAATCAACATCGTCAAGATTATCAAACTGTGCATAAAGAGAGGGTGCCGGAAGAGCTATTTTCCATTTAAACTTTTTTATATCCTCAAGACTGTCAAGAACCGCTTTTTTTGCATTGTGCTGGCAGACCCGTATACACTCGCCGCAATCGATACAACGGTTGGGGTTTATTACAGCGTGTTTGTCCCGAACGCGGATAGCCTCGGTCGGGCAGTGATGGATGCAGGTCGTACAGCCGGTGCATTTCTGGATGTCTAACGATACCGAATGTTTATATGTATTCATATTAAGCACCAGACAAAAAGTCAGATATTCACCTTCATTGTTATGGTAGTTCCCTCGCCGAGGGTGGATGTGATATCCATGCGGTCGGAATATCGCTTCATATTCGGCAGACCCATTCCGGCGCCGAATCCCAGCGAACGGATATCGTCCGGCGCGGTGGAGTAGCCCTCCTGCATAGCCTGATCAATATCCTTGATACCTGGGCCGTGGTCACGCAGAGTTATCTCAATACAATCTTCGCTTATAGAGATATCCGCTTCGCCGCCGCCCGCGTGTATGACCATATTTATCTCGCCTTCGTACATTGCTATTGACGCTCTTCTGATCGTCTCAGGCGAGATACCAAGCTGGCGCAGAGTCTTTTTAAGCTGCACCGACGCCTGTCCCGCCGAGGTGAAATCCGAGCCGTCTACATCAAAATGAAAGGTAAGAATTTCGCTCATCTGCGAACTCCGTTTCCAACCAGACCGTTTGAATACAGCTTGCCGCAAGCTTCATACATACGCTTATCGGTTGCGAGCATTACAATGCCGCTCTCAGTAGCCAGCTCGATCATTTCGGCGCTAGGCATCTTCGAACGCACGAATACGATGCAAACCATATCCATCATTTCTGCCGTACGGATGACCTGCGAATTAACAAGTCCCGTCAGCAGTACCGACTGGTCTTTCACATATGCAAGGACATCGCTCATCATATCGCTGCCGCACGCCGAATATACATGGCGTTCAAGCAGTTCCTCTCCGCAGATGACCTTTGCATCTAACAAATCCCTGACTTGGCTGATCTTCATACAGACTTTCCTCTTTTAATTAGTCCTGATATTTGGCAAGTATGCCGTCTACATCGTCAACGGTAAGTCTTCCGTAAACGTCTTCGTTTACGGTGAGAACCGGAGCAAGACCGCAAGCGCCTATACAGCGGCAGGCGGTAAGAGAAAACTTGCCGTCGGCTGTGCACTCGTCAGCGCCGATTCCTAGTCTTTCGCTTAACTTGTCAAACAGGTCACCTGCACCCTTAACATAGCAGGCTGTTCCCAGACATACCGAGATGTTGTACTTTCCCTTGGGCGAAAGCGAGAACTGTGCATAGAAGGTGGCTACGCCGTATACCTTCTCAAGCGGAACATCCATTCCTTCTGCGATCATAACCTGTACCTCGCGGGGCAGATAGCCATAGATATCCTGCGCTTTCTGCATAACCGCCATAAGGTTGCTGCGGTCGGACTTGTGTTCCTCGATGACCTCGCGGAGCTTTGCTTCCTGCTCCTTGGTGCCGTTAAAAGGAAGTTTACTAATTTTCTTTTGCATGTACCTTTCCTCCTTGTTTCTATGTATGTGAATTTTTGCACCCGAAGAAACGAAATTTGCTCGGGCGCACGATTCGCAACATACACCAAGGTAGATTATATCACAGCGCTTCCCTTTTTTCCACATCTTTTTTAATAAATATGTATTTTTTTATATGTAATTATATACTTATATAAATATATTACCCATTTTTGCTCCGTACTTGCTAAAAATACCATTATCTGCTACAATAATATAAATATTTTTTTGAGGTGCAAAATGAAGAACACTTCCCTTTGCTACATTGAGCAGAACGGTAAAATACTGCTTTTGCATAAAAACGCAAAAAAAGACCAAAACTTTGATAAGTGGCTTGGTGTCGGCGGTAAGTTTTTAGAGGATGAAACTCCTTTTGAATGCGTCATACGCGAGGCACTTGAAGAAACCGGGCTGACCCTCTTATCTCCCCGCTACCGAGGTATCGTTACCTTCGTTTCGAACGAGTGCGAAAGCGAGCAGATGCACCTTTTTACCTGTGAGCACTTTTCGGGAGCGCTTTGTGACTGCGACGAGGGGGAACTTAAATTTGTTGAAAAGGATAAAATTCTGTCCCTTCCCCATTGGGAGGGTGACCGAATTTTTCTGGAGCTTATTTTAAAGGACTGTCCTTTTTTCAGCCTGAAGCTCATATATGAGGGCGAAAAGCTCGTATCCCATAAACTGCAATTTATATAATCGGAGGATATTTATGAACATCTGTGTCTACGGTGCATCCAGCAACAAAATAGACCAAAGCTATATAAAACACGGCGAACAACTGGGCAGGGTAATTGCCGAACGAAAACACACCCTGATCTTCGGCGGCGGAGCAAACGGACTTATGGGCGCGGCCGCTCGAGGTGTATACGAAAAAGGCGGAAGGATAATCGGGGTCGCTCCCGGCTTTTTCAATGTTGACGGAATACTTTTTGAAAATTGCGACGAGCTTATCCGCACCGAAACTATGCGCGAGAGAAAGCAAAAGATGGAAGACCTTGCTGACGGATTTATTATGACCCCCGGCGGCATAGGCACTTTTGAAGAATTTTTTGAGATACTGACCCTTAAACAGCTGGGCAGACATCAAAAGCCCATCGCCGTTTTGGACACCAACGGATATTATGACTCGCTGGTGCAAATGATGCAAGACGCCGTAGAGGGTGAATTTATGACCGAAAGCTGTCTTTCGCTTTACGGAATATTCTCTTCTCCGGAAGAAGCGGTAAAATATATAGAAGAAAGCGACACTTCGGCAATGCCCGTTTCGAAGTATAAAAATATATAGAATGTTCACAATTTGTTTGTTGACAAATGTTAGCACCCTAACTATAATGTTAGGGTGCTAACTGTTTTTAGGGGGTGCCGTATTGAACGAAAGAAGAATAGGGCCTGAAATACGCAGGCTTAACAACCTCATAAAACGCGAGGTTGACAGCAGTACTGTTAAAAACCAGCTTGATCGGCTCACGGGACTGCACGGATGGGTAATAGGGCACATTGCCCGGCAGGACGGTCCGGTATTTCAGCGTGATCTTGAAAAGCGTTTTTCGGTCCGCCGCTCGACTATGAGCAACATTATGGCGCTTATGGAAAAGAACGGGCTCATAACACGTCAGCCTTATAAGGGCGACGCCCGTCTTAAACAAATATTGCTTACTGACCGTGCAAAAGAGTTTGATAAGATCGCACAGCAGGATATGCAACGTATCGACAGGCTATTGACCGACGGTATAAGTCAAGCTGAGCTTGCCGCTTTTTTTGCCACTATCGATAAGATAAAGACCAACCTTGAAAAGGAGGAAAAACATGATTAAAAGATTAGCGGGCTGTATACGCGAATATAAGCTGGCGTCTATGCTTTCGCCGCTTTTCGTGTCGATGGAGGTCATTATCGAATGTATTATACCCTTCGTCACTGCACAGCTCATAGACAGAATAGAAAAAGGCGCTGATCTTAACGAGATCGCCCGTTTCGGCGGTATAACTGTAATACTTGCACTGCTCTCGCTTTCCTTCGGCGCGTTGGCGGGCTACTTCTGCGCCTCGGCTTCAAGCGGCTTCGGAAAAAATCTTCGTCACGACCTGTTTCAGAAGGTTCAAAACTTTTCCTTTACAAATATCGACCGCTTCTCCTCCTCCAGCCTTGTGACAAGACTTACTACCGACATAACAAATATACAAAACGCCTATATGATGATAATCCGCGGTGCGATACGCAGTCCGTTCATGGTCATTTTCTCTCTTGTAATGGCTTTTAGAATGAATCCCAGTCTTTCTACCATATTCGTAGCCATCGTTCCGTTGCTGGCCTTCGGATTGGCGCTTATAATCAAAAAGGCTATGCCTATATTTAAAAACGTTTTCAAAAAGTATGATGCGCTCAACAATTCGATTCAGGAAAACATTAAGGGTATGCGCGTTGTAAAAGCATTTGTACGCGAACGTTTTGAAGAGAAAAAATTCACCGCGGCATCCGAAGACGTGCGTGATGACTTTACACGTGCCGAAAGGATACTCGCCTTTAATGCGCCGCTTATGCAGTTTTGTTCCAATGCGGTCACCATTTGTGTTTCCTACTTCGGCGCAAAACTGATAATCGAAAGCAACAACAGTATGATGCAGGTAGGAGAGCTTTCCAGCCTTATAACCTACGGCATGCAGATACTGATGAGCCTTATGATGGTTTCGATGACCTTTGTTATGATAACCATGGCGGGCGCGTCGGCAAAGCGCATCTGTGAAGTGCTTGACGAGGAATCGACCCTCACTAACCCCGAAAACCCGATATACGAGGTGGCAGACGGCTCCATTGATTTTGACGGCGTTTATTTCAAATATTCAGCCTCAGCCGAAAAGCCGGCGCTTGCAGGTATTGACCTGCACATCCGCTCGGGACAGACGGTCGGTATAATCGGCGGCACGGGCAGCAGCAAATCAACACTTATTCAGCTCATTTCCCGACTTTATGACGTGACTGAGGGCTCTGTTAAGGTCGGCGGCAGGGATGTTCGCGAATATGATATCACCGCTCTCCGCGAGCAGGTCGCTGTTGTATTGCAGAAGAACGTTCTGTTTTCGGGCACGATCAAAGAAAATATGCGTTGGGGCGATAAGAACGCCACCGACGAAGAAATAAAGGCGGCCTGCAAGAACGCCTGTGCCGATGAGTTTATCGAAAACTTCCCCGACGGGTATGATACCTTCATCGAGCAGGGAGGCACTAATGTGTCGGGCGGTCAGCGTCAGCGCCTTTGTATTGCACGCGCTTTGCTTAAAAAGCCCAAAGTGCTGATACTTGACGACTCGACAAGCGCAGTTGATACCAAGACCGATGCGCTTATCCGCAAATCATTTAAAGAAAACATACCAAACACTACAAAAATAATAATCGCACAGCGAATTTCCTCGGTGCAGGATGCCGACCAGATCGTAGTGCTTGACGGCGGTGCGATAAGCGCTGTCGGCACACACGATCAGCTGCTTGCATCAAACGAGATCTATAAAGAGGTCTACCATTCCCAGAACAAGGCAGGTGACGACAATGCCAGGTCCTAACAGAAGAATGCACGGTCCAAAGGCCAAAAACGTAAAGGGCTCCCTTGCCAGGCTGCTTAAACTGCTCTTCTCAGACTATAAGTGGAGGCTCGCCGTAGTGGCAATCTGCCTGCTCCTCGGCTCGGTTGCTACCTCAATATCGGCAGTATTTATCAACAATCTTGTAAAAATTGTAAAAGAGGGCCTTGCCGCCGAAAGCTTTTCTGCCGTTTCGGGCAAGCTTTACAGTCTTATCGCACTGATGCTTGCTACCTATCTTGTCGGCATTAGCTCAATTTTTATCCGCGAGCGCACGATGGCGGTCATCACTCAGGGCTTCCTTAATAAAATGCGCAACCGTATGTTCTCAACTATGCAGCGTCTGCCTATAAAGTATTTTGATACCCACACCCACGGCGATGTTATGAGTTATTACACCAACGATATCGACACCCTGCGTCAGCTCATTTCACAGAGCATTCCCTCGCTGTTTACCTGCGTTATAACCCTTGCTGTGCTCGTATCAATAATGCTTTTTTACAGCGTCTGGCTGACCGTTGTAGTATTTCTCGGTGTTGCCGTAATGTTTCTCATTACCAAAAAGATAGGCGGAAACAGCGCTAAATATTTTGTTAAGCAACAAAAGTCGCTGGCAAAGGTCGAGGGCTTTGTTGAAGAGATGATACACGGTCAAAAAGTAGTTAAGGTCTTCTGCCACGAGGACGAGAACATGGCCGCCTTCGACAGGCTCAACAGCCAGCTCTACAGCGACGCGACCTCGGCAAACCGATACGCCAACATCCTTATGCCGATACTCAATAACGTCGGCAATCTGCTTTACGTGCTTATGGCATTTGTGGGCGGTATTCTTATGCTGTCGGGCGTGCCCAACCTCTCCCTTTCGGGTCAGGCTATGTCGGTCGCCATCATTATTCCGTTCCTTAATATGACCAAACAGTTTTCCCAAAACGTAAGCCACATTTCCCAGCAGATAAACTCTGTTGCAATGGGTCTTGCGGGTGCCGAGCGTATCTTTGAGCTGTGCGACGAACAGCCCGAGACCGATGACGGTTATGTTACACTTGTAAATGCCAAAATCGACCCGGACGGCAACATTACCGAATGCGCTGAGCGCACCGGTATCTGGGCGTGGAAACATCCCCACTCGGCAGACGGCTCGGTAACCTACACACGTCTTATGGGCGATGTCACCCTTGACGATGTCGATTTCGGATATACCGAAGACAAGATAGTACTGCACAATGTTTCGCTCTATGCCGAGCCCGGACAAAAGGTTGCATTCGTGGGTGCCACCGGTGCAGGAAAAACCACCATTACCAACCTTATAAACCGATTTTACGATATTGCCGACGGAAAAATACGCTATGACGGTATCAATATAAACAAAATACGCAAGGCGGATCTCCGCCGCTCGCTGGGAATAGTGTTACAGGAGACCAACCTGTTTACGGGTACTGTTATGGACAACATCCGTTACGGCAAGCTCGATGCGACCGACGAAGAATGTATCGCGGCGGCAAAGCTTGCTAATGCGCACAGCTTTATCTCCCGTCTGCCCGACGGCTACAACACTATGCTGAAAAGCGACGGCGCCAATCTCTCACAAGGACAGCGCCAGCTTATCTCCATCGCGCGTGCAGCCGTTGCCGATCCGCCGGTTATGATACTCGACGAGGCAACCTCGTCTATCGACACCAGAACCGAGGCGCTCGTCCAAAAGGGTATGGACTCGCTGATGAAGGGAAGGACGGTTTTCGTTATCGCACACCGCCTTTCAACCGTACAAAATTCGGACGTTATTATGGTACTCGAACACGGCAGAATAATCGAACGCGGAAGCCACGAAAAGCTCATTGCTGAAAAAGGCAAGTACTATCAGCTTTATACGGGTGCGTTTGAGCTTGAATAACTAAAAAAGGACAGTTCTGAAAAGAACTGTCCTTTTTGTTAACGTATATAGATTTAATTCCGCTTGCGGTATAATAACTCGCTTTATATCACGTATCCTACGATTCCGATAAACTGCAAAACGCTTCCTATAACGACAAAAATGTGGAAAATGGAATGCATATACTTTACCCTTTTACCGAAGCCGAAAAATACAGCACCGAGGGTATAAGAAACACCGCCCGCTAATATCCACAAAAAGCCCGACACCGTCAACACCTCTATTGTCGGCTTTACCGCCATTATAATGCACCAACCCATACCGATATAGCATATCATCGAAAAGACCGAATATTTCTTAAGGTCGATAGCAGTAAGTGTTACCGCAAGCGCTGTCAGTCCCCACTCGATACCGAAGACTACCCATGCGAGGACCGGATATTTCGGACGCATCGCCGAAAGCAATATCGGCGTGTAGGTGCCGGCTATCAGAAAATAGATAGTACAGTGATCGAGCACCTGAAACACCTTTTTCCCCATACCGCGATGCAGACCGTGATAAACGCTCGACATAGTATAAAGCAACACAAGTGCTCCTCCGTATATACTGCTGCTGACTACCGCCCACACATCTGCCGTAAGCGCCGAATATATAACCAAAAACACAAGCGCCAGCACGCCAAAGCCTCCGCCCACTATGTGGGTCACCATATTAAATACTTCTTCCCCCTTGGTATAAGACGGCAGCGCCCTGTCTTTAAGTCTCGTTCTTGTCATTTTATCGCTCCTTACATATATAGAATATCGCCAGTGTATCAGGGCCGCAGTGCGCGCCCATACCGGGACCTATATCGTTTATGTATACCTCGCGCTTTCCGCAGCGCGACCACACCATATCGGCTAGCCGTTTGGCATCATCTATGCAGTCGCTGTGACTGATATAAACCGGTGAATCAAAATAACGCGCGTCCATCGTTGTTGCATACTCTTCAGCAAGCCTTTCAAGTGCCGCTGTCCGTCCGCGCACCTTGCCCGAGACCTCAAGCTTTCCCTCGTTGTTTGCACACAGCATAGGTTTGATATTAAGCAGAGACCCCACAACAGCCACTGTGCCGCTTACCCTGCCGCCGCGCTTTAAAAAGCCAAGATCATCCACCGTAAAGATATGAGAAATTTTAAGCTTTATATCCTCTGCGAAGCCTCTGACCTCGTCTATATCTTGACCCTCTGCGCGCCGCTTTGCACAAAGGTACACGAGAAGCCCCTGCCCCAGCGAACCCGAACGCGTATCCACCGTATATATTTTTCGATCGGGATATTTTTCGCGCAACTCCGCCGCCGCTATACATGCGCAGTTGTACGATGCACTCAGTCCCGATGAAAACCCAAGATGTAACACATCCTTACCTTCGCTCAGTTCTTGTTCGAATGCCCGCATATAATCCGCGGTGTTGACCGCCGCCGTTTTTGCCATACCGCCGTTTCGCAGAAGATCATAAAACTCGGCAGGCTTTATTTCGGCGCTGGGTCTTGTTGTTCCATCATCCGTCATTACACTGATCGACAACACTTTTATATCAAGCTCTTTTGTTTTCTTTTCCGATAAGTCACAGGTTGACTCGGTAATAATTGCAAATTGTTTCACAACATCATCTCCCGTTGATGACAATAATACTACCGCCTTTTATTTTTGTCACTAAACCGTGAGAAGATACAAATATACTGCTAAAAAATCTTAAGTAGAAAAACAAAAAGCATCTCTACTGTGAGTAGAAATGCTTTGTTTTCGGCTATTTTCAGGCGCTTTTTAATAAAGCTTTTTTTCGAGCATCAAATTTGAAAGCGAGCAAAGCTGTTGAAGTGTCAGTTTCTCTGCGCGAATATCTGCGGGCAGCTCCATCTCTTCAAGACACGCCGCAAGCTCCGTTTTTTCTATATGCAGAGTTGAGGATACGGTGTTAAGCAGGGTCTTTCTGCGCTGGGCAAAGCAGGCTTTAACCAGTGAGAAAAACCGCTCCTCGTTCGCGACGACAACCGCAGGGGTCTTTCGAACCGAAAGCTTTATGATCGCGCTGTCGACCTTAGGTGGAGGCATAAACGAATCACGTCCCACCCGGAAGAGTATTTCCCCTTCGGCATAATACTTTACCGCGACGGTGACGGCGCCTGCTTCGCGCGAGGACACCTCGGCACACAGACGTTCTGCCGCCTCCTTTTGAACCATAACGGTTATGTTATCTATAGGAAGTCGGCTTTCGAGAAGCTTCATAATAATCGGTGAGGTTATATAATACGGAAGGTTTGCGCATACCGCCACCCTACTGCAATCTGAAAACTCCTCGGCTATCAGCGCGTGCAGATCAAGCTTCATCGCATCGGCAAAGATGACCTTCGTGTTATCAAGGTCTGCAAGCGTTTTTTTCAGCACAGGGCGAAGCCTTTCGTCCAGTTCGACAGTTACTACCCGCTTTGCAACGGCGGCAAGCTCCCTCGTCAGCACCCCGATTCCGGGGCCTATTTCCAACACGCCGGTATCCTCATCAGCGGCGGCAGCTGCCATCTGCGGACATACCGTTTCGTCTATTAAAAAATTTTGCCCAAGCGATTTTTTAAAAGAAAAATCATCAACACTGAGCAGTTTTTTTATAGTGCTTATATCAGCAAGATTCATTTCTTCATTCCTTTTCGGTAATATATACTTATTATAATGTATAGCCAGAGCTTGTGCAACAAAATTTTAGATGACAAACTCAAGGTAGTATGATATAATAGCATTACATATGATAATTAATAGGAGTACAAAAATGGAACAGAATATTTTTGATGCGATACTCGCTGAGATCCGCCCGACACTTTCAGAAAACGGTTTTTCTGAGAATGACGGTGTGTTCACCGGAGAGACACACGCTTTCAAGATCGGATATAATGACGAAGCAAAACTGTTTAAGCTTTATTCTGCTGAGGTGTCAGAAGGTAACGTAGGTGATTTTTCGGTCGCTTCCTCATACCTGTTTGATGACGCAAGCACCGTGTCGGATGCGTCGGCTGTCGGAATTGATTTTAACGACACCGTAACCTCTTTGCTGGGAATAAACATCCGCAAGATGCGCTCTGCTTCGGCTGTCGCTTTGCCGACCAGATCAAACAGCGACACCCCCGGAATGGACGACCTTTGCAGTAAGCTGCTTGCCATCTTCCCGCAGTATAAGGACGCCTACAAAGATCATATGGCTGAGCACGGGGAGTTTTTATATGTAACCTTCCTGCTTGATACCGTTGCCGTTGAGATAAGAAAGTTGCTCGAATCGGGAAGTGACAAAAAGCTTAAGAAGATCTACGACGCACTCAATGACCTTTATGTAAAGGGAGACCGCAATGTAGGCAACGCTATCGTCGTTGTTGTACTGGGCGGTGCGCTTAAAGGCGACGCGGCACTCACAGAAAAGATGCTTGCAGGTCTTTCGGAGTTTCAGTATCTTAAGGTTGCGGTTCGCAACATTTCTGCACGAACAAATAAGGATAAAAAGCTGAAAGAGCTTTACGGAATATAAAAACCGGCGCCCGCTCCTTTGAGCGGGCGCTGATCACATTTTATTTTGGTAAAATTTAAAAAAATATTCAATATTATATAGTTTATTTTTAAAAGAATTTGTGGTATATTTTATGTCGAAAGAGGTGAGAAGATGCCGGCTTTGCTTCAACGAACTGATACAGTACAGAAAAAAACCGAAAACATATCAAAAGACAAACGTTTTCCCTTTCACACGTTTTGGCTTTTGTTTTCTTTTCTGTATTTTGAAACGGTGTCTCACCTGTTCTTTTTCGGTCTTTCGTTCGATTCGGGCACGTTCTTCCGTTCGGCGATGGCTCTCCTGATAGGCGCTCTGTTCGCCGCGTTTTCTCTGGGTTTTAAAGAAAAGGGTTTTCGCGTTTTTACTACCACTGTGCTTTTTATAACCGCCTTTTTCTTCTCTTTTCACCTTGTTTATGATTCGAGTATGCACTCGTTTTTCTCTTGGCAGATCATCGGCCTTGCAGGCGATGTCACACAATATTGGCGTGAGACCCTGGTGTTTATTCTTCGCTGCTCTCACAAGATATTACTCTGCGCACTTGTGCCGGTGCTGTTCCTTATTTTCTGCAAGCGGCAAAAGCATATAAAAAAGGGTGATACCAAAAAGGGTGTACTCATCAATGCCTCTGTTGCCGCCGCCCTTGCGGCGACCGTCGCCGCCGTGCTTTGTATTTTTCCGACTGAGTTTGATATTCTAAAGTATCTTCGCAACGATCTATCCAAGGCTTATAAGACATACGGTGTTATAACGGCCTCTGCTGCAGATCTTGCGCAATGCGTTTTCGGTGTGCCGGAAGAGGATATCGACCTGCCCGAGCCGATACCGGAAAAGGCGGGAACACAGTATAATAAGCTTGATATTGATTTCGATTCGCTTATAGCAACTGAAGAAGATGAAGATATTCGTGAAATGCATGAGTATTTTAAAAACGCTACAGCGACTGCAAAAAATGAGTATACCGGAATGTTTGAGGGTAAAAACCTGATCTTCCTCTCGCTGGAGGCATTCTCACACCACACTATTGACCCCGAATACACGCCCACCCTTTATAAAATGTATACTGAGGGCTTTCGTTTCAACAATTTCTACAACACACTCTGGGGCGGCAGCACCGCTACCGGCGAATATTCGAATATTACAGGAAACTTCTATCACACCGCAGATTGCATTGAACAAAGCTCGGACACAAACCAATACTTTGCGCTGGGCAATCTTTTCGGCCGCAGAGGTTATAAGACCTTTGCTTACCACAACCATGTAGGTACATACTATCGGCGCAATCTAGCCCACCCGAACTTTGGCTTTGACGTGTTTAAAGCGGAAGACAGCGGACTTGTGCTTAAAAATGTTTCCTGGCCGTCCTCCGATCTCGAAATGGCGCAAGCCACGACGGGTGATTATATGGGTGGCGACCATCCGTTCCTAGCCTATTATATGACGGTCAGCGGTCATGCAAACTTTACCTGGACCGCAAACGATATGTCTGAACGACACAGATATGATATTGACCCCGACCTTGATCTCAACGAAAGCACCAAAGCTTATCTTGCCTGTCAGCTTGAGGTCGAGCAGATGCTTAGTGAATTGCTGGTACAACTTAAGGCTTCCGGTCAACTTGAAAATACCGTTTTTGCAATGTGCTGTGACCATTATCCTTATGCGCTCAGCGATGAGTCGCTTTCCGAGCTATACGGTCTTCCAAAAAAGAACATTCGCGACAATTTCGAACTTTATAAAAACGCATTTATTCTCTGGTCTCCTTCTATGGCACAGCCGATCGAGGTCGATACCCCCTGTTCAAGCTATGATATTCTTCCCACTCTTGCAAACCTTTTTGGGATAGAATACGATTCGCGTCTCATAACCGGAAAGGATATCCTTTCCGACACCGAAAATATTGCCATAATCAATACGCTCGGCAGCGGCGGCTCCTGGAACTGGATAACCGCCGAAGGCAGTTACAGTACGGCAACCGGTAAATTCACCCCGTCTGATGACTGCACAATGACCAAATCAGAGATCAAAAAATATGTAGCCGAAACCAAGCGAAGGGTTGCTGCTATGCGAAAGTATTCTTTTGAAATTCTGGACCGAGACTATTATAGCTATGTTTTTTCTTCAAATTAAAACGTTTTTTAGGTGCACTTCCTTGCGGAGTGCGCCTTTTTTATGTGTCTTTTTAGCTTTAAAAATGACAAAAATTTAATCTATTTTGACAAAAAAATAATATTATGTGAACTATTTAAACCTTTTTAATTATCCAACTTTTCCACTAAGTTTTCCACTTTTTTGGGGGTGTCACACCGATTTAATCGCGTTTTTTGTCCCAAAAATGTTAATAACCCTGTGAATAACTAGGATTACCCTACAAAAAATAATAACAAGTATAAAAACATTATGTAAATCTGCTTGTCCTTTCTATCTTGTTACAAAACCGTAATCTTTGTTTACTATTATTGTGTTTTAAGTTATAATTACAATGTAAATATTTCCCCCTAAATTTTTGTTTTAGAGGTGTTTCGTTTGAAACTGAAAATTCTTTTATCGGCAATTCTTTTGCTGCTTATTATCACTTCGGTGTGCGGCTGCGGAAAAAACGATATCACGCCAAAGGATATTACCTCGGCGCTGCTGAAAAGCGAGGCTTTTACGGACTCGGAAAAATACATCGCGCTGGATGAAGAACAGGTTGAAAGCTACTTTGGGTTTGACGAAGAACTGGACGACTTTTCAGTATTTGTAAGTTCGGCTGAAGAGGATGATACCGAGCTTGGCGCCTTCGAGTTGGACGACCCTGACGACCGCAATATCGTCATTGACGGCATCAACCGTTACCGCTCGGTAATAGCCGACGCATTTCTTGTTATGAACAGCGAAAACTCTTTTTCCTCTCAAAAACTTCTGCTTATGGAGCTTGACGATATAATCATATATGTTATTTCGGACAATATCGATGCCGCCGAGCAAACCCTTTTTGACCTTGGAGCAACCGAGATAAATTAAATACAGCTTTTTGTGGCACATAAAGACACTTTCATACGAAAGTGTCTTTTCTTTTTTGGGTTTACAAAACGGGAAAATTGGGGTATAATATTATTGCAACACAAATTCAATATATAACAACGATAGTTTGCGATTTTATCTTTCGGTAAAAGCACAGGCTCTTATTCATCACACGCTATCGTTGTGATTTGAATTTGTGTTGCAGCAAACGGAGCCATGGTGTTTTTCAAGTGCGTGGCTCTGCTACGCACTTTTTTGTGCAAAAGCGCTGAAAGGAAGATAAAAAATGGAAAAAACATACTTACAACAAGTTGGGGAAAGATTGATTAGTTGCCGAACGCATAATTTTTTCTCTCGTAAAGAACTTGCCGAGCGTTCCGGAGTTCCAATTTCCTCTGTGAAAATGATGGAACGCGGAGAAGAAGCGGTAGGCATTGAGGATGCGTTAAAAATTTGTAAAGTACTAGATTGCAGTATCGAATATATCCTCACAGGAAACTGCGGTCTTACAGAATTAATTCGATTGAATCAAAAAATTTTGAATTTACCAGATGTCTGTTCAGAAAACCTACATAAAATTGCTCTGGCTTTCTGGAATACATGCCCAAAACTTTTTCGTTGAATCAACAGTATCTTTAAATTTCATAAAAAACAAACGGCAACACTTTTTAAGTGTTGCCGTTTTAGTTTTTACCAATTTTCCCCTGCTATTCGGGTCGCGATGTCTTTAAGCTCGTCGTTATTATAAAATTCAATAGTCAAGGTGCCGCGTCCGTTTTCGGTCGCGCTGACCTTTACGGGACGATGAAGCACACCCTTTAGGGCTATTTCCACCTCAGAATGATATTTATTCTTGACGGCGGAGATGGTCTTTTTCTTTTCGGTAGGCTCCTTCTTGGCAAGAAGCTCTATCTGACGGACCGATGCGCCCTGTGCGGCAAGCTGAAG